>DATKCT010000150.1:0-54680 GCA_035513055.1 Verrucomicrobiales bacterium | reverse complement strand
CCAGTGGCGGCGGTCAAGATTCTGCGGGCAATCGCGATAATGTTGTGCCGGAGACTGCGCAAGACGGACGACAAAATCATCCGGGGCGTCGAGGAATCGCTGCCCAATGTGGGATTCGAGGACGACTACTAACCCCCGATTTCCGGCGCCATCGCTGCTGTGGGCGCGTTGCGCCGCATCCTGACTTCCTTCGGCTTGCCTCGGGCTTTGAACAAGGGCGTTCTCACCCAGCTTGCGGCCCCTTGGCCGCCCACGGCGGCGCTGTCGCTGCGCTCCACCCGCCGGGCAGCCCAGAGGGGCTTGACTGTCTCGCTTCGCTCGGCAGCCCGTAAGAGCAAGGGCTTCGCGGCGCCTCGCGAGGAAACGGTAGAAGAAATGCGGACCAAGCCTCGTAAGAAGTTTGGGTTTTTTCGCTGGCCAAGCGGGTGGAGATCCGGCAGAGTGCCCTGCATGAAGGCGCTTCCCCGATTCTTGATTTTGCTGATTGCGGCGGCGGGCTTTCTTTTCACGGCGGGCTGCGCCAGCACGATATCGGAAACCGAAGCGGTCGAAGACCGGGCTGCGCCGGTTTTGTTGATTCCGTTGTAAAGAGCGGAGCGCGGCGAGGCGAGTCAGACTGGAGAAGGCGGCGAGGAGCCGGAGGAGGGCTTCGCTGGATGGCTCACCGCCCGGATTGCGGCGTGCCATGGCGCGCGATCAACTGCGGCGGCGCATGCTGCTGGGGAGGATGTGGAGGAGGTTGCGGTATTTGGCGACGGTGCGCCGGGCGATGGGAATGCCTTGGGCCTGCAGGAGTTCGACCAGCTTTTGGTCGCTGTAAGGCTTCGCGGGGGGTTCATTGCGGACGAGTTCGAAGAGAGCGTTCTTGACGCTGGTGTTGCTCAACGATTCTCCGCCTTCGGTTTCGTAACCCGTGGTGAAGAAGTATTTCATCTCGAAGGTTCCCTGGGGGGTGGCCATGTATTTTCCAGAAACGGCGCGGCTGACGGTGGTTTCGTGAACGCCGACAGTTTCGGCGACCTGAGCCATCTTGAGGGGCCGGAGGCGGGAAGGTCCGTGATCGAGGAAATCGAGTTGGTGCTGGACGATTTCACGGGCGATGCGCTCGATGGTTTCCTGGCGTTGATGGACGCTGCGGATGAAGAATTTGCCGCTGCGGATCTTGTCCTTGAGATAGCGCCGGGCTTCGCCGCTGGTGGCGGATTCCGCCATGAGATCCTTGTAGGTGTTGCTGATCCGCAAGAGGGGGATGTGCTGCCGGGTGAGTTCGATGACGTACTCGCCGCGGTCACGGCGCACGACGACGTCGGCCGTGATGTACTGGTTCTGGTCTTGGGAAAATGCGAGCCCGGGGTGGGGGTTGAGGGTGGCGATGAAATCGGCGGCTTGGGCGATCTGAGCGGGCTCGACCCCGAGTTGTTTGGCGATGACCGAATAACGTCGCATGGCCAGATCCTCGAGATGACGGCGAACGATGCGCGATTCGAGGCTGGGATCTTTCCCCATCCGCTGCAGTTGGAGCAGGAGACATTCTTGGAGGTCGATGCTGCCGACGCCGACAGGGTCAAAACTTTGAAGCAGATCCCGAGCGGCCTCGAGTCGTGGGAGAGGAAGACCTTCTGAGAGCGAGAGATCTTCGATGGAGCTTTGCAAGAATCCGCGTCCGTCGACCATACCGATGAGGAGTTCGACAGCTTCCCGCACTTCCGGCGCGGCTTCGGATTCGCCGAGCTGGCGCAGGAGATGCTCCTGGAAAGTCTCCGGGACGGTGAGCGAATCGAGGAGGAAAGCGTGTCTCTCTTCGTCGCGAGCGGACCGGGGGTTGTGTTGGCGGGATTGGGAGAGGAAGTCCCTCCAATCCTCTTCGATTTGGGAGAGGGTTTCCATCTCGCGGTCGAATTGTTCGTCGTCGAAGGCGTCGTGGGCGATGCCTTCTTCCTCGAGGGAAGCGGATTCGAGATCGGCTTCGAGGACGGGGTTCCCGAGCATTTCCTGCTGGATGAGGTGTTGCAGCTCCAGAGTCGGCGCCTGCAGGATCTGCAGCCGCTGCTGCATCTGCGGCGTGATGGTCTGCTGCTGTTCTTGGCTAAGCCCTTGAAATTGATCGAGGGATGGTTTGGACATCGAACGAACCCGCCGTCCTCCTCCCCTAAGCGCAGACGCACCAAGAAGAAAGCAGTTTTCGGGCCATTCCTCAAAATATGTGGATTGAGGGGCGCCCTTACGAGGATCAGGGAAGCCCGGGAGTCCGCGACTCAACGCGCCGTCCGGCCGATCTCAAACCCCAAAGGTGAGCAGTAGCGCAGCGAGGACGATAGCAAGAAGGAAGAGGACAGCGAGAACGATGAGGGCGATCCGGCCCCAGCGTGGCAGGTGCGGGCGGGCATCTGGATCTTCCCAGGGTTCGAGGGCGAGGAGAGCCTCGGATTGGATCCAGGAACGGCCGCCGATTTCGGAAAGTCGCGGGTGCAGGACGACGATTTCGAAGTCGGCGTCGATAATGGAGGCAATGGCTTGGGCGGGAGTGGGACTCTGGTTCCGGGCGGCGGTCGGCGAGATGGATGGAGGGGGCGCGGCAGGGGCAGCGGAGGGAGGGTCTTCCTGGTCCTCCGCTGGAGGAGACCCGAAAGGCTTGGGAAGCTGTGCCGGGACGGAAGGTTCTGGTTTGCTTCGGATAGGGACGGGTGGCTCGGCGCGGGTTTCTGGAACGACTTTTACTTCCGAGAGAAGTTTTTCGAGAGCGGGATGAAGGCTCGGAGGATTTATTTGAGGGAACTGGGAGCGCCGGGACCGGTGGCTGTGTCCGGTACGTTCCTGAGGCAGATGAGCCAGCTTTGTTTCTCCGGAATCCTGTTCGATGGCTTGGAAGCTTGCCACCGAGTCCGACTGGCTGCAATGGGGACAGATAAGCCGGCTTTCGGGCCTGGACGCGGGAGCGATGAACGTTTCTTCGCAGGCCGGGCACTGGTAGATGGCGGAGGACATGGGAACCGCGGAGCCGATGCTCGATCAGGCAGGGCCTGGGGAGCTGCTTTGGAGAGCTTCGACGCGATCAGTCAAGGGAGGATGGGAGTAGTTGAGAAAGACAAACAGGGGATGGGGAGTGAGATTGCTCAGATTGTTTCGGCTGAGTTTTTTCAGGGCCCGGGTGAGGCTCTCGGGGTTGCCGGTGGATTCGGCGGCGTACGCGTCGGCCTCGAATTCGTGGCGGCGGCTGAGGATGGAGGCGGCCATTCCTAGGAGGTGGTTCACTGGCTTGCAGAGGATCGAGAAGAAAACCAGAGAGAAGTAGACCGACGGTTCGGCCACGCCGAAAGCGCGGGAGAGCCCGGGATTGCGGAGTACGAGCGCCAAGAGAAAGAAGAGGATTCCCATTTGGAGGACGCCCAAGGTCATTTGCTGCAGAATATGGCGGCGTTTGAAATGACCGATTTCGTGGGCGAGAACGGCGACGAGTTCATCGGTTTCGTGGTTCTCGATGAGCGTGTCGTAGAGGGCGATCTTTTTGTTCCGCCCGAAGCCGGTGAAGAAGGCGTTGGCCTTCGAGGAACGCCGGGAACCATCGACGACGAAAAGTTCGCGGAGAGGGAAGCGGCAGCGGCGAGCCATGTCTTCGATGGCCTCGCGCAGAGGTCCCGCTTCGAGCGGGCTGAAACGCAGGAAGAGCGGGAGGATGAGGCGGGGAGCGAGCCAGCTCAAGAGCACCGAGAGGGAGGCGACGGTGATCCAGGCCTGCAACCAAGCCCAGCGGCCGCCGGTTTCGAAGAACCAGAGGATCGCGGCGAGCATGGGGAGTCCCAGAAGGGCAAAGAGAAGCAACCCTTTGAGAAGGTCGGAGATGAATGTTTGCGGGCTGGTCCGGTTGAAGCCGAACTTGGCCTCGAGGACAAAGGTGTCGTAGACAGAGAAGGGAAGTGAGAGCAAATGGCTGGCCAGAAAGAGAATCGAGAGGGCGAGGATGCCGGAGGCGACGGGTCCGAGCGACAGCGAGCGGATGGCGTGATCCATCCAGCCGAAGCCACCGGCGAACCAGAAGCCGAGGAAAACGAGGAGAAAGAGAGTGGACTGAACGATTTCGAACCGGGTTGATTCGCGGGTGTAAGACTGGCTGCGGCCATATTCCACAGGATCGTAGACGTCGTCGAAACCCTCTGGAGGCTCGGGCTGGAGATGGCGGAGGTTGAGAAAGGTGGAAACGAGTTCAAGCAGGAAGAATCCGGCTACGATGGCGAGACTCGCGAAGAACCAGGCGTTGAGTTCGGGGAGCATAGGGTGAGGTGCGGATGGCGCTGCGGGAGGTGCTTTGGAGGAAGAGTCGGAAGGCCGGAACGAAAAATCAAGAGCCGGCCTGGGCGAACGAGGGGTCAGCCGGTCGAACGGGGTTCAGAGTGTCCGGCAGAGGTGGGAACGGACCAGAGCGGAGAAAAGGTCTCCGGCGAGGACGAGGATGCTGCTCAGGACGACGAAGAACAGCATCTGATCGTAGTTGTCGCGGGCGCGGGCGTCTTGGATCCAGAAGCCGAGCGACGTGATTCCGAGGGTGCCGACGACGGTGGCGTCGCGGATGCACGTTTCCCAGCGATAGAAGAAGAACACGAGAAACCGTGGCAGAGCCAGGGGGAAGAGAGTGAAGAGAAGGATTTGGGAGCGGGAGTGACCGGCGGCGCGAGTGGCGGCCGGTATGCCGGAGGCCTGATTGTCGACGATTTCCGAGCCGAGTCTGGCGAGGATACCGGCGTTGTGGAGGCCGAGGGCAAGGACGGCGGGGAGGGCACTGAGGCCGAATAGGCTGATGGCTAGGAAGGCGAGAACGTAGTCGGGGATGGAACGGGCGACAGCGATAACCGAGCGAGCGGTGAAACGAATCACGACCCAAGGCGCGTCGCGCAGGGACGGGGGGCGGGAGCCAAAGGGATCGGTTCGGGTGAGGGTTAGGGAGGCGGGCAGGATGAGACCGGCGGTCAGTGCGGAGGCGAGGACGATGGCGGCGACGGAGATCCACAGGGTAACGAGCGCGGCGGACCAGCCGGGGCTGTTCATCAAGCTGCTGAACCATGTCCAGAGGGTTTGAGGAGATGAGGCGTCGCGCAGAGGTTCCGGCAGAGCCATGCGGGAGAAGCGTTGGAGGTTCTGAAGCCGGCGGCTGGCATCGAATTCTGTCAGGCGCAGTTCTGCGCTGAACCAGGGCACGACCGCCAACAAGAGGAGAAAAAGACAACTGGCGCGCACGAACCGGCTTCGCGGCCGGGCGCGGCGAAGACGGCAGACGGTTTGCCAGCGGACGGAAGAACGGGTCACAGGACGCTACGGACGCGCAGGTGTTTGCGGATGGCGGCGCTCCATCGGTCGAAGAGGAGCACGAGGAGGAGCAGGGCGTAGAGATAGGCCCAGACTTCGCGATAATGCAGACTGTCGAAGGAGAGTTTCAAGTAGTAGCCGACGGTGGGAATCCCGGCGAAGCCGAGGACGGTGGCGGAGCGGATGCCGCATTCGAACCGGTAGAGGGTGTAAGCCAAGAGATCGGGGAGAGCGCGGGGAAGGATCCCGATGAAGAATGCCGCGACCGGGCTGGCGCCGGTTCCCGAGAGGTATTCGGCGGCGCGGTTGGGGGCTTCTTCGAGGAGTTCGGCGAAGACCTTGCCGAAAGTTCCGCTGTAGGGCAGGGCGATGGCCAGAACGGCGACGAGCGGACTGCTTCCGAGTGCGGCGAAGAGGAGGATGGCCCAGATCAGTTCGTGGACGGAGCGGAGCAGCAGGGAGATGCCGCGAACGAGGACTCGGGCGGGGTGGGCGGGGGCACGCCGGGACTCGCTGGCGGGATCGGTGCGCCACCAAGACCGGGAGCCGAGGAATCCGAGCAGGGCGCCAGCGACGAGGGCGAGTCCGACGGAAGCGCCGGCGTATTGAATGGTCGTCAGGAGGGCCAGGGCGACCTTGCGAAGAAAGGGAGGGGTACCGGGGGGCACGGAAGCGGCCTCATAGGTCGAGGCGGGGTGGAGGGCGGTTTGAAGGAAGTCGGCGAACACGGATTGCCGGCCTGGTTCCAGAAGGAGTTGATGGGGGCGGATACCGAGCAACCAGATTGCGGCGAGCCCCGCGGCGGCGATGCCGGCGAGAAACCAGCGGCGGCGGCCCGCGGGTGCGGGAGGCAAGCCTGTGGAAGGACGGGCGGCTGAAGGCGGATGGCTCACGGCTGGACGGGAGCGTCGATGTGGTAGAGCTGGGAGTGCATCTCCGCAGTCCAAGCCGAGGCGGGACGATCGGAGAGGACTTGGCCGAGGCGCAGACCGATGATCCTGGGGAAGAAGGCTTGAGCGAGGTCGAATTGGTGGAGGCTGGCGAGAAAGGTGAGGCGGGATTCACGACAGAGCCGGCAGAGCAGGGCGATGGAGCCGGCGGCCCGGGCCGGATCGACGCTGGAGACCGGCTCATCGGCGAGAATGACTTCGGGTTTTTGGTAGAGCGCGCGAGCGATGGCCACGCGTTGCTGTTCACCACCGGAAAGGCGATCGGTGCGCTGGTAGAGTTTGCCGGCGATTCCGGTCTGTTCGAGCAAGGCATGGATTTCCAGCAACCGGTCCCGGCCTGGGTAGAGGATCCGCCACAACCCGGCGAGCAGAGACCAGTGCCCGATCCGGCCGCTGAGCACGTTTTGCGCCACCCGGAGGTTGGGCACGAGGGCGAGATCCTGAGGGATCAGCGCGATCTTGCGGCGGAGCGCACGGATGCTGGCAGGGTTGCTGCGAGCGGGATCTTGGCTCCAGGCGCGAACAGAGCCGGAGGTGGGCGTCTGCAATCCATTGAGCAGGCGCAGGAGCGTGGTTTTTCCGGCTCCGCTGGGTCCGACCAGGGCAACCTGCTCGCCCCGGCGGACGGTGAGGCTCACGCCGGAAAGCGCGTTTCCGGAAGGGAAGGCGACGCTGGCCCGGGCAAGCTGGAAGACGAGGTCGTCTCCGGATCCCGGATTCATTGGAGGAAGCCGAGTTCGCGGGCGACTTCCGCGATTCCGGCGTAGTCCTCATTGGATGCGGGAATGAGTTTCGCTCTGGGAAAAGCCGAGAGGAGGCCGCCGTCGAGGGAAAGGAGGGCAGCCTGGAGTTTTTCGGTGAATCCGGCGCCGAACAGGGATTTCAGGTCAGGATGAGCGGTGAAATTGTAATCGGCGTAAGTCGGAGTCGTCCAAATGACCTGGCACACTTCGGGATCGGTTTTTCCTTCGGCGACGCGCTGGCGATAGACGGCGTAGTTCACGACGCCGGCTTGGACTTGACCGGATTCGACGAGTTCCACGGTATGGTCGTGACTGGTCGAAAAACCGGGCGGCTTGGAAAAGAACCCGGACGGGGACTTTCCCGTGTTCTCGCGAAGGAAAAATTCCGGCAAGAGGCGGCCCGAGGTCGATGATTCGGGCCCGAAGGTGAACGAGAGACTGCCGAGCGCCTCCGGGAAAGTGTCGCTGGGAGTGAGCCCAGCGTCGCGGTGGGCGATAAAGTAGGAGTAGAATTCCGGATCCTCCTCGCCTTGGGCGATGGCCCTGGCGCCGGGGACGGAATGGTGCGCTTGCACCCCAGTGAGGCCGCCAAACCAGGCCAGATGGACGTCGCCGTTGCGGAACAGCTCCACCGAAGCCTTATAATCTGTCGCGGGGACGTATTCCACGGGGACGCCGAGATCTTGGGAAAGTCGTTCCGCGATCCGGTCGAACTTCTCGGCGAGTTCAGTCTGGTTTTGATCCGGGATTGCCGAGAAGCGCAGGACCGTTTCTTTCTTGGACGATGGAGCGCAATGGGAAAGGGCCGCAACGACCGCTGCGACGCCGGCGAATTGAGCGAGAAACCGCTTCATGAATCGAGGCCGGCAGCGGGATTCCCCGATGGGCGCCGCGCCGGCCGGTGCGCACCCTAAGTGACGGACAACCAGAATCAAGGAGCGCGGTGTGGGTCGCGCAGGCTGGGGATTCGAGGGAGAAACTTAGGTCACTCGTCTTTCCGGGCCGAGAGCCGGATGGCGGTTCCGCAGTACATGCAACGGAACCAGCGAAAGAGCAGGCCGTGAACCGCTAGACACAGGGTGGGCAGGCCGCCGAGAATCCGGTGAGCTTTGGCGTGCTTGAAGCAAGGCCTGGAGAAAAAGAAGTGGCAACTGCAAACGCGGCAACGGACGCGAACGCCCAACACGAGGTAGAGCAAGCCGGCGCCTGCGAGGGCCAGCGCCAGCCAGGCCAGGATCATCCTCTCTCCGGAAAACCACAAGGGGATGATCACAGAGCCGGCGATGAGAGCCGCAAAGCAAAAATGAAGCAGGATCGTGGTGAGCGAGCCGAGGACGAAGCGCAGGGGATCGGGGTATTGGACGCCGCGGATCTGGGTCCTGGGCATGCGCCGCTTGTAGGCTTCTTCTTCCTCGAACGCGGCTTGTTCTTCGGCGGTGTCGGACCCAAGGTCCTCACCCGCTTCCAGCCTGCGGCGGTCGAGGGGACGCACGTGCCGGGAGCCCCGTTTGTAATCATCGAAAGAGGAGAAAGGCGATCGAGGAGAAGAACCTTGGGGGGAGGCGGCTGGCGCGGCGGCAACGGCGGCGACGCCGGGAGGAGGTGAACCGTCCGGCGGGACGGGAGGACGCGCGGCGGAAGGTTTCCGGAGCGGGTTGCGGCGTTTGCGCTTGAAGAGGGTAAGGTCCTTTTCGGGATTGAGTTCTTTGAGAGGACTCTCGGGCGATTCCTGCCGGCGCGGCTGGATCTGCAAGGAAGAGGTGGGCTGACCGGCGACGGGATAGACCCGGGGCGGCCGGATGGGTTGATCCGGCGTGTAGCCCGCCGCAAGGGGCTCGACCTTCGATCCGGAGCGGAGAACGGTGGCGGTGGGGATATTGTGGAGATCGGCATGGCCGATGTCTTCAAGGGCAACCTCCTCGACACCGGATTGGGCCCGGGCTTCGTCGATCCAGGCTGCGAACATTTTGAGGGAGGGAAAACGCTGGACAAAACGGCCTTCCTCTGAGGCCCGGAAAAAGATGCGCTGGAGTTCGTTCACCTTGGCCCGGGCCAAGTCGCCGGGGTCGGCGATTCCGGCATGGCGTAGGACTTCGGCCGCCTCCGGCGTCAGTTCCATATGTTCGGGAATGAGCGCCATGGATGAACGATCGCTGTGGATCGAGAACTGCTTGCGGAAACCGTTACGAGCTACCCTTCGAGGATGTCCAGCATTTCCAGGAGCTGCCGGCGTTTTTGCATGAGATCGCTTCGGCGCCGGCGGTTTTCTTCAATGACCTCCGAAGGGGCCCGGTCCACGAAACTGGGGTTGCCGAGCCGAGACTCGACCCGGTTGAGTTCCTGATCGATCTGAACCAGTTCGCGGGAAATGCGCGCTTTCTCCGCGGAAGTGTCGACAAGCCCTTCGAGGGGCATGAAGATTTCGCCGAGTTCCGTGAGAGTTCCGGGCACTCCGCGTGGTTGGCGGTAGGAAGCATCGGCCTCGACCCGGGCGGCCCCGGCAAGCAGCCGGAGCACGGGGATCTCGTCCTGGAGCCAATTCGCAGATGAAACGGCCGTCCGGAGGATGAAACTCACATTTCGACTGGCGCCGAGGCCGTAAGCCGCCTTCATGTTGCGGGCCTTGCGAACCGCGTCCTGGACCGCCTGCGACCGGAGTCTGGACTCGGCCACGGTTGCGGGATCGAGATCATCGAGCGCTGAGCCGGCTGGCAATGGTTCCTGCATGAGGAATCCGCCTCCGAAGTCGAGAATCTCCCAGAGTTCCTCGGTGATGTGGGGCATGATGGGGTGGAGTTGCAGGAGAAAGCGCAGCAAGATCCGGTCCATGGTCTGCAGGGCGCCGGCCCGGCGCGCGGGCTCGGCCGCCGGTTGGAGGTCTTCCTTGATGGATTCCAGGAACCAATCGCAGTAGTGACTCCAGAAAAACTCGTAGAGTAGGCCGGCGATCTCGTTGAAGCGGTAGCCGGCGAAGGCCTGCGCCACGGCCTGCTCCATTTCGTTGAGCCGGGCCATCGATTCGATGGCGTGGATCGAAAGGTGGGGACGGCTGAAGCCGGGGGAGGCATCACCCTGGAGCAGGCGAAAGCGGACGGCGTTCCAGAGTTTGGTGGCGAAATTCCGGCCTTCCCTGAGGCGATCTTCGTCATAGCGGATATCGCTTCCGGTGGGGGCGATGCGCAGCAAGCCGAAGCGGACTCCGTCGGCCCCATAGCGGTCGAGCAACTCCAGGCAATCCGGGGAGTTTCCGAGCGACTTGGAGAGCTTGCGTCCTTTCGAGTCGCGGATGAGGCCCGTGAAGAAGACGTTTCGGAACGGGATCTGACCGGTGAACGTGAGACCGGCCATAATCATGCGGGCAACCCAGAAAAAGAGTATGTCGGGAGCGGTGACGAGGTCGGTGGTGGGATAGAAGCGCTCACGAGTTGGCCCGTCCATGGTGGCGAAGGGCCACAGCCAGGAGCTGAACCAGGTGTCGAGGACGTCGTCATCCTGGATCCAGTTCTCCGGATCGGGGGGCGGCGTCAGGCCGACGTAGACGGCCGAGCGCAGGGCTTCTTCGGACAGGGCCCCGCTTTGGATGTCCTGGAAGCGATCGCGCGGGTACCAGACCGGGATGCGATGACCCCACCAGAGTTGACGGCTGATGCACCAGTCCTGGATGTTTTCCATCCAGTGGGCGTAGCTTTTCGTCCATCGATCGGGCCGGAAGCGGATTTGACCGGAGGCGACCGCGTTGCTTGCGGCGTCCACCGAGGGATAGCGGAGAAACCACTGCAGACTGAGGCGCGGTTCGATGGGGACGCCGGCGCGTTCGCTGTAGCCCACTTCGTTTTCGTAAGGTTCGCGGCGGACCAGCAATCCCATGGCCTCGAGTTTACCGGCGGCCTTTTCCCGGGCCTCGGCCCGGTCGAGTCCGGTGAAATCGGGTCCGGCCAAGTCGTTGAGCGTGCCATCCGGGTTGAGGATGTCGCGGATGGGTAGGCCATGGCGCTGACCGATCTCGAAGTCGGCGCGATCATGGGCAGGGGTTACTTTGAGGACGCCAGTGCCGAACTCGGGGTCGATGTGTTCGTCGCCGATGACGGGGATAGGGGCTTCCGGAAAGGGGCGCCGCACATACATGCCGATGAGGTCGCGGTAGCGAGCGTCGGCCGGGTGGACGGCCACGGCGGTATCGCCCATGAGCGTTTCGGGGCGGGTCGTGGCGATCTCCAGGAAGCGGCCGGGGCTGTCGATGACCTCGTAACGCATGTAGTAAAGGAAGCCGTGGGTCGTTTCCATCACGACCTCTTCATCGGAGAGCGCGGTCTGAGTCTTCGGACACCAGTTGACCATCCGGACGCCGCGGTAGATATGGCCTTGGCGGTACAGTTCGACAAAGACGCCGAGGACCGCGGCGACATAGGCCGGGTCTTGGGTATAGCGTTCGCGGCTCCAGTCGCAGGAACAGCCCAGGCGTTGGAGCTGCTCGAGGATGATGCCGCCGTGTTTTTCTCGCCAAGATTCGACGCGGCGCACGAAGGCTTCGCGGCCGAGGGCCTGGCGGGAGAGACCTTCGCGATCCAGTTCTCGTTCGACGACGTTTTGGGTGGCGATGCCCGCGTGGTCGGTTCCGGGAAGCCAAAGGACTTCGCTGCCCCGCATCCGCGCGCGGCGGGCCAGGACATCCTGGATGGTGTTGTTCAGGACATGACCGAGGTGCAGGACCCCGGTGACGTTGGGCGGGGGGATGACGATGGAATAGGGTTCCCGGGGCGAGGCGGGATCGGCGCGAAAGGCCTGTGCGTCGAGCCATCGCCGCCGCCATTTATTCTCGACGTCGGCCGGAGCATAGGCTTTGGAAGGGGTGTCGGCCATGAGTGGGTCTGGAGAGCGGAGGACGTAGCCTAGGGTCTGGATATTTGCAAAAGGGAAGGATCCGGGACGCAATGCGGGGGGGATGCGGGGGGGATCGGGCCGATCGGAGACCAGGCCACACTGACAAGCTACACAAGGCCGCCGGGAGCGCGTGGGGGAGGCAAAAAAAAACGAGGCGCCGCCGCCGGGACGGAAGTCGTTGAGGAGTCCGAGGTTGTCGCTCAAGGAAGCCCTTGCATTGTGTCGAAATTGAAAAAAAGGCCTTGTCGAACTTCGCGGTTAGAACTAGAACGAACCCGCTCGGCAAGGGTCTGACTCCGGTGTTGACAAGGTGTGAACAACCTTGTGAACATCTTGCGGAAACGGGAGTCTGGCTTGCGGCGGGGCGAAGGGAAGGAGCAAGATGCGCCCGTGGCGATGCGGGCGCTTTCTTCTCCCACGGCATAGACGCACCATATCTAAAGCCCTTGCGGTCAACGATTCATGAAAACCTCTTTCCTCTTGTCGCCTTTGTTAGGCGTTTGCCCTCAAGTCTTTATCCCGCGATATGAGGCGGCCGGAAAGATGAGCGGCGACAGGGGACGGGGAAGATCCCGGGGCGGTGAACAACCCGCGAGGGGCGGGCTCTGGCGCGGTTGACCGGACGGGAAGCGCGCGGAACCTTCGGTGTCTCGAACAGTTAGTAAGAGGCGACTTACCGGCGGCTCCGTCTTCCCGCGGCGTGTGATTGTTTGGAGAATCAAAACGAACGTGGATGAGGGAGAATCTGAACATGTTGCAGGAAAGCACGGAGGAAGCGTGGCGGACCATATTGGGGAAGTTGACGGGGAAGATCAGCGAGGACCATTGGACCCTCTTGTTCAAACCCATCGTGCTGTTGGAGGACGACGGGAAACGGCTTCTGCTCGAGGTTCCTAACAATATCTACCAGTTTTGGATCGAATCGAATTACCTGAAGGTCTTGGCGGAGTCGGTGGACGAGGCGTTGGGAGGCCTCCGGTCGATCGAGTTTCGTTGCAACGGCAACGCTCCGGCGCCCCGGGCGCAGGCGCAGCCACAGGCGAAGCGTCCGGCGCCCCAGGGCCGCAACGGCGGTCCCTCCTGGAGCGAGCTGGTCCGCCGGGCCCGGCTGAACCCGCGCTACAATTTCGACGCTTTTGTGGTGGGGTTTTCCAACGAGATCGCCGCGGCCGCGGCTGGAGCGGTGGCGGAACGGCCGGGCAAGAGCTACAATCCGCTTTTCCTTTACGGTGGGTCCGGTTTGGGAAAAACCCATCTCATGCATGCGATCGGCTTGGAGATCCTGCGCCGGCGGCCGCGGGCGCGAGTGGTGTGCATCACTGCCGAGCAGTACACCAACGAGTACGTCGACGCGATCGGCGCGCACCGGCCTGCGGCATTCCGTTCCCGTTACCGGGAGGCCGACGTGTTGCTGGTCGACGACGTCCATTTCTTCGCCGGCAAGGAGAGAACACAGGACGAGTTCTTCTACACCTTCGAGACGCTTAAGAGCGAAGGGAAGCAGATGGTCATGACCTGCGACCGGCCGGCGGGCGAGGTGAAGCTCTTGCAGCGCCGTCTGGTTACGCGCTTTCAAGGGGGCCTCACCTCAGAGTTGGCGCCGCCGGAGAAGGAGACGCGGATCGCCATTCTGCGGATGAAGATGAAGGAGATGGAGTTCATTCTGCCTCCGGAGGTCGTGGAGTTTGTGGCCGAGCACATTCGGGACAGCGTCCGGGAACTCGAGGGTTGTTTGAATCGCTTGAAGGGCCTGGCTTCGTTGAGTCAGGACCGGGGCGGCCGGGAGATCACCTTGGATACGGCGGCGGTGGTCGTGGGTGATCTGTTGGGTGAGTCCTTTCTCAGGCCGGTGGAGATCCGCGTCGTTCAGGCGCGGACAGCGGAGCATTTCGAGGTTTCGTTCGAGGAACTGTTGAGCCGGCGGAGGACGGCGCGGATAGTCGAAGCCCGGCAGATGGCGATGTATGTTTGCCGGCTGGAGTGCCGCGATTCTCTCAAGGAGATCGGGGCGGCCTTCAAGCGGGATCACGCGACGGTGATCCATGCTTTCCGGACCGTGGAGCAGCGGCTCAAAACTTCGCGCGAGAGCCAGAATGCCCTGCAGCGTATCCAGAGCCGCCTCCGCCGGTAGGTGGGCTAAGAGGGGCCTATTGGATAAATTGTTGGATAAATCAACGGGCCCTGGACGCGGGTTCTGGCGAGATGCCGTTCTGGTCCTTTCGGCCGGGGAACCGCGTCCGCATCTCCAAAGGGTTGACCCTGTGTGGATTGTGAGGGGGGAGCACGCTTCGCTCCCGGCGGCGCCGGGCCGGGCCGTCCGCGCGGTTTTTCCGCCATGAGCCGCTCTTAGTCAGGCAGTTGAGGCGGCGTCGCCTTTTGCCAATTCCCCGGTTGCCAAAAGTTGGGCTCTCCACTATACAACCGAAGAGTTTTCCGGATGAGTCGCGTATGAAACTGGTTGTCAGCAAGGAGGATTTTGTGGAAGGGCTGCAGCAGGTCCAGCACGTGGTGAGCAGCCGGACGACGCTGCCGATTCTTTCCAATGTGTTGCTCGAAGCGATCGGCGGCGAGTTGCGGATGACGACGACCGATCTCGATGTGGGGGTGAGCGGGAAGATCCCGGCCAAGATATCTCGCGATGGGGCCACGACCTTGCCCGCCCGCCGGCTGGCTAGTATCATCCGTGAGTTGCCCGCCTCCGAAGTCGCTCTCGAGGTGGATCGCTCGCATCAGACCGAGATCCGTTGCGGTCCCAGTTATTTCCGCATTCTCGGGTTGACTCACGAGGAGTTTCCGCCGTTTCCCAGCTTTGGCGACGCGACGGAATTCACCTTGCCGCAGAAGGTTTTGCGGGACGGTTTGCGGAAGACCGCTTACGCCATTTCTTCGGACGAGACCCGTTACGTTCTCAACGGAATCCTTTTTTCCTTCTCGGGAACCACGTTGACCATGGTGGCCACCGACGGCAGGCGATTGGCGATGGTCGATCACGAACTGGACATGCCGCACAGCGAAGGATTCGAGGTGATCGTTCCGACCAAGGCGGTGAACGAGTTGCAGCGCTTGCTCGAGGACGAAGGGGAGGTCCGGGTGTCGTTGACCGAGAACCAAATCCGCTTCGAGATCGGGGACAGCGTCCTGGTCAGCAAGCTCATCGAGGGCGCCTATCCGAACTTCAGGCAGGTCATTCCGGAAAAGACCGTGGAACGGATCACGCTGGAGCGGGAATCATTTCTGGGAACGGTCCACCGGGTGTCGCTGTTGACCATCGACAAGTCTCACTCGGTGAAACTCGTCTTCGGCGAGGACAACATCGACGTGATGGTCAACTCGCCCGATATTGGGGAAGCCAAAGAATCGATCGCGGTGTCCTACAAGGGAGCGCAGTTTTCCATCGCCTTTAATCCGGAGTTTCTGATGGCCCCGCTGCGCAATTTGGACACGGACGAGGTCTATCTCGAACTGATCGACGAGATGAGCCCGGGGGTGATCAAGATCAACGCGCCGTTCCTCTATGTGCTGATGCCGATGCGCGTCAGCCAGTGACGCGCCATTCCGCCCAATTCGGCGGCCCTGTGGCGGCCGGGGAGTTCAAGGGGTGAGGACGATCTTCCCGGACAACGTGCCCGCCTGGCGGAGCGTGTTGTCTTCTTGGAGCCGGTGGGCTTCGGCTGTTTCAGAGAGGGGGAGAACGCGGCCGATACGGGGCCGCAAACTCCCTTCCGCCAGCCAGAGGTTGATGTCGCCGGCACAGCGTCTCTGGTCCTCGGCAGGCGCCTGAAACATGACGAATCCCAAAAGGGACGCGCCCTTCACGTAGAACGTTCCCACGGGGAAAGGGGGCCGGGCTTCCCGCCCGGCCATGAGCACGATGCGGCCGCCGGGAGCGAGTCCAGCCACGGCGGTCTCGAGATCCGGGCTGCGGCTGGTTTCCCACCAGACGGCGACTCCTTCCGGGGCTGCTTGGGCGATCTCCTCGGCGATCGTGGCGCTTCGGTAGTCGAATGCCTGCTCCGCGCCTAGGTCGAGACAGGCCTGGATGTTGGCGGGTGATCCGGCCGATGCCAGAACGCGCGCTCCAAGGAGGCGCGCCATCTGAATCACCATGGAGCCGACGCCTCCGGATCCTCCGCTGACAAAGAGGGTCTCGCCGGGTTGGAGCTGGGCTCGTTGGACGAGCCCGAGGTGAGCGGTAATCCCCACAAGGGCCGTGGCCGCCGCCGCTTCCGGCGAGACCCCGTCAGGAAGCGGGTAGAGCCACTCTTCATCGACACAGGCGAACTCGGCAAAGGTGCCCTGGCGGCCCAACAAGCCTTGGTTAGAGCCCCAGACCCGGTCTCCCGGCTGGAAACGGCTCGCTCCCGGCCCTCTTTCGACCACCGCCCCGGCTAGATCGCAACCCACTACGTAGGGGAAGGGCAACTCCATGGGAATCGCGCCCGAGCGCAGATAGGTATCGATGGGATTAACCGAGACGGCGTCCACCCGCACCAGGATTTGGCCTTGGGAGGGCTCAGGATTGGGTAGGCGGCCGAATTCGATGGCTTCGGGCGGTCCGGGTCGTCGAATAAAAGCGGCCTGCATGAGGAACAGTTGCGGCGGAGAAGCAGCTCATGGAAACACCGGGCCCTGCCCGGAGTCAACCCCGAAGGCGCCGGGCACCAGGGTCGAGCGCCGGCAAGGAGCGCGCCGCGCCAGGGCAGCCCTTGCCCCTTCCTATCCCACGTTTCTCAAACCAGAAATGCAGGCTAGGCGCGAAAAAAAGGGGCAGCCCTGCGGCTGCCCCTTGAGTCGAAGTGAGCAATTCCGGCCCGTACGGGCCGGGTTAATGGTCCTTAGCCCATCTCGGCTCGGAGTTGTTCGCGGCAGACCTTCGCCAGTTCGAGGGCTTTCTGTTTGCCCCCGTGGACGCGGTCGCTGAACAGCTTGGTCCGGAGAATGCCGTTGCGGCAGACGTGTACCTGCCATCCGTGGGTCTTCTCCGAATCGATGCGTTTGATGTTGGCAACGGAGAGGCGGTTTCTCTTTTTCGGTTTGGGAGTCTTGCGCTGAACCCGTTTCCGGACCGCCTTCTTGGCCGGAACAGACTCAGCGCTTACGCGCTTTTTTGCCGTTTTCTTGGAAGCGGCCTTCTTGGCCGGGCTCTTCTTGACCGCGGCCTTTCTGGCCGGCGCTTTTCTCACCGCTTTCTTGGCGGCTTTTTTAGCGGCTCGTTTTGGGGCAGCCTTTTTAGCGGCCCGTTTTGGGGCGCCTTTTTTGGCGGCTGATTTCTTTTTTTTCGGTGGCATGGGTTTGTTGTTTGGGTTGGTTTGATCTAGTGATCGCGACATGATTTCGGTTTCCTGAAAAGCAAGTCAAGAGAAATATTAACGGATCTTGATATTTTTTGCGGGCCTCCGGAGGGGGTTGGAGGCTTCTGGAGCGGTTAGAAATGGTTAACCCGCGTTTCTCATACCCTTTCTGCTGTGGCGCGCCGCACCTCATCCTGCCTTCGTTCCGCTTGTGCGTCCTAGGCTGCGCGCGGCGTTTCCGTCGCTGCGCTCCGCGCCCTACGGCAGCCCCGAGGGGGCTGGCTGTCTCGCTTCGCCCGGCTGGCAGTAAGGGGTTGGCGGCGCCTCGCGACGAAACAGTGTGAGAAATGCGGGTTAGCGACGGGCGGAACGAGTTTTGGCGCGGGTTGGGTCAACCGGGCGCCGGGCGCCGGTAGCGTGAGCGTGGCTGCTTCCGGCAAGTCAACACTTCACGGACTTCCGCTTCTTCCCAATTGCGCCGCGGCGGATCACTTTACGGATGTAGTCCGGCGCTGAGAAGACCTGACAATCGTTGTTGCCGAGGTTCGCGGTCACTGGGCCGATGGCTTCGCCGATGTCGATGGCGGCTGCGGTGAGGGGCGCGACGTAACAACCAGCGGCGATGAGGAAGCCGTTCATTTGGTAGCGGACCGGGTCGGGGGCGCGATGGATGTCCTTCTTTACCCGGTCCAAGAGCGCGATCCATTCGTGCAGATCGAGTTCGGAGTCGTCCTTGAGAGCTACCCAAGCGCTCAGGGTTGCCCATCCGGCGGAGGCGACGAGGGGTTTTTTGGACTCGATCCACTGGAGGGCAATGGCGCGACCGTGCGGACTTCCGGCGGCGACCGAGGGCACGGTGGCGCCGGGCAGCGAACCGGCGTAGGCCCTCTCGGCCCAGCGCTGGAGGTCCTTCTTGGTCATTTTGGCATCGTCGGCGATGAGGCCCGCCAGGTACATGGCGTCGTAGTTGCCGGTGTCGTAGAGATCCCGAGCCAGCCGGTGGTCGACCTTGATGCGTTTCTGGATTTTCTTCAGGTCGCCGATCTTCACACCGAAACACGGCTCCCTGACGCCGTAGTTTTTCATGAGCATGCGTTTGTAGCGCCCCTCACCCAGACCTTCCAATTCCTTGAGGATGTCGTTGGCGGTCATGTCTGTCTTTTGGTTTGATTCGCCGATTGTATTCTTAAGGGGAAACGCACTTGAAAGGCGAGACCAATCTGGGCAGGCCGATGCGGGCGGAGTGCCTATGCGCCATCGTGGCCTGGGAGGGCGCGCTTTGAGACTTGTTGATCTTGCAGTGCGGACGCGGATCTGACACAATGATTGCCGTGAGCCTGATTCTCGCCGCGGTTGTTTCCGGTCGCGCATGCCGGAAACGGTCATTGCCAGGCGCGGCAGCGTCGCCTCATGGCGGACGAGATGGCCTGGCGTGGGCGTTGGACGCGGGATCAGGGAAGCCGTGGCGTGACCTTGCCATTGCTGGGAGAAGGCCGCTGTCAAGAATCAGGAAATTTGAGGCAGCCCAGGAAATGTGAGGAGGATGAACCGATGACGACGACAGAACGTGTGTTGTTCCAGCCCTTTTCGATTGGCAAACTGCAGATCGCGGGACGGCTGATCAAAACGGCGACTTCGGAGACCCGGGCGACCGCCGATGGGTTCGCCACGCCGAAGCACGTCGAATTTTACGAACCGATAGCGGAGGGGGGCACGCCGCTGATCATTACGGGAAACCTTTATACGAGCCGGGACGGACAATCGACGCCCAACCAGATGGGCATAGACGACGACGACAAGATTCCGGGGCTGCGTTCCCTGACCGATGCGGTGCGCCGGCACGGATCGAAGATTTTCGCCCAGCTCAGTCACTGTGGCAGGCAGGTGCTTCCCGCCTACGTCGGGTTGCAGGAGTCGTTGTCCGCGTCTGCCGTCATGGACTTATCGACGGGCACGAAGCCGAGGGCTTTGCGGATGGATGAGATCCGAAGAAAGGTGGAAGAGTTCGGGGATGCGGCGCTGCGCAGCCGGAAGGCCGGATTCGACGGGGTGCAGATTCATGCGGGGCATGGTTATCTGGTGAGCCAGTTTCTGACGCCTTATATCAATCGGCGAGAGGACGAGTACGGAGGCAGCTTGGAGAACCGGGTCCGGTTTCTGAGAGAGATTCTTGGAAACATTCGAGCCAAGGCTGGGCCTGATTTCCCGGTCATCATGAAGTTGAACGGTTCCGATTACCTACCCTTGAGACGCGGGCTGAAGACTCCGGAGTTGGTGGAGATCGCCAAGATCCTGGAGAAGGACGGACTCGACGGCGTAGAGATTTCGGTAGGCCACTATGAGTCCGGATTTCCGGTGGTGCGCGGCACGTTCTGGAGCTGTATGCGAGCGATGGCGCGCGGGAGCGCCCGGTTCCTGCCTTTGTTTCGCCGTTTGATCATGCAAAGTCTTTGGCCGGTTTTCGCGCTGCTGTTCAATCTGATTTGGAGACGCCGCCAGGGCTACAACTTGCGCTACGCGCGGCAGTTCACGTCCGCCTTGGATATCCCAGTGATTTGTGTGGGGGGATTCCTGACGGCGGAGCGGATGGAGCAGGCGATCCGGGACGGCGATTGTGATGCGGTCTCCGGAGGACGCTCCTTCATCGCGAATCCTTATCTCTACCGGCAATTGCGGGACAATGTGGAAGGGCCGCGCTGTGTGTTTTGCAATGCCTGTGTAGGGCTGATTGGCAGTCAGCCGCTGGATTGCTATCATCCCGAGGTGCGCAAGGTCAAGGACGCGATGCTGGCCGGTTCCACGAGCGGGGGAACGCCGCCCTGAGCGGGAAGGAAGAGGCGCCGTGCGGCGTTACGCGAGCCGCGGGAAGAGGGGATGGGGGGCGCCGAGCTGGTGGCGATCGGGGACGAGGCCCCAGCGGAGGTTGGACAGAGGGAAGGGGTTGGGTAGCTCCAGGTCGAGTTGGCGGAGGATCTCGCGGCTCGTCGAGGGCATCACCGGCGCGATGTGCACGGCGATGTGGGCGAGAGCCTCGACGAGGTGGCGCAAGACGGCGTCGAGGCGTGGGGCGGAGGCGGGATCCTTGGCCAGCTTCCAGGGGGCGCAGTGTTCGACGTACTGATTGCACAACGTCACGCGTTTCCAGATCTCTTCCAGAGCGAGGTGGACCTGGTGGGTCTTCATGTGGAGGGCGACATCGCCTGCAAGGTCAAGGAAGGCGTGGCGCAAGGCGCGCGAAAGATCGTCGTCGTAGGCTGCGGAAACGGAGATAACTCCCTGGCGGTAGCGCCCGGACATGTTCAGGCTGCGGCTGAGAAGGTTTCCCAGGCCGTTGGCGAGATCTTGGTTGTAGAGTTCGAGGACCCGGTCGTCGTTGAAGCCGGCGTCCTGTCCGGTGGCGATCGAGGCCATGAGATAGTAACGCAGACCGTCGGTCCCGAAGCGGTCGATGCGAGTCGCCGGATCGATGGCATTGCCTTCCGATTTCGAAACCTTGTGGCCGCGGCGATCATTCCAGAAACCATGGACGACGAGCCGGGGCATTTCGTCGTCGCTAAAGCCCAGCGCATGGAGCATGATAGGCCAGTAGACGGCATGGGCGGGGATCATGATGTCTTTGCCGATGAGATGAATGTCGGCGGGCCAAAGTTTGTCGAAATCGGGAAGAACGCCGTCAGGATCGCCGGATTCCGCGACCTTTCGCAGGTAGCCGGCGAAGCTGATGTAGTTGAGAAGGGCGTCGAACCAGACGTAGGTGACGAACTCCGGGTCGAAAGGAAGATCGATGCCCCAGGAGAGACGGGATTTGGGACGGGAGATGCAGAGATCGCCGGCGCCGGCGGAATGGATGGCATTGAGGACTTCGCGGAGGCGGAACTCGGGGAAGACGAACCCGGGATGGGATTCGAGAAAACTCTCGAGCCAGGGGAAGTGGTCGCTGAGCCGGAAGTACCAGTTTTCTTCCTCGAGATCGACGACCTCGCCCCATTCGGGGCCGAAGGAACCGTCCTCGCGCCGTTCTTTGACGGTGATGAACTGTTCTTGACGCAGGGAATAGAAGCCGCGGTGCGAGGCTTTGTAGAGTTGACCGGAGTCGTGGAGGCGTTGCAAGACGTAGCGGACGGCGCGCTGATGGAGGGGATGGGTAGTGGCGGCCCAGCCATCGAAGCGGATGTCCATCCGGTCCCAAAGGGCGAGGAACCGGGCGGTGTTGGCTTCGGCGAAGGTCTTGGGATCGACACCTTCACGTTCGGCGGATTGCTGGACTTTCTGGCCGTGTTGGTCGACGCCGGTGAGGAAGAAGACTTCGCGTCCCTGGGCGCGAGCATAGCGGGCGATGACATCGGCGAGCAGTTTTTCGTAGGCGTGACCGATGTGTGGGCTGGCGTTGGTATAGTCGATGGCCGTGGTGAGGTAGAAAGCGGATTTGGACATGGGAGGGCGCGAGAGAATCTGAGCGTAGACCGGAGGCGCGCGGCGGTTCCGGGGGGAGAAGGCGATAGGGCGCTTTGGTTAGTCCGCATTTCTCATACCGTTTCGTCGCGAGGCGCTGCGAATCCCTTACTGCCAAGGCCGCCGAGGGCGCAGAGCTGGGCGAGCACAGAAGGATGGCGCAGCAGGCCAAAGCAGAAGGGGCGTGAGAAAGGCGGGTTAGGAAGAGGGAGGCGGATCCTTGACGATTTTGCCGCCCAACGAGAGGATGCGGGCCTTGGCTTTGGCGTCCTCGGCTTCAGCGATGCGGCCGTCGCGCACGAACATTTGGGACAGCGCGGTCCAGGCCAGGAGGTCGTTGGGCTGGAGGGTGGTGGCTTGGAGACCGGCGCCGATGGCTTCGGTGACCTGACCTTGTTTCAGGAGGGCCATCCCCAGGGCATGCCATCCGTCGAAAAAGGCGGGGTCCGATTCGACACAGCGGCGGTATTTGGCGACGGCGGCATCGAGATCTCCAACGGCGAAGTCGCCGTTGGCTTCATCGAAGAGTTCACGGCTGGCGTCGGAGGTTTCGTCCATGGGCGCCCGGACGGCGGGGAGCGCGCCGCGCGGCTCAGATCGAGTCCGTCAGTTGAGGCGAATGGGAGAGGCTCCGGCTGGAACGACGATGCGCGCGTTCTCCCGTTGGTGGTCGAGCCAGGTTCGGAATGCCAGGAAACGGCCGGAGGTTTCCAGGTACATGGCGATGCTTTCCCGCTGTTGCTCTGGAGTTTCTGCGGGGCCGGGGGGCAGTCCCGGCGCCGGCGGCTGTGGAGGACTGGGGGGCGGGGAGGCCGGATCGGATGTGGCCGGCGCGGGAATCCGTTCCCGGACGTGGACGAGGAGCATGCCCTCCGGAATCTCGACGGGCTCGCTGATCGAACCTTCGGGCGTGAGCGAGGCCGCATCGACGATTTGGGCGGAATGGGATTCTGCGGTGGGAGGTTTGCTGGCTGTGAAGTTCGGGATATCCCGCGCGGCAAGTTGGCGCGCCGAGGCGGCGCTGGTGAAGTCGGCGCCTTCGGCGATGGCGGCGAGAAGAGCCTTGCGATGTTCCAGGGCGGCTTCGCGCATTCGTTCCTCGCTTCTCTCTTGGATCAGAGCGTCGCGGATCTGCTCCTGAGCCGTTTCCAGCGTGAGAGATTGGGGTTCCTCGACCTTGAGCAGGTGAAACACGTAGTAGCCGCCCAACCCGCGGATGGCGTCGGACATGGGGTCGTCGAGATCCCGGCGGAAGACTTCGGGAAGTAAATCTCGAGCGGTGGTCAGTTCCGCAGGAGCGTCCTCCCGGGTGAAAGGCGGAGGGGTCTTGACTTCAAAACCTTCTTGGGCTGCGAGGTCGCGGAAATGACTGGAGACGCCGGCCCCTTCGGGGGGGTTGGCCACGGCGTCGGCGAAGTCTCCAACCCGGATCTGAAACTCCTTGAGCTGCTGCTGGAATTCCTCGTTTTCCTTCTGTTCCTGGGCGCGTTGGGCGTTGAGGTCTTCTTCCGAGGGAGTGGGCTCTAACGTGATGTTCGGATCCAGGAGAGAGCCGGGCTCGCTCGGCGGCGGCTCATCGGAGCCAGGGATGGGATCGAAGCTGAGGATGCCGTCCGACGGATCGGTCAGGCCGGGCGCGCCGGCTGACTCGACTGGCTCGGCTTGGCCGCCGCAGTCGTTGGAGATTGGTTCAGGCTCGGGATCTTCGGCGGCGGGCTCCGGCGCCGGTTCCACGGAGACAGGCCCCGGCGCCGGTTCCACGGGTGCAGGCTCTGGCTGCGGCGCTGCAGTGGATGTCTCGGCCTTGGCCCGCTCTTGTTCTTGCCGCAGAATGCGCGGGTGTTTGGGTTGCTCCAGGAAGACGTACTCGATTTGGCGGCGCTCGGGAGACCGAAGGGAGTCCTTGTGGGTGTCGTAATAGGTTTGGATCTCTTCTTGGGAGATGCCGATCCCGGAAGCGAAGTCATCGCGTTTGAGAGTGACGACGGAGGCGGCGAGTGTTTCGTATTGGCGTTGGTAAGTGAGATCGATCTCGACGGGCGTGGGGACGAGGCCGGCGGTGACTACGGCGTGGAGTTTTTCGTAAAGAATGCTGTCGGCTACCGACTGATAGAAGAGCTTTCTCGGGATGGAACGGCGTTCGACTTCTTCGGTCAAGTAGGTTTTGAAGCTCTGCGGATCGTAGCGGCCGTTGGCCCGGAAACGCGGTACGTTGCGGATAACGGCTTCGATCTCATCCTGGTTGGCTTCGATGCCCAACTCCTTGGCCTGGCGGTGGAGGATGAGGATATTCTGAACGAGGCCGGCGACATCGGCGGCGCCGAGCCCCTGAATGAGTTCGGGGCGGCTGAGGTCTTCGGAGACGACGAGGGCGGCCTTGGCGATGCGTTGCGCGTCATCGTAGCGGATCTTACGGCCTTCGATGGAAAAGGCGTAGATCTGACCGGTCGGCGAGCCGAGGTCGAGCCGGTTGTAGAGGTAGGCGAAGGAAATGATGATGATGGCCGCAACGGCGATCATCAGGCCTTGCTGGCGTTTTCGGATCGATTCGAGCATGGAAGAAGCGCTTGAGCGCGGTGTTTCCGCTGGGCTCCGGTGCGTGAGCGCCGGGGGCGGAAGGGGAGGGCGAGGAAACTACGTTTCGCGCCGGGAGCGGGCAACCTCTTTTTGAGCGCGGCGCGGACTGGGAAGCGCGGAGCGGCGTGAGGGAACGGGTCGCGCCTGCCTCAAAGCCCGGTCAGAAGGGCTTCCATCCTGCGGTCGGGAGCGACTCCGTTGGCGAGGGCGAGCTGGTAGTGCTGGGTGGCCATGGGCAGGGAAGGCTCGGGGCGCGTGGCGTAGAGCACGGCGAGATTGTAATGGGCGTCGGCGTCGGTGGGCCGGAGGTCGATGGCGGCCTGGAGAGCCGACTCGGCGGCGGGGTAGTTGTGCTGGGTCAAGGCGATGACGCCGAGGTAGAGGTGAAACTCGGAGCGTTGCGGCGCCAGGGCGATGCTCCTGTGGAGGGCGGCGACGGCAGCTTCGTATTGCTCCAGATGGAAATGGGTGATGCCCAGGAGATAGTGAGCGAAGGAATGGTTTTCATCGTAGACGAGGGCTTTGCGAAAGAGGTTTTGCGCGTCTTCCACCTTGTTCAGGCGCATTTTGACGAGGCCGAGATTGCAGATGGAATTCACGTGCCGCGGGGCGAACTGGAGGATTTGTTCATAACCGAATTCCGAGGCTTCGTAGTGACCGCGCTCGAAGTCGTAGGCAGCGGCCTTGGCGTACCGGAGAATGCGCTCTTTGAGGGCGTCGCCTTCGAGGTTGGCGGGGGCTGCCTCGGC
The DNA here is from genome assembly GCA_035513055.1 of Verrucomicrobiales bacterium. Taxonomy (GTDB): domain Bacteria; phylum Verrucomicrobiota; class Verrucomicrobiia; order Verrucomicrobiales; family DEV007; genus DATKCT01. The sequence continues at coordinate 29,739 of DATKCT010000150.1, read as the reverse complement.
GGTCGCGGCGAGCGTGGCTTCGAGTTCGGGATCGTTGGTGAGATCAGCGATGAGCTGGCGTTCACCCTCATTCAAGGGAGCGCTGCGGGAGATCTCCTCGATCCGGGCGCTGAGTTCATTGGATGCGGCGCCGAGGCTTTCCAGTTCGGTAATCAAGAGGTCCTTGGCCTGTTGACGAAGCGTTTGGTGGCGGAGTTGCCGCAGGAGGATTTGTTTGAGCAGGACATTCTCGGCCAAGGCCTCTTCCTCGCCTGGCTCGGGGGTTTGCATGAGCTGGTCTTCGAGGGCGAGATGAAGCTTGCCTCGCAATTCCTCGATTTCTTGCTGATAGCGGGCGTTTTCTTCGCGCAGGCGGACGAGTTCCGAGCGCACGGCGCTGAGTTCTTCCCGCAGTGAGACCAACTCGCCCTCGCTACGTTCCTGGTCGCCGGTCATTGCTTCGATGCGGGCCTGAGCGGCGTTGAGTTGCTCGCGGAGATCTAGGTTCTCTTGAGCGAGGTCTTTGGTCGAGGGATCGACTTCGAGGTTGCGGATGAGGGCGACCATTTCCCGGCGTTGCTTGAGGTAGAGTTCTTCGCGCCGTTTGAGTTCGGCGATGGTGCGATTGGCTTCCTCGAGTTCAGCCAGGACGGACTCGGTGCGCTGATTGGCTTCGCTGAGCTGGCGATTGGCTTCGCCGAGCTGTTCCTTGAGATCTTCGACTTCAGCTTGGAGGATGGCGACCTTCTCGTTTTCGCTTTGCGAGGCTTCCAGAGCTTTGCGGGACTGTTCGAGTTGGTGGCGGAGGGTCTCTTCGTACGTGCGGGCGCGATTGAGAGCTTCCCGGGCGCTCCTGAGAGTGTCTTCCTTTTGCTGCAACTGATTGAGGAGGCTGTCCCGGTCCTGACTGATCTCTTGGACCTGGCGCTCGAGATCCTCGAAGCGCCTTTGCACGGGATCGCGAGGAGGTGAGGCGATGCCGGAGGGAGCGCCCGGACGGCGTGCGCCTGAAATGCCGAGATCGGGAGGCGAGGGCTCGAGGGATTCGGCGGGGAGGACTTGGCGAAGTCTTTGGATGGCCTCCCGGGTGAGCCTCCGGCGGTTATTGACCATGTTCGGACTCCACTCCGGGTGGTTGTGGGCCAGGGAATCGAAGACTTCGCTGGCTTGGAGGAGCTTGCGGTAAGCGCCGGCGAAATCGGAGCGTTGATCCAACTCATCGGCATCTCTGGCGAGGAGGTAGCCTTGGAAGAAAATGTCTTGCGGATCGTGTTTCTGGGCGGAGAGACCGGCGGCGCCGAGCAAGAGGAGGATGAGACCGGAGAACAGTCTGGCCATGGGCTGGAGAGGGACGGAGGGGCCTACAGAAGACGCGGTCGAGCGTCTGGTCAACCAGGAAGGCAAAGCCGGAGGCCTGAGGCCTGGGAAAATCCGGTTGCGCGAGGGTTGCAAGTCTCCCATGGTAGCCGGGTTCCGGTGACCTCGGCCCTCGACATTCCCGTGCTGGTCTTGAACCGGCTTTGGCAGCCGGTCAACATGTGTTCGGGCCGCCGGGCAGTGACGCTGCTGTTTTTGGGGCACGCGGAGGCGGTGTATACGGACGAGAGTCAGAACTTTTATACCTGCGACGTCGAAGCCTGGACGCGGTTGAGCGAAACGGGCCGGGTAAGGGGCGCCACGATCGCGTCGGTGTCGATGCGCCTGTCGATTCCGAGCATTATTGTATTGTCGATTTACGACCGGCTGCCGAAGAAACAGGTCAAGTTCACGCGGGAGAATATTTACCGGCGGGACGGCTTTACCTGTCAGTACTGCGGCCGGCGGTTTGAGACCGAAGGCCTGAATCTCGACCATGTGGTGCCGCGGGACAAAGGGGGGAGGTCGACCTGGGAGAACGTGGTGACTTCCTGCATTCCCTGCAACACGCGCAAGGGAAATAAGCTTCCCAAGGACGCTCGCATGATTCCTCTCAAGCATCCGAAGGCGCCGAGTTGGAGGCCCTTATTCAGCAGCGCGATGCGGCCGCACGTGGATCCGGCCTGGGGACGGTTTCTGGATTACCGGGAGGCCGAGGTGGAGATGAGCGCCTGATTCGCGCGCCGGGGGGAGAACGGCGCCCGCTGGCTTGGGCAAGGAAGCCGGTTGCGTTTTCCCGGTTCGGCCACACTATGCCCGTCCTTTTTCCGTTTTCGATGATGACTGTGCTTGAACCTGTCGCCGATTCCTGGGCTACGGGCAGGGACTGTACGGCGCCTACCTACGGACGGTTCCCGTTGTCGTTTGTGAGAGGATCGGGGTGCCGCCTTTGGGATTCCGAAGGGCGCAGCTACTTGGATTTCGGGAGCGGAGTGGCGGTGTGTTCGCTCGGTCATTGCCCGCCGGTCCTGGTCGAGGCGTTGCGCGAACAAGCGGGGACGCTGATTCACTGTTCGAACCTGTATTCCAATCCCTGGCAAAGCGAGCTGGCGCGCCGGCTGACGGCGGAGGCGGCGGGCAAGCCGGGCAGGGTTTTCTTTTGCAACAGCGGCGCGGAAGCAAATGAATGTCTGATCAAGCTGGCGCGACGCTTTGGGCAGGCGCGACCGGATGCCGGCGGCCGGGCCCGGCACGTGATCCTGACGTTTGAGCGATCTTTTCATGGACGGACGATGGCTGGGATTTCTGCGACGGGGCAGAGCAAGGTGCAGGAGGGCTTTGCTCCCCTGCTGCCCGGTTTTCGGCATTTGCCATACAATGATGCGGGGGCGGTGGAGGCAGCGATCACCGAAGACACGGCGGCGGTGCTGATGGAAGTGGTCCAGGGAGAGGGCGGCATTCATGTGGCGGACCCAGGGTTTCTTTTGGCGGTGCAGGATAGTTGCCGGCGTCACGATCTCTTGCTTTTGATGGATGAGATCCAGTGCGGCTTCGGGCGCGCGGGAGCGATTCGGGCGTGGGAGGCCGTGCTCGATCGCGGGGAAGACTTCGCGCCGGACGGGATCAGTTGGGCCAAGGGCCTGGGAGGAGGATTCCCGTTGGGGGCGGTGTGGATGTCGGACCGGGCTTGGGGTCCGGGGGGAGAAGCGGTGTCATCGCTTCTGGGACCTGGCTCGCACGGCACGACCTACGGGGGCTCGCCTTTGGCTTGCGCGGCGGGTCTGGCGGTGACCGGCGAGATGATCCGAGGCGGGGCCGTCGAGAACGCGAGGCAGCAGGGCGCCTATATGATGGGGGCGTTGCGCGGCAGACCGGCGCCGCTGGTGAAGGAGGCGCGCGGGTTGGGAATGATGATCGGGGTTATGCTGGACACGGGCGCTGTGAGGCGAGTCAAGGGCTATCCCGAGTCCGGGATGAGTCCGGCGGTCTTTGTCGTGGACCGGCTCAATCGCTCCGGTTTGTTGACGGCGCCCGCCGGAGCCGATGTGGTGCGCCTGATGCCGCCGCTGATCTTGACCCGGGAAGAAGCCGAGGAGGGTCTGGGCATCCTCTATTCCACCCTGGCGGAGTTAGGCTCCGCCTGAAGCGGCAAACCGGGCCGCTCCTCTGCCGTTCCGGTCCTCCTATCTCTTGTTCTGATGAAGCATTTTCTTTCCATTGAATCACTCGCCGGTCCAGAGATCGGCGCTTTGGTTGACGAGGGATTGCGGTTGAAAGCGCGCCGTGGGCCGGATCCCGGATTCTGTCCGTTGGCGGCTCAGATTTGGGCGATGCTTTTCACCAAATCATCGACCCGGACCCGGGTGAGTTTCGAGGTCGGGATCCGTGAGTTAGGCGGACAGGTCATGTTTTTGTCGGGACAGGATTTGCAATTGGACCGGGGCGAACCCATCCGCGACACGGCGCGAGTGTTGGGCCGGATGCTGGACGGAGCGATCATCCGGACCTTTGGTCAGGACGAGGTGGAGGAATTCGCGCTGCACAGCGGCATCCCGACGATCAACGCGTTGACGGACGAAGAGCATCCTTGTCAGATCCTGGCGGACTTGTTGACCATCCGGGAGCGGTTGGGCGGGTGGGAGGGACGGGTGCTGGCGTTTTTTGGAGACGGCGACTGCAACATGGCGCGCTCATGGATGTGGGCGTCGGCCCGGCTCGGGTTCGAGTTGCGGATCGCGGCGCCGAAAGGGTTCCAACCTCCCCGGGCTTTTCTGGAACGGGTCGGTGGAAACATTGCTTGCACCGAAGAGGCGATGGACGCCGCGGCGGGCGCGGATGTGCTTTACACGGATGTTTGGGTGAGCATGGGGAAGGAGGAGGAAGGAGCGGACCGGATTGCGGCGATGGAGCCCTTTCAGCTCAACGGCGAATTGGTCGAACGGGCGGCGGCCGGGGCCTTGGTGATGCATTGTCTGCCTGCTTACCGCGGAAAAGAGATTAGCGGCGAACTGTTGGAGTTGCACGCTTCGACGATTTTCGATCAAGCGGAGAACCGGCTTCACGCGCAAAAGGCGGTGCTGGTGAGTTTGGCGGCGGGGGGTCCGGACGGCGGGCGCCGGACATGACCTGCGGAAAGGCAAGGAAGGCTTGCCAGCGGGGCCTGGATCTGGCAGGAATTGGGCCATGAAGACGCCTGGCGCAGTGTGCTGGACGGCGACGCCTCGCTGGATGGGGCTGCTGTGGGTGCTGACGGGGTGGCTGGCGAGTTGCGTCGCCAGTGCGGGGCAGGAGGTTCACGTGAAGGAAGATTTCTCGAAAGGGGCGGATCGCTGGAAGCCTACCGATGCCGCGGCTTGGAGCATCGTCGAAGTCGAGGGGAATCCGGCTTATGCGTTGATCAAGAAGAAAAGCGCGTACGAACCGGCGCACCGGAGCCCGCACAACATCTCTCTGTTGGAGGATGTGGCGGTGGGGGATTTTGTCCTGACCGCCCGGGTCCGGACGACGGAGGAATCGTATGGTCACCGGAGCATGTGTTTGTTTTTCGGCTATCAGGATCCTACCCATTTCTATTATGTGCATTTTGGACAGGAGGCCGACGATCACGCCAATCAGGTCTTCTTGGTTCGCGATGCGCCCCGCATCAAAATCTCGACGAAGACGACGGAAGGAACGCCGTGGAAAGACGGCGAGTGGCACCGGGTCCGGGTGGAACGGAGGGTGGAGTCTGGGCTGATCCGGGTGTTTTTCGACGACATGGAGACGCCGGTGATGGAGGCGGAGGACCGGTCATTTTTGTGGGGGAAGATTGGGTTGGGGTCATTTGATGACCGCGGGATGTGGGACGATGTGGAGGTTCAGGGGCAGCGTGTGCGGGAGGAAGATGCTGGCAAGAAAGCGGAGCAGGGGAGCGAGGATCGGGAGTGAGCCCTGTCGTGAAGGCGGAGAGCGGATGGATTGCGGTGGCAATTGCCGGGGGGCTGAGCTAGTCTGGGCGCGTGTGCGGCAGCGGCATTTTCGAGAGAATGGCGGGGATCCTGGTCATGGGGGTCCTGGTACTGAGTGGATTTGCGAACGCCCGAGGGCAGGAGGAAGCGGCGAAAGGGGATAAGGCGGCGGACTGTGTGGCTGATTTGGCCAACGGAGATCGATTGGAGGGACGGCTGCTGGATTTCGGGCCGGAAGGCGTGCGCTTTGCGCCGCGATTCTCTCCGGAACGGGAATTGTCGATCCGGCATGAAGTGTTGCTCAGCCTGACCTTCCCGGTCGAGAGCCGCAGCGTTGTTCCTTCCTCCCGGCACATGCTGGAGATGTCGGATTACAGCCAGGTTTTGGGAGCGTTTCGAGGATTCGAAGGTGACGCGATTGGGTTCGAAATGACTGGCGCCGGGGAGATTCGCGTACCGAGCGAGATGGTGTGGGCGGTGCGAGCGGTCGAGGAAGACCGGCCGGCTGGATCTCCGGACCGGGCCCGTCCCGATGCGCATCTGTTGCGGCTGCAGGATGGGACGGTTTTGTGGGGAGCATTGCGACAAGCGGAAGACGGTTGGTTCGAGCTGCGCAGCGGTTCCATCGAGGCGCGGGTGAATCCAGAAGGAATGGCGTTGTTGCTTTTTCCGCAGCGGGATGCGGATGAGACGCCGGCGGATGTGGAGAACTCGGGGGCTGATGGAGAAGAGGCGGACGAACTCCTGTTCACCGTTCAGATGGCCAACGGGAGCATTTTCACCGGGAAGAATCCGCGTTTGGAAGACGGCCGGCTCGGGTTGGAATTGAGTGCGGGTCCTTCTGTCGAGATTGAGCTGGGGCTAGTGCGCGATGTGATGATGTCCTCGGGCAATCTTTCCGGGGCCCGGGACGTGCTGGTATGGGGACCGTATTCCGACGAAGACGAAGAGATGCAGCACACGGTGGCGGCGTTGAAGAAAGGGGTGCCGGAAGGCCGGATCGTCATTTCCAAGACGCAACGTTTCGACAGCGTGTTTGCGGGGCAGTTGTTTCGGGCGCGGGCATTGGTGGTCCCTGAGATGGAAGAATTCCGGGATGACCATCTGGCCGAGCGGCACGATGGAGCGCAATTCAGCTTGCTCGAGGACGTCCAAATGAATCTGCGCCCGCTCGTGCAGACATTCTTGCGGAGAGGGGGAAACGTGGTGTTCCTGAGCGTGCAGAGCGGCGCGCAGAAGCAGTTCTTCGATGCGTTGGAGTTGTATCCGGCGGATGTGGAAGGATCGCAGAACGGCACCGCGGTTTCTTTCAATGCCCGGGGCCGGAAGATCGGACTGGGGTTAGACGGGAAATTCCTGACCGCGAACGCCACCTATTTTTATGTATCGACTGCTCCGGAGGTCGAGGCTTGGACGGAGACGGAGAACGGCCGGAGCCCGATTCTAGCGAAACGGTTAGGACGCGGCTGGGCGATTCTTTTGGGCATGGATTTCTACGAGTCGAACGAAGCGATCGACCGGATTCTGTTGAACGCAGTGCAGTACCGGTGAGGACGGATCCGGAGCCTGGGGAGTGGACCGGGCAGGTGGCCCTGGTGACTGGGGGAGCGGACGGCCTGGGCCTGGCACTGTCGCGGCATTTGTTAGGCTTGGGCGTCCGGGTCGCGGTGCTGGACCGGGACGGTCTCCGGCTGGAACGGGCGCGGGCGGACTTGGGGGAGGCTGTGCGATTCTATGAGGCCGACGTTACAGAGAGGGCGCCGGTCCAGGCGGCGGTTAGGGATCTCTTGCGGGCCGAGGGTCGAGTGACGATCCTGGTGAATTGCGCGGGCATCACGGGCCGGACGGCGCGGCGCAGTCACGAAGTGGATCTCGAGGATTTCGATGCGGTGTGGCGGGTCAATGTGCGCGGTTGTCTGGTTCCGTTTCAGGCGGTGATTCCGGCGATGTTGGCCGGGGATTATGGGCGGGTGCTGCATGTGGCCTCGATCGCGGGGAAGGAAGGCAACGCCGGGATGCTGGCCTATTCGGTGTCCAAGGCGGCGGTCATCGCGATGGCGAAAGTGCAGGGCAAGGAGTATGCCGAGACCGGGATCCGGGTCAACGCAGTGGCTCCGGCCGTGATTCGGACGGCCATGGTCGAGCAGATGCCGGAGGAGCAAGTGCGTTATATGACCGAGCGTATTCCCATGAAACGGTGCGGGACGCTGGAGGAGTTCGCGCGGTTGGCCGCGTTTATTGTGTCGCCAGGCAATAGTTTCGTCACGGGTTTCACCTTCGACCTGACCGGCGGACGTGCCGTGTATTGAGGCGGCTGAGAATTATTCCAGGACGGCGCTGCGGAAGTTCGCGAGGACGCTTTCGTCCCAGTCCCGGCCGCGAAAGCCGGGGCGCCGCCGGCAGCGATGCCAACCCGGCTCGCGGCGGCGTCCTCGCTTCACTCCTTCCTCTCAAAACGGTAACTCACCGTGTCGACCCAATCGGGCCGGACTCGAATCCGAAAGGCGGCTACGCGGCCATCTTCGCCGAGTTCGAAGGAGAGCGGATTGCTGCCGAAGACGGGATCGGCGAAACGGGCGTGGATCGAGCCGCCGGGAAGGGGAACAATCTCTGCCGGGAAATCGGGATGGGCGGAGAGGGTCAGGATGGCGCGTCCAGCCGAGGAGGCGATGCTGGCTTCGCCGTAGAAGGTGTTCTGATAGGTTCCATCGAGTCCGGCCGGCAGAGAACCGCCGGGGTCACGCCCGGGCGGGCTGGGGTGGGTGGACTTGGCCGGGGCTGGCGCGGCGTCGAGGAAGCGCTGGCTCCAGTCCTCTGGAGCGTCGGCAAGAAAGTGATCCAGCAAGTAATAGGTAAGGGCCATGGCCAAGCGGTGGTGATCGCGATTGGTGAAGACTGCGGCGGCGATCCCGGCGCCGGGCGCGATGGAGACGTAGGAAAACATGCCGTCCAGCGCCCCTCCGTGCTGGGTGAGGAGCTGTCCGCGAAAATCGCGAAGGAAGAGCCCGAGTCCGTAGGCGTAGAAGTGGGACATGGGGAAGAGCTTTCGCTCGGCGCCAACGAAGGGAATGAGTGTGTGGGGGCGCCGCATTTCCGAAAGTGCGGCGCTGGGAACCACAACCCGGCCCTCGTGCCGGCCGTCGTTGAGGTGGAGTTTCAGCCAGGGGACGAAATCGCGAGCGCAAGACACAATGGCTCCGGCCGCCGCACCGGTGTCCGCGTTGGTTAGGGAAACGGTGACGGGCACGCCGTCGCGCAAAGTGTGCCCGAGGGCGAAGTTCGGATCGGAAGAAGCCTCCGCCAGCGTTGCCGTGGTGCGGCGCATGCCCAGGGGGACGAAGAGGCGGCTGCGGACGAATGTTTCCCAGGATTCACCCTCAGCGACGGCGGGAATGATCTCTCCGGCGGCTACGAAAAGGAGATTGTTATAGGCGTAACCGGCGCGGAAATCGTAGGCGGGTTCGAGATAACGGAGGCGGCGCAGAACTTCGGCCCTGTCGTAGCGGGAGTTCCACCAGAGCAGGTCGCCGCCCCAGAGAGGAAGGCCAGCCCGGTGGCAGAGACAATCCCGGATTGTGAGTTTGCGGGTGGTCTCGGGCTCGGCAAGCTGAAACCAGGGGAGCCGGTCGGCGACGCGGTCGTCCCAATCCAGCCGCCCTTCACTGGCCAGGATGCCGAGAGCGGCGGCGGTGAAGGCTTTGGTATTGGAGGCGATGGAGAAGAGCGTGCTGTCATCGACCGGTTCGTCGGCTCCGGCGCGGCGTGTGCCATAGCCGCGGCAGAGGAGAGTTTCGCCGGGGGTCACCAGGACCACGGCGGCGCCGGGGACGTTCCAGGCTCGTAAGGCGGACTCGATATAGGCATCGACCCGGGCCGGCGCCCCTGGATCGTCGAAACGGGGCGGGCTGGAGCGGCTTGGGCTTGAGATTCCGGGAAAGCCGAAGCCGAGGGCGAGGGCAAGCGCGCACGGGAGGGAGGAGCGCCGGGTCATCCTCCGATTATGGCGGGTCTCCAGGACAGCGTCGAGCCGCATCGGCCGGCAGCTCCCTCACTGCCTGTGCGCCAACGGGACGTGGGAGGGCGCGTTTTTGAGCGTTACGCAGCGGTTTCGTTGCATCCCCGGGCCCAATTGCCGCTCTCACGGGTCTGACGCCGGAGGCGTCGCAGCTCGGAGCCGGTGGTGAGCGCAGCGACACCACCGGGGCACTGGTCACCCACGCGACAGGACCCCGGCAGGGGTCCCAGCCAAGCCGCATCGCCTCGCGTTTGGCGTCAGCGCCCACCCGTTTTTTTGCGACAGGGGCGCGCGACAACGGGAAAGTACAGCAGTGAGGTTTGCGGTCCTACGAGTTCAGTTGCGTAAGGCCGGCTCAGCTCTGAGCAGCGCTATGGATGGAGATCCGGTTGATTTCGCGCCGGACGTTCCTGACCCGCATTTCTCATACCGTTTCTGCTGTGCCGCGCCACGTTCCATTCCGCCTTCGTTCCGCTTGCCTCGTGCTGGAACAGGGTGTACTCACCCAGCTCTGCGTCCTCGGCTGCGCGCGGCCTTGGCAGTAAGGGGTTCGCAGCGCCTCGCGCGAATCAGTATGAGAACTGCGGGCTAGGTTCGGCCTGAGCGACGGAGAGCGTGGTGTTTTGCGAACGATGAATTGAGTGGGTGAAATGAAGCTATCCATCATTGGGACCGGGTATGTGGGACTGACCACCGGCGCGTGTTTTGCTGAGGTTGGGCATGAGGTGACGTGCGTGGATAACGACACGCGCAAGGTGCATCTCCTCTTGGAAGGGGGCATGCCGATTTACGAACCGGGACTGGAGGAGTTGGTGCGCAAAAACGTGCGGGCGGGGCGTCTCCGGTTCACTACCAGCACCGCGGAAGGAGTCGAGTCGGGGGAGGTTGTTTTCATCGCGGTCCCCACCCCGCCCCAACCGGACGGGAGCGTGGACCTTCGTTTCATCGAGAAAGTAGCCCGGGAGATCGCCGCTTGCCTGACGGACTATAGGGTCATCGTGGACAAGAGCACGGTGCCGGTGAAAACCGGTGAGAAAGTGCGGGAAACCATCCGGCGCTATGCCACGAGAGGTCTTGACTTCGACGTGGTCAGTAATCCGGAGTTCCTCCGGGAGGGATCGGCGGTGTGCGACTTGTTGCATCCGGACCGGATCGTCATCGGGACCGACAGCGACCGGGCTTTGGCGTTGATGCAAAAAATCTACGAGCCTTTCGTGGCGCCGGTGCTGGTGACCGATATCAACAGCGCGGAGCTGATCAAACACGCCGCCAACTCTTTTCTGGCTCTCAAGATTTCCTACATCAATGCGGTGGCGTCCATTTGCGAGGCCAGCGGAGCGGACGTCGAGAAAGTGGCCGACGGCATAGGGATGGATCAGCGCATAGGCCGGGCCTTTTTGAACGCGGGCTTGGGCTACGGGGGATCCTGCTTTCCGAAGGACATCGCGGCATTCATTGCCATCAGCGAACAGCTTGGAGTTCCCTTCCAGCTCCTGCGCGAGGTTCAAATGATCAACCGGGCGCAGTTGGACCGTTTTCTCGACAAGATCGGGCGAGTCCTGTGGGTGCTCCAAGACAAACGGATCGCGGTTTGGGGCATGACCTTCAAACCCGACACCGACGACGTCCGTTCCTCAGTGGCGATGGACTTGATCGAGCGGTTGTCGGCCCAGGGCGCTGAGGTGGTGGCCTACGATCCAAAGGGAATGGAGAAGGCCAAGGAACTGCCGGTGCTCGGGCGAATCCGCGTTGCGAAATCGGCCCTGGAAGCGGTCGACGAGGCCGATGCCCTGGTGATCGCCACGGAATGGCCGGAGTTCGCTGATGTCCCTCTCGAGGAAGTCCGCGATCGGATGCGGACGCCGTTGGTGTTTGACGGGAGGAACCTCCTGGACCCGGCGACGATGCAACGGCTGGGCTTCAACTACTACGGCGTGGGCCGAAGCCCGGTCGAGCAATTGGCGCCGGTCGAGGGATGGAGCCTCTGAGCATTGCTTGATCCGCCGCCGCTCTACTCTTAGCCAGCGGGCACGACGAGGACAGGGAGGCGAGACTTGCGGACGACTCCCTCGGCCACGCTGCCGAGGATGACGGTCTCGAGAATGTTGTGACCGTGCGTGCCGACCACGATGAGATCTGCTCCGCGCTCGTCGGCGAATTCAAGAAGGCCTTTGACGATGGGGGCTTCCTTCATGAATCCGGAGGCTTCGACGCCGGCGGTTTTCAAGTCGTCTACAACATTCCGGAGCAAGAGTTTTTCCTGCTTCAACTCTTCCTCCCGCTCGTCGACGCCGGGATAGGCATAGGCGCCGTAGCCGACCACCGCGGGTTCCGGAGCGAAAATATGGACCAGGTGCAGGGTGGCCCGGGTGGCGAGAGCGAGTTCTTTGGCGGTCTCGAGGACGCGAGGAGTGACGTCGGAGTGATCAATGCCTACGGCGATGTTTTTCATGGCGGTTCAGGGGTTGAAAAAGACTAGCCCGCATTTGTTTGGTGTAAATTTGACGGCCGCGGAAGCCCGCTCAGTCGGAACTTGGCTTTAATCCCCATTTCTCATACCTTTTCTGCTGTGGCGCGCTGCGCTCCATCCTGTCTTCGTTCCGCTTGCCTCGGGCTTGAACAGGGTGTACTCACCCCGCTCTTCGCCCTCGGCTGCGCGCGGCCTTGGCAGTAAGGGGTTCGCAGCGCCTCGCGACGACACGGTATCAGAGATGCGGGTTGGGCGCTCCCGGCGCTAGAACATAGGCAAGGGCAGAACATGAGAGAGATCAAGAAGGTTGTGGTGGGGGTCGACGGATCGCCCCATTGCCGGGCGGCGCTCCGGGAAGCGGCGCGGATCGCCATTGCCTACGGCGCTCAACTTCACGTCATCCAGGTGGTGACGGCGGACCTGATCGAGCATCTTCGAGAAGCGGATTTGGCTCCGACGAACGCAATCCTGGCTGAGATTCGAGGGGGACTCCACGGTTTTGTCCGCTCCCATCTCGGCAAGGATTTACCCGCGGAGATGCTTCGGTTGGAGGTCATTGTCGGCCATCCTTTCGAGGAGATCGCCGGGATGACCGAGGAAACCGGAGCGGAACTCCTCGTGTTGGGCGCGCAGGGCTGGCATGAGGACGCCCGCCGGACGGGGATGACGGCAAAGAAATGCGTCCGGCACGCGGGATGTCCGGTGCTGCTGGTGCGCAAAGAACACGGGGAAGGCTATCGCCGGATCGGAGCCTGTGTGGATTTCTCCGAGGCGGCCGCGCGGGCCCTGTCAACGGCCGCGGACCTGGCTCATCACGAGGGGGCGACTCTGGATGTCGTCCATGTGCATTATCCGCCTTGGTTGAGCCCGGTCAGTGTGGAGTACAACCTGCGGCAGACCGTCTCGGAGGACTATCGCAAGCAGTATTTGGACCTCTTGCGGGACCGGATGGAAGAATGGATTGAACCGGTCCGCCGCGCTGTGCCCTCGGTGCCGCTTACGCCGCACATCCTCGAGCACACGAATGTCGTCTACGGCTTGACGCAATTCCTGCGAGATCACGACATCGATCTCGCAGCGGTGGGCACTCATGGCGGACGCGGGCTGCGGCCGGCTTTATTGGGCACCACCGCCGAGCGGCTCTTGCACACTTCGCCTTGTTCGGTGTTGATGACTCCGCCCCGCGAGGAGGCGGCCCCGGAATCGGGATAATCCACCACTATCGAGAACCGCTCTCAGCTTCGTCATCGCCATGCCCTGGGATACGCTCGAACGTCTGCGCCGAAGAATCGAGGATTCGCCGAACCTCGAGGAGGAGAACCGCGCGAGAATCCTCGAACTGATCCGCGAACTGGAGGCGGAGATTGAGGAAGTGGCGGAGGAGGAACATCAGGAGCGCATTCGAAGCGCCTTTGATTTGGCCGACGCTGCGGCTCACGAAGGGGCGCAGCCGGAGCGGAATGACGACTTGTTTCACAAAACCCTCGAATCTCTGGAGGAAGCCGTGCGCGAGTTGGAAATCACTCATCCGAAGACGGCGAAGGTGCTTTATGCCGTCAGCCGGGCTTTCTATTGAGTTCCTCACTCGGTTCTGGGTTTCGCCGGGAGAAATGGGGATCATTTGACGGGAGCATTTTTTTCGCTGCTTGATTTCAATTCGCGATGCAGTGAAGGTTGGTCATTCTGCGGAGACCGGGCGGCGTTGGGTATGCTGTTTCCGGAGCCGTGAACAAACCAAAACCGACAGATTTTCTCATGGAATCGGAGTCCAACAACACCGGAGGGGACCGCTCCGGATCGAAATCCAGCGGCGGTGAGGGCGGATCCACATTACTTCGCCTACCTGGAAACGGGTTCAGCATTTGGTTGCGCGAATTGACGGGGCAGAAGCTTCCATCGACGCCCGATCCCTCGACCTTACGTTCCACACTGGCGCCGCGCACACCGGTGAAAGCGGCTTTGAAGAAGGAGATCGCTCCGGCGGCGCCCGCGAAACCACTGCACTTGCCTGGGGACGGGTTCACGGTGTGGACCAAGCAGGAAGCCGCTCTGACGGAGGGCGTGATCAGGCTGCCGGGTTCCGCCTTCACCGTGTGGACGCAACCGGCGGCAGCGGCGGCAGGGTCTTTGGCTCCAGTCGAGCCGGTTCCCATCGAGGCATCCCGCGTCCACGAGCCGGCGGTCGAACCGGTGAAGTCGGCGAAGGTCGTTTTTCATGATGATGACGACGACTACGCTCCGAGGAAAAAAGGGTTGATGGGGCGGGTTCTCGGCAAGCTGTCCTTTTTGCAGTGGGCGGCGCTTTTGCTCTTTCTTTTCCTCTTGTGGGGCTTCCTCAGCAGGGGGACCCAGGTCGAGAAGTGGACAGGGTTGGCCCAGCGCTACGAGGGCGAAAAGAACATGTTGCGGACCGAAAAGGAGCAACTTACCGATGATCTCATCTCTACCCGGGGCGAAGTCAGCAGCAAAGTCCGGGAGATCGAGAATCTGACGGCGTCCTTCAACTCGCGCCGGGAGGCGCTCGAGGGTGAAGTGCGCACCTTAGAGGGCGAGGTCGAGAAATTGCAGGGCGAGATGGTCGCGCAAGAAGAACAGTGGCAGGAGAAAATGACCGTGTTGACCGATGCGAAAACGGCGGTGGAGAAAACGCTGGCGGATCAAACCGCCAGTTGGGAGAAAAGCCGCGGTGATTATGAATCGGAGGCGGAGAGCCTCAAAAATCGCGTGGTGGAACTTGGGAAAGCCGGGGAGGAACTCTCGGCTAAGCTGGCGGCTGCAGAGCAGGTGGTCGCCGGGCTCGGCGACGAGAACAGCGCTTTGAAGAAAAACACAGCCGACCTTCAGGAGTCGTTGGCCTCGGCCCTGAGCTTCGGTGAAGAGCGCGAAGGAGAATGGAAGAAAAAACTGGCGGCGGCGGCCGAGGAATCCGGGGTTACCCGCACCCTGCAAACCCAGTTGGCCAATGCTGAGATCGCCTATCGCAAGTCGGCTGAAGACAACGAGTCTCTGCGTGGGCGGGTCGCCGAACTGGAAAAGGCTTTGGAGGAAGCCGCCACGGCCGGGAAAGCCGGCGACGATCGCGCCAGTGGATTGGAGGAGCAGTTGCAGGGTATCGCAAGCGTGCGCGACCAACTGATTGACGAGCTTCGGCTGAAGAATGACGAGATCACCCGCCTCGAGCAGTTGGAGGCATCGCGAGAGAAGGAAGCGGTAAACTCGGCGGAGTACGAGACGCGTCTTGCGGAAGTTCAGGAAGCCCTGGCTCGGGCCCGGCAAGATTTCAGCGCGCGAGAAGCATCGCTCCGGGAACAGGTTGCTGCATTGAACAGTCTGAAAGTGAAGTTCTCCGGCTCCTTGGAAGAACGGGAGAAGAAGATTGCTGAGCTGGACGCCAAGATCAGGGAGACCGAGAAGGAGTATGAAGAGGCGGGCGGCTCAGCGGAGGAGGGGGGATCGGCAGCGGACTTGAACGCGGAGCTGGCGGCGTTGAAACGGCAACTGGAAGCGCTGCGGGAGCGGCTGCGTCTGGCCGATGACGACAAGCAGAAGTGGGCGCAGTTTGTCGAAGAGCTGCGCCTGCGGGCTCAGCAGATCGAGGACGGACTCAAAAGCGGCGGTGTGATTGTCGAGCAGCCTCAGCCGTGAGGCGGTGGTCCGGCCCGGCCCCCCGTTCACAAGGCATTTGCAAACGAAAGAAGCCCCGGCCGCTGAGGCCGGGGCTTCTTCTTTTCAAGCCGGGGAACCTCTTCTCCAGTGACCCAAGACGCCTGTGCGTCTTCGCACCAGCTTCGGACCGGTTGGAGATCGAGGAAGTTCGAAAGGATCAGGCGATTTCGACCGTGTGGAAAATTTGCCAGTCGTCGAGGTTGTTCAGATTGACTGCGTCCTTGATCTTGCCTTCATCGGCGACCCTACAGGCGCTGAGGATCTCTCTGCGAGTGGCGTCGTCGTGGATGTAACCGGCGACGCTGTCGTTGAGCTTTCTGACCGCGGCGGGATCGAGAGATCCGCCTTTTTTCTCCAGAACCCAAGCTTCGGTCTGGGGGTAGGAGGGTTTCTTGTCCTTGACGAAGGCCAGGAACTCTTCGCGATCTACGCCGATCCCGTCGAGAACCATTTGGTCGAAGCCGGGACCGCAGGCCGGGTAGTCGTCGTGCAATTTGTCGACGGCGGCGAGCGACGCTTTTTGCCAGAGGCGGGGCAGATGGAGCACACCGAGCGGACCCGCGACTCCGGAGCTGATGGTGGGAACGAGTTTACTCATGGGAAGACGATGGATATGGGTAGAAGGTTCGAACCGCCGGATGGGCCGGCGGGGGGGCAGTATTGGAACCGCTTTACCGGCCGCCATCAAGCCCTTTTCTCGGAAGGCCCGGATTCAACTCCAGTACCGTGTTCCGGTCGATGCATTGCCAGTGCGCTGGCGACCGGAGTTCGAGGACCGTTTTCAATGCGGGTTTTCCTCATAATGGCGCCGGAGGGGATCGTCGCCGAAATCGCTGGTGAAGTCCCGCCACACGCTGTGAACGTGGTTGGCATCGTTCTGCGTGTTGGCGTATTCCAGCAAGAAATGGCCGCCCTGCACCCGGTAGTAGTGGCCCTGGCCTTTCTCCAAACCCCCGCCCCAGGCGAAGGAAACCTGGTCCCAGCCGCTCGACTCGATTCGTTCGAGTTCGTGACCGGCCACATGATTGCGGTGGCGCTGCAGGTATTCGCTCACCAGCTTCCGGAGCAGCTCTTGTTGCGCCGGGGTCATGTCCGCATAAGCCAGTCCTTTAGGTTCCAACCCTGAGACCTTTCGCTCCGCTCCGGTCAAGATGTCTTCGGGAGCGTCGCTGCTGAACACCGCTGTTTTCCGTTGATTCTCATCGAGAGATCCCACCAGTTCCCGGGCCAGATCTTCCTCGGCGGCAAGGACGCGCAATCCCCGGCGCGGTCCCTCTCGCACTTCAGCCGGATTGGTGGCGAAAAAGGAGGGAGTCACGCCGGCTATCTCGCCCTCTTCGACCAAGAAATTGAGGGAAAGATGGTGTCCCTCGAAACGCCAGCCCCAAACGCCCTCGCCGGCGGGAGTGCCGAACACGGAGACGAAATAGCCGAGCGGATCGCGACGGGGATTCCGGCCTTCCAGTTCGTGGAGGATTTGCTCGAGGGTCATGATCGAGACGGCCTTGCGGTAACCCTTGTGGCTCAGTCCAGTCACCAGCAGCGCATGGGCGAGTTGCCGCTGCACATCGGTCATGTCCTTCAATGGCAGTCCGTTACGTTCCTTCGGGATGAAGTGCCAATTCTTGCGCTCGTCGGAATCGAACGCGAAAGATGCGCGGGCCCGCTGTTCGTCATTCAAGGCCGCCAGAAAAGTGAGCGCCGCCTCAGTCATGTCTTCTGCGGGAACATGGGCTGCCGCGTAGGGGACGGGAGCGGCAACGCCGAGAGTGAGAGCGAGGACGAGTTGTTTCTTCATCGTTGGCAAGAGGTGAGGAGGAAAGTTCGCGTCCACTATACGGCGGGATGCGGTAAGGAAACGCCAAAGATCGAGGTCTTGAAGGTCAGGCGTGGGCTTCCCGCAGGGCTTCGCGCACAACCCCGAGGGTTTGTTCGACATCGGATTCGGTGTGAGCCAACGAAAGGAATCCGGTTTCGTAAGGCGATGGAGCGAAATAAACGCCCCGCGCAAGACAGGCGTGAAAGAAACGCCGGAACATGCCGGAATCGATGGCCTTGGCATGGGCAAGATTGGTCACCGGCCCATCAGTGAAGAAGAGACAGAACATGCTTCCGGCGCGGTGGAAGGTGTAATTTCGGCCGACGGAGCGGATGGCTTCCCGGAATCCCTCTTCCAGCATTTTCCCGAGGCTTTCCAGCCGGGCGAACGCGTCGTGGCGATCCAGTTCGTGGAGTTGGGCCAATCCGGCGGAGACGGCCAAAGGATTGCCCGAGAGCGTGCCGGCTTGGTAGACGGGACCGTCCGGCGCGAGCTGGTCCATGATATCCGCGCGTCCGCCAAAGGCGCCCACGGGCAGCCCGCCGCCGATGACTTTCCCCAGCGCGGTGAGGTCGGGGATGACGCCGGTGAGTTCCTGCACTCCGCCCCGGGCCAGGCGGAAGCCGGTCATGACCTCATCGAAGATGAGCAGAATCCCGTGGGCTTGGGTGATCTCCCGAAGGAAGTCCAGAAACCCTTCCGAGGGCAGGATGAGTCCGGCATTGGCGGGAACCGGTTCGAGAATAACGGCGGCGATCTCTTTCCCGGCGCCGGCGATGGCGTTGCGCAGCGCCTCCGGATCGTTGAACGGGAGACTGATGGTCAGGGCGGCGAGTTCCTCAGGGACGCCTGCGCTGTCGGGCTGGCCATGGGTCAGGGCCCCACTTCCGGCCGCCACGAGCAGGGAATCGACGTGTCCGTGATAACATCCCTCGAATTTCACAATGCATTTTCTGCCGGTGAATCCCCGGGCCAGACGGACCGCCGACATGGTGGCTTCGGTGCCACTGTTGACCATCCGCACCTTTTCCACGGACGGGACCCAGTCCCGGATGAGGCGGGCCATCTCCACCTCGAGCGGGTGGGGGGCGCCGAAGCTGACTCCGTCCTTGGCGGCGTTGTGAATCGCTTCGATCACGGCGGCCGGCGCATGTCCCAAGATCGCCGGGCCCCAGGTGCCGACGTAGTCGATGTAGTGCCGGCCATCGACGTCTTCGATCCGGCAGCCGCGGGCTCGCCTTACAAAAAAAGGTTCGCTCCCCACGTTGCGGAAGGCCCGCACTGGGGAGTTCACGCCGCCGGGGATGAGGGTTTTGGCCGCGGCGAACAAGGCTTGCGACAGGGTCCTGGCGGGGATGGTGCTGGGGTCGGAAGGCATGGGCGAGTCCGGATGGCGAATCCGGCCGGCGACCAAATCGAATACGGAGGACCCTGAGCCGTCAATGGGAGAGAGGGGAATTCCGTTTTCATTTCCGTGGAATCGACTAAGCTCTTGTCATGAAAGCGTCCCTGGCGCCGTTTGTGGCCGTTTTCAGCGTTCTCACGGCGGGCTGGGCTGCCGGTACGCGCCTGCACCGGGAAGAGGGCGCGATCTATCTGGAAGATTTCCTGAGCGACCCGGTGGAACTGCGCATCTTGCAGACCGTCAACGCCTTTTATACCTTGGAAGGGAAGCGCTATCTCGGCACGATGAAACCGGGTCAAGTCGTGGAGGTGCTCGCGATAAGCGACCGGGCCTACCGGGTGCGGGGGGTGGCGCAACAAGGGCAGGTCGCGGGCTGGGTGGGACCGAAGTTCCTCGAGCCGGTCGAGGACGAGTTCCTCGACAACTTGCGCAAGGCGGCCGAGCGAAAAAAGATCGTGGATGAACTCATCGCCGCAAAGGAGGTGGCGCTGGGAATGACCATCGACGAGGTCGAACAGTCGCTAGGCAAGCCCACCCGGAAGAGTTCCCGGATCGATGCCGAAGGCCGTTCCGACACGTACGATTACATCACTTACAAGAATGTCCCGCAGTACAACTACTACCGGGACGGCTACGGCCGGGTATTCCGCGACGTCTATTACGTGAAGGTGGAGACCGGAAAAGTCTCCGTCGAGTTTCAGGACGGCATCGTCGGCGCCGTAGCGGAGATGGAAGACAATCAACGAGGCGGGGCGCTGAAAGTCGTGCCGGCGCCGGTCGGTCTGTTTTGAGATCACGCAAAGGGATGAGATGACCGGGAGGCGGTCACGCGAGACAGCCGAGACAGCAGGATAGCGTGTGCGCGGACGCTCCTGCCCGCGAACTCCTGCGGCTTTTCCGAGTTCATCGATTGTTACTATCATTACGCTTTCACCCCACACCGATCGTGCTGAATACCATGCCGACTCATCAAACGAACGATCACTAACCATCCGCGAGAAGAAATCCCGTGCGTTTGCCCTTGCCGACTCAGTGTAAAGCCACACAGCTGTAACGCCTTTAAGTCCATCATTTCGCATGATCTCTCTAGGATTGGTAGGCAGCACTTTGATTCGCACGATCCGAATCTTGTCGGCCTCTATCTCAAGGTGTTTTGCGAGATAAATCGGCAATCCCTTCCTTTCCAATATCTCTTGGATTGATTGATCTAAATTCTTCCTAAACTCATAAATGAGCGCTAAAAGTGTGATTCCCAGAACGGTAACCAAACTCAGAATAACCATTCGCCTCCCGTCCATCCTGCTTTCTATTAGCGCTAATACATTCTTCCACTATCTCCCAATCGACTCACAGCCTCCTCCCAAGCGGTACTTGCTAGCACGTCTATTACCTGATTCCGCATATTCTCTCGAAAAATGTTCACATTAAGGCGCGGATCATAGCGTTGTGTAGACAATCACATGTGTCAACTTGTTGACCCACGCTGGCGATATCCTGCCTAGCTGGCCTGTGGAAGTGCCGTAATGCGTTAATACTCAAGGAGTCGGCACGGGTTTCTGGCCTATTCAGCCAAAATAGCTGCGCAGGCTCTTGGACTGCGGCCTTCGCCCCCACTCCCCCCGGAAGCCCGTTGACAAGGCGGGCATCCCGGGAGAGACTTCAGCTCCCTGCATTCGGCGAGGTAGCCAAGTGGTAAGGCCGAGGTCTGCAAAACCTCTATCGCGGGTTCGATTCCCGCCCTCGCCTCTTCATTGATAGTCAATGAGTTCCATTGACCGAAGGAGGCGGTTTTCAACAAAACCTCCAACGCGTCTGCCACGCGCCCCCAGCGTCCTGGGAAATCCGCTATTCTCGCCCTACGAATACCCGCGTCGGCCAGAGCATCGTGATTAGCGGCTTGTGGCTAGTGGCTAGAAGCGAGAGACTGGTCGCCACCTATGAGCGCGTTAAAGAGTTATCGGGACTTGGAAGTTTGGAAGAAATCAATCGACTTGCTGGAACAGACTTACCGGGCTTCAAGAGACTTTCCGCGAGAGGAGCGGTTCGGTCTCACGAGCCAGGTGCGGCGGGCGGCGGTGTCCGTGCCGTCGAACATCGCGGAGGGAGCGGCGCGCTTCGGAACGGGAGAGTATCTTCAGGCTCTCAGCGTGGCGAGCGGGTCACTGGCGGAGGTGGAGACCCAGATCATTCTCGCGAACCGCCTGGACATGCTGACCCTGCCGGCGATGGAGCAGCTTCTGGCCCAGAGTGAGGAGGTCAGCAAGATGCTGGGGGGACTGCGGCGCTCGCTGGAATCGAGGCGCTGAAGCCCGGCGATTTCCCGCTTTCACTAGCCACTACCCACTACGCACAAGGCACTGTCCACGCAGTGGACCCGGGAGCGAACGACCCCTATTCCGCGCTGAAAACGACCCTCAAAGCCGAGATCAACGCCGACGCCTGGGCAACTCTCCACAGCCCCACCTCTCGCCCGTTCGAGAAACCCAAGAGCGGAAGAATCGCCGTCAAAGTGATCAACCACCTGGGCGATGAAGTGATGAAGGTGTTTAAGGTTTCTTCCAAGCATTGCGGGACTTGAAGAACCGGATCTTCCGCTACACGTTGACCAAGGAATGCCTGAGCCTCTTTCAGTGACAGCCGGAGCCTGGCTGCTTGCGAGTCATGCCGCGCTTACGGCTTACGGCCGTGGCGGCAGCGCTGTTTCCCCAGAAGCAGCAGCGGTGCAGCGATCTCTCTCGGTCGTAGTCGAGTCGACTGAGCGGTCCCAAGCCCTTTTTGGCCAGAAATCCGCCGCGCTCTCGGAGCTGTTCACCATGGCGGCAGAATGTGCAGAGGAAGGGTGGGACGGAGCATCTGCACTTCCTCTGGACCCATTGGCGGTCTCTATGGCAGGGGATTTCATCCGGGCATTGCCGGATGACGTGCCGTTGCCCGAGTTCGCCCCGGAGCCTGACGGATCCGTGTCACTCGACTGGATCGACTTCCGGCATCGCCGCTTCTCCCTGAGCATCAGCGAGAGCCTCCGCTTGGCTTATGCTTGGCTCGACGGCTCGGACACCGGACACGGCGTCGCCGGATTCGACGGAGCGAATGTTCCTCGGCGGATCCTGGAAGGAATCCGGGCCGTCACGAACCATGCCGCCGCTTCATTCCGGGCTTCCTGAGACTCTGGGTGAGAGGAGAGCCGGAACTCCCGTCGACCACACCAAAACTCAAAACTCCACCAAAGAGGGCTCTACAGCGACGCCTTGACCGCCCGTAGTCATTCCGCCATTCTGCAACCCAAGCACCAAAGCGCTACCCCTTCTGCCGATTTGCGTCGGACCAAATCTGAGGCGAGAATGCCCACTTCCCCTATGTGGTCCGATCCCCCTTTAGATTTTTCTCTCTATGAAGGCATTGCCGTCGCTGATTGTCTCTCTAGCTTGGCTGGGCTCGTCGGCCTCCCACGCAGGGCTTCAGATTAAAGACGACGGAACTCTTTGGGCTTGGGGATGGAATGGCTTTGGACAACTCGGACTTCCCGACACCCTAAATCAAAGGGTTCCCGTTCAAGTGGGAACTAATAAATGGATTATGGTCAGTGGCTCGGGCCATACCCTAGGCATTAAGGAGGATGGGACCTTGTGGGCATGGGGGCGTAATCGCAATGGACAATTAGGGCTCGGAGACCGAATAGACCGCAACGCACCTACTCAGGTAGACGAAGATTCTTGGATGCTGGTCAGCGCTGGTGGTAGTGGACACAGCCTAGGCATTAAGACAGATGGTACGCTGTGGGCTTGGGGATGGAATGGATTCGGACAACTCGGCCTTGGAGATTTCCTCGATCGCAGCGTGCCGACTCAGGTGGGTCGTGATAGATGGATGATGGTAACAGCTTCTGCGCATAGTCTCGCCATACAGAATGGCGGGAGTTTATGGGCCTGGGGAGCGAACTCCTACGGCCAGCTAGGACTCGGAGATCAATCAAACCGGAACACGCCTACCCAGGTTGGGAGTCATCAATGGAGGATGGTCTCCGCAGGTCTCTATCATAGTCTTGCAATAAGACGCGATGGTAGCCTGTGGTCGTGGGGCAACAATCGGTACGGCGAACTTGGCCTCGGAGATCAATTGGATCAGCAGTTGCCAACTCGGATTGGTAACGACTATTGGATTGTCGCCCACGCTTATAGCTCGCACTGTCTTGGAATTGCTGAGAACGGAACACTATGGGCTTGGGGGTGGAATGCATTTGGTCAACTCGGCCTTGCCGACTTCTCCAATCGCAATCTGCCTACCCAAGTCGGTAGTGAAGACAGATGGTTCACGGTTAGTAATCCTGAGAGTAGCGGGAGCTTTGCTGTTAAGACGGACGGCGCTTTCTGGGCATGGGGGGCCAATTCTGAAGGTCAATTAGGTCTAGGAGACCTTCGGGAGACCAACGTGCCGCAACAGGTTTCAGCCTTTCGGACCCTGAAGAGAGATCAAGTCTTGGAGTTTCCGTCCATTATCCTCGCGTTTGGGCACGATGCCCAGTTCGGCGCCAGCTTGTGGCATGGTACGCCAGTTTGGAATGCGTTTGGTCGCGGCACGCTGGAGGCCGCTAGTTTAAGTACTGCATATCAGAACGAAATCAAAACCTCAGTTCGTGGTATGCTCCGCCGATCAGACGTTAATCTAGAGGTGAAGCATGGCCCTCCTTCGGTGGGCCATGCCAACATCTACTTTTCTGACCACTTTGGTTCTGAATACCGTGGAGGGAAAGCGCGTGGCGTTGACCAGTTTGACCGGAATGATACGGGTGAGGCGGCCGTGTTTTGGAATTTCGATGAACTGCCCGATGCTTCAGAGATCGCAGCGATCGTGGCCCACGAGGCCGGTCATCTCTACGGATTAAGGCACGTAGATCCTCCAGAAGCAGTCGATCCAAGAGGCGAGTCAATCATGGATTATAATTGCGCAGTTGGAGAATCCGTTTCGACTTCAAGATTTATTAACTCAATTACGGAACGAATGGAGTTCCGACGTCCCGGCCCAGAAGATCCAAATCCATCTTGCTTCGTCGGCGTTCCGCAGGTCAGCACTCACAATCCGTTATATCATTTGAAACGTTGGGTTGAGAGAAAGTCCCCTCGAGAACTGGAACTAGCTGGGATCGCACCTGGCGACTGGGATCTTAAATTGTGGGAAAGAATTGTAGCTAACTTCAGTTTTCACCCTGATACGGATCTAATGCTCTATGACTTGCGAATATTCGCTGGATTGGACGCGTGTTGTGACGCCGAAGAGATCGCCCACTTTCCGGAGATCTCCACAAACGAGTTAAGTTTAATAGATTTCTCGCTGGAGGTCGGTCAAGCACTTGCCATTGTTGCATCGACAACCAGCAATGGGAAAGAGAGCATCGTCTTTTCAGAGAATATGCCCACCGATAATCATATTTCGACATTCGATGTCTCAAAGTCAAAGAGTGTTAAGATATATTATACGCCTGCGACTGGAGGTTCTCCACAAGTGATCGCAACGGCAACTGTAACTACGACACCGTATCTTCCGGAGCCGGAAGATCTTTGTATTTCACGCGTGGGGTTGAGTTTATTGTTCAAGTTTCGCAGCGTCCCCGGCCTGTCATATCATGTTGAACGTTCCCCTGATTTGCAGGGGCCTTGGACTCGTGTTAGCAATTCTATATTAGGTGATAACGAAGTAAAGGAGATGGGGTATTCTAATGTTGGCGATGAGAGAGTCTCCGAATTCTTTCGGGTGAGAATTCTGCGCCCAAAGTAGGGAACCCTACTAAGCGCCACATTGAGAGCTTTGAAAGCAAGGCTTCTCGGTAGGGCGTTACCACCAGTCGCCAGGCCTCCCCCCGCCGCAGCAGGCCGGGCGGCACTAGCCCGCGTCGTGGAACGGTAGGCGTTCCTACGAAAGGTAGACCTTGCGGTTGCGCCGGCACCCGGGCCCGCGCGATGCCGGGTCCAGGCGCGCTCCGGCGCGCCGGAACTCAAGCCAGACCGGTGTCCGTCTCCCCTTGCTTAAAAACCGCAACCGTGCGCCGGCCCTCACCCGGGCACCAAGGCCGGATCCGCCGGAAGGTCCGCTCCCCGGCGTTCAGCCAGCCAGTTGCGCGGCGTGAGCTGATGCTGCGTGCGGTTGGTCATAGAAGGACGGCGACTCAGCACGTCGGTGAGATACTCCTGGGGATCGATGCCCAACAGCCGGCAGTTGCCCGTCAGCGTGTAGAAGGTCGCCGCGCTCTTGCCGCCGCTCTCCGCTCGGAAGAACAGAATTCCCCGTCGAAAACCGCCCTGGAAAGCGCGCTTTGGGCGAAACGCCCAAGCAACCGGGCTCGTTCCTCGGCGGATCTTCGGAATCGCTTGGAGTGTTGCGTTGTGGAATTGGCGGGCTGGCCGGCGCCGTCTGCGGGTGGAATGGTTGCCTCCATGGCCGCCATCGTCGCCCGCATCCGGCGGGCTCGGCGAACCTCTTCGCCCATCCTTCGTAGAAGGTATGTACACCCAACCCGGTCGCGATCTCGAACTGCTGGTGACCCGTATGGGACTGCACTTGCCGCCCCAAACCCCTCCGCGCATCAACGCGACGGGCCAATTGGCGCGGACCTAAGAAGTTCGCCCCCGCCTTTGTGGGGCAGACCTTTGGAAGTTCGAGGCCCCCGTACACGGGGCCGCGGCTCTTCGATTTCCCCGAATCGTGAAAGTCGGGTTAGGACACGCTGGTCGAATCCAGCCTGTGGGCCTCCGATCTCTCAGCCGGGCGTAGTTCGGTTTTCTTGATATATAGCTGGTGTAAAGGGGTCTCGCAACCCCAATGTTTGGGCGTTGGCCGAAAAAATCCTCACTCATTTTCAAGATGGAGTGGTCGAGGCGGTTCTCGGCGCACCAGGAGCGGCTGAATCAGCGAGGAGGCTCCTTTGACGCTAAGAGTGGGAAACTGCCACCGCCGTTCTAAAACCCGGAGGAATTGGCCGCTCAGAAAACCTGCGTTTTTCTTGTTCCGAGGCTTTTCAAGCGACCTCTACTTTTCTTCATTCACAACGACTTGTGACC
Organism: Verrucomicrobiales bacterium; assembly: GCA_035513055.1. GTDB lineage: Bacteria > Verrucomicrobiota > Verrucomicrobiia > Verrucomicrobiales > DEV007 > DATKCT01. The sequence goes on along the minus strand of DATKCT010000150.1, from coordinate 4,030 downwards.
TGTTGGTGCCTCCGTTGCCCTCAAGATTCGGCCGGCATTCCGATCGGCCATTTTGTCCGGCGTTTGCGCCGCCCGTAGCAACAACCCGCTCCCCTGCATCCCGTAGTCTCCATCTGCGAGCAACTCTGAGCTGTGGCGAATGGGACATCTTCGAAAGAGCTGAGCCGGAGGGCCGGCCATCGCCGACGGCGCGCTCAACGTGCGGGCGGCCGATTCTCTGTGGTCCCCGAGAGTGGGAGGTGGTTCGGCCGGGACCTAGCGGCGGTCCAGCGTCGGCAGGCTCACCGCTGGAACTTAGGCGATTAAGTGCCCCCGTGTAAAGATGGGGGCTGCCCATTCGAGAGTGGCGGCAGCGCCGAGGATTTCACCCGTGAATCGCGTCCGGCCGTCCGCCTGTCAAACGTCCTCTGGGCGTCGTCGAGAAACGGCTTGCCTTCGTGGTGCCCGATCCGGCATCCTCCAAGTGGAGCCCGGAGCTGAAGCTTCAGCGCCCCCGGGCCGCATTTCACCTCGGCCCATGAAATCCGCCTCCACTTCTACGAGCGGACACGACATGCCTTCCCCTGTCCAGCGGGCGCTCGACGCCTTCGAGGCTGCCGCCCATGGCAAGCCCCCAGGAAGGAAGTCCTACCGCGGGCGGCGGCGTTCTGGACCCGGCTGGGCGTTGAGTGGCCTCGCCAGCAGGCGCTCGATACCGTGGAAGATGCGGAGGGCATCGGCGGAACCGTTGCCGAGACGTGCGTGCTCGAAGCGGTCTCTGAACGATTCGCTCCGGATGCTATCACGAAAGTGGCGCGCCTCGCGGCGAAGTCTACCGCAAAGCGGAGTCTCGGCGGACGACGATCATGATGGCATACTCTTCGAGCGCGAACTTTGAGAGGTCGACCATTCGCCGGCGCGCGACATGAAATGGCCTTCGCTACTATCGCCCATCATGCTGGATAATCCCCGTGTTATTCAGTATGCTTGACCTGACTCCTTGGCCGCTCCACCACACCCCATCCCCTATGCCCGACGAAACGACTCCACACGAAAAGCAACTTAAGCTCTACGGGAAGCTCGTCGACCAGCGTCAGAACTACACGACTATTCTCTGGCAGTTTCCCACGGCGCTACTCGCTGCCAATGCGTTCGCGATCGACAAGTTTCATTCACAGCCTTTGATATTGCTTGCGTTAGGAGTAGTTGATGGCATCTTGGCGTATTCATTTCGTCGTTTGGTCATCCAACAACGCTCCATTATCACAGCTACTAGGGCCGCTGAGGGTATCCTGCGCAAGACTGAATTTTCGGCATTCATTCCGAATTTTAGCTCCGCGAGAGGCAGCGTTAGTTGTATTCTGAATCACCACGATTTATGACGATTTCCGTTGCACCTCAGCTTTTGCTATATAGAAGGGTTGCAATTCCTGCAATCTGCAGGAGTATAGAGGAATCTGAGTGTAGGATTGGTATAGAGAAACGCGAGAAGTTTTCGTGACTCGATCTTGATTTTAGCCGACTCACTTCGTACTTTGTGGATCCTCGACAATATGAACCCACATCTGGAATTCCTGGTCAATATTGCTGTCAAAGAGTACGAACTTCTCCGCTCGGAGATGATGTCTACCGTTGAGCGACAATACTCTCTGGTGAATTGGGGCACAAGCTCTGCGGTCTTAATTGTGGCGGGGTTGGTTGCCGGATGGAGTGCAGTTCAAAGTATTCCAGCAGTGATCTCAATTGTAATTCTGCTCGTAATTCCAACTATGGTAACCGTTTTTGTGGCGGCCTGGTCACATGTCATTACAAAGCTTAACATGTTGGGGAGCCGCCTTTATGATATAGAAGAGCATCTTGCGAAAGCCATTGATGCAGAGCACTTGCGTCAGGTCTATATGATCCCAGCCTCTGACATCCTCAATCCGTGTGAGTACTTGATCGGATGGGAGCATCGACTATGGAGAGGGGGCGTGAACTCGCGCGTCCAGACAACGATACGTGTCGTCCGATTTGCCCTATTTGCTGTTTATGCAGCACTTGTGCTTGTCAATTATGTTTTTTTGATCGGACACCTCGAGCAGTATTTGTCGGTTTCCATTTCGGTCGTGGTATTTTGCCTATGGTGTGGGGTGGGAGGGATCGTGTTCCGGTATTTGCGGAAGCACATACGAGACTGAGGACGAGCTGGAGGATGCCATGGTCTTCCGACCGGGGACTATCGCATCCGGTTCAACATAAGCGTCCCTACGAAGGGTAGACCTTGCGGTTGCGCCGGCACCTTGGCCCGCGCGATGCTGGGCCAGGCGCGCTCCGGCGCGCCGGAACTCAAGCCAAACCTGCGCCCAGCCTCCAGTTGTTTAAGAACCGCAACCGTGCGCCGGCCCTCACCCGGGCACCAAGGCCGGTTCCCGCGGGAAGGTCCGCTCCCCGGCGTTCAGCCAGCCCGTTGCGCGGCGTGAGCTGATGCTGCGTGCGGTTGGTCATAGGCGGAAGGCGGCTCAATACGCCGGTGAGATACTCCTGCGGATCGATTCCCACGGGCCGGCAGGTGCCCGTCAGCGTGTAGTAGATGGCCGCGCTCTTGCCGCTGCTCTCCGCTCCAAAGAACAGATCTCCCTGGCGAGTTCCGCCCGGGAAAGTGCGCTTTGCTCGAAGCGCTCAAGCAAGCGGGCTGGTTCCTCGGAGAATCTTCGGAATCGCTTGGACTGTGGCGGTGGTGAACTCGCGGCCGGGCCGCTGCCGTCGGTGGGTAGAATGCTTGGATCCATCGCCGCCATCCTCGCCCGCCTTTGGCGGGCTGGGCAACCTTTTGGCATGCCCTTCGTAGCGACGCTTACCTACATTGGTTATTCTCTTAATGTTGTCAGATTGTAAACTCCTGCTGCATTTACGGTCCCATCAGAAGCAAACCCTTAAGTACCCGCCCCCCTATTACAGTAAGATATCCAGACAAACCTTCGTGGCTTGAAGCACCACGCGCCATCACCTGCTCGTCTTCGGTTCCTCGTGGATCAGTCCGATCCAAAAGTTTAATCAGAGGAATATGCTTGATCAGTGTAACGCTGAACCAATTGCCGAGTTTCCGGGTCTGAAAGAGTGGAGACCAGCTCAGCATGACTCCCGTGAGGCTCATATTCGGGCGGCCCGAAGACCCGGTTTGCTGATGTGTTTTCAAAACTCTAAAGCCGTTCAGCGTGCGGAACAGGAACTACTAATTGGACCATTTGTGTTGTTTCCAGATCTACTTCGAACGCGATGTCATTCCAGAGTCGATTTCTGAGTTTATGTAGCCGCCTGCTATTCATGGCTAAAGAAGGTTAAGCCTTCACTATTTCTATAACTTGAACTTCTCCGAGGGAAAAAGTATTGCCGAACTTTCGCCATTTTGAAAGCATGGCCCTATATTTATGAATTGTTGGCATGTGGCTATTGAGATTGTCATTCTCTTTTAGGTAAGTCTTTTGCTCGGTGAACTTCTTTTGAGTCTCGACGAGAAATCTAGCGAAGGCCATATACTTGGTTTCTTCATTGCCATCAAAACCTCTGAAAAAACGGTAATATTCTTCCGAACAAATCTCCCTACTGTTTTTCCGCTTAAAGTCCTCTATTGCTCGATACATGTTCAAGACATCCAGAACAAATCTTCCTTCCGACTCGGGCATATCGTCCGAGATCCCGGCGTCGATCAGCGAGTAAAAAATCGCATAACCATCTTCCAGAATCTCTATTAGTTCTAGATAGTGGGCAGACTCCCCAGGATTCAGTGTCGACAGAATCTGATATTGGTTAATCAGAAGCAGTCTATCTTTTTTTGTGAGTTCCATTTCTGTGTTTAGTTCAGAATTTTGCGTTTGATGTGCCTAGCCATTCCCACAATGTCGGGATAAATCGTATACTCATCCAAGTTTGAGCTGGACCCCGAAAACCGGGCCAGAGGTTAAGCTAAGTTTTTGAGAAGTGGGGAGCCGGGTCGAGGCTGAACAGCCTAAGACCCGATGAAAGCGAAAAGAAGAAGACACAAGCCCGAATTCAAAGCCCGGGTGGCCCT
>DATKCT010000149.1:0-136462 GCA_035513055.1 Verrucomicrobiales bacterium | reverse complement strand
GGGGGCCGATTCCTGGCCGCTTGCAGTCCCACCTTCCATGGACCACACTCAGGCAGCAACCCCAACATTCCAGAAACCGGACAGGGCCGGGTTCTGTGCTATGCTCGGTCTCCGATGATCAACGGGAAGCCGCCGGAAAGGTCCCCAGAGCGCAACCGCTTCAGGGCCCGGAGCTGCTTTCGAGGCTGGAGCTGCCTGGCCGCAAATGCCGGGGCGACGCAACCGCCGACGCTGTGATGGCCACGCGACGCGCCACCCGGACAGACCAGCTTATCGCTCTGGTGGCGGTGGCTTTGGTGGTGGTGGGCTGCTTCATGGTGATGCGGCCGTTTTTGTCTTCTCTGATGTGGGCGGTGGTCCTGACCTTTTCTTGCTGGCCCTTCCACCGGAGACTTCTGGCGCTTGTCGGCGGACGCAAGACCCTCGCCGCTTCCTTGATGACGCTGGCGATCACGTTGATCCTGCTGGTCCCGTCGGTGATCATCGGCTTCACGCTCGTGGACAACGTCCGGGAATTCGGTTTGGCCACGGTACAATGGATGAACCGCGGGCTTCCGGAAGCGCCGGCTTGGTTGAAGGATTTTCCCTTTGTTGGGGCGGCCGCCGCGGACTACTGGTCGCGCGTTTCCCAAGACGGAACCATTCTGTTGCGCGAATTGGACCGGTTTGTGGAACCGGCCACGGGTTGGGTGGTGCGAGGTAGCGTGGCCATCGGACGGGGCGTGCTCGACCTGGCGTTGAGCATCTTCCTCGCCTTCTTCTTTTTCCGGGATGGAGCGCGCCTGGGTGAAGGGGCCCGCGCCGTGGCGGCGCGATTAGGGGCCAAGCGTGGAATTCATCTGTTGCAGGATGTGGCCGGAGGCACGGTGCGCAGCGTGGTTTACGGTATTCTGGGCACGGCGGTGGTGCAGGCTGTGGTGGCGGGGATCGGATTCGCCATTGCCGGGGTGCCGGGCGCGGCCTTGCTGGCGTTGGTTACATTTTTTGTTTCAGTCATCCCGATGGGGCCGCCGTTGGTGTGGTTGCCCGCGGCCCTGTGGCTTTATCAACATTCAACTCCCGGCTGGGCAATCTTCATGCTCGCCTGGGGAATGTTGGTGAGCAGCGTCGATAATCTGGTGCGTCCTCTGATTATCGTACAAGCCAACCGGATGCCTTTCGTCCTCGTTTTCTTGGGGGTGATCGGCGGAGCATTGGCCTTTGGCTTGATCGGGGTCTTCCTGGGGCCGAGCCTTCTTGCGGTTTGCTTTAGTCTCCTTGTGGAGTGGATCGCGGCGCGTAGAGGGAACGCCGGCGTGAGCAGCGATGATTCGGGTCCCGAGGCAGGGCTCATGCCGGCTTCGGAAACGGAGAATCCGGCTTCTTCGGACGCGCGATTGCAGGCGCGGCCAGGGCGCATTCAATAGTTAGGTTTCGTCAGTAAAAGTGCCGGCAGCGGACCGAGCCGTGCAGCCAGACCGTGTATCCGAACCGGCGCAAAGTTTCGCACAGCACGTAGTCGGGACCGGCGACGCCGCCGCCGGGAAGCAGGCGGGGTCGCAGAGGCAGGGCTTGATGCAGGGCTGGAACGGCCATCAAACAGCAGCCGTTGCCGGCAAAACCCACCTCGACGAGTTCTCCAGGAGCAATCTCATCGATTTCAGGTATGTCCCGCCAGGCCCTCCGCGATCGCGCCGCAGTGAGGTGCCCGCGGTAGTTCGCCGATTCGTAAACTCCGCTCACGGCGCCGGGTTGGGCTCCGGAGCGGACCAGCCCGGTGTAGGCTTCCAGCAAGAGTTGGACGGCCCCGGGCGCCGGGACAACGTCGCAGTCGATGGTGAGCGCCAAATCGCCGCCCGACGGGGCCAGCGCCAGATGGAGAGCATGCGCGTAGTTAGAGTAGCGTGCTAGGGACAGGCGGGGGCCATCGAGCACTGGGCCGGGACCGCGGACGAGCCGGAGACCAGCGAACTCGCGTTCCCGGATAAGCTCCATGGCGCTGTCGCGAAGCAGCGCGCCAAACTCCTCGTTGCTGCTGTTGTCGACAAAAACGAGGGAGGTGTCGTCGGGGAAGGATTCGTTGCGGAGCCAGTCGAGCCACGAGTCGAAACATTGGCGCCGGCCGATCAGCACGGTCACGAGGGTGAAGCGATAGTTGCTCCAGGAATCGCGCAGCGGGAGGGCCGCCGGAGCGGGATCGGGGGCGGGCGCGGCCAGGTCGCGCCATCCGAGTTCCGTCAGTCGCCGGCCCGCGTCGAGAGGATCTCCAAGCAGCGAGGCATTGCGGCACAACCCCAACTCGACGGCGGCATCGCGGCGGAAGATCGTAAGGCCGGGCAGAGGAGAGCCGGCGTGTTCCGGACAGGTCCGCAGGATGCCGTGGCCGGGCTGGGCTTCTTGCAACATGCGGGCCGCTCTGTCGAACGCGTCTGGAGGAAGAGGGCGCTCCGGGTCGGGAACCGCGATCCATTCCGCGGTGATCTCAGTTAGGAAGCGCTGGACAACATCCTGAGAAGGCGAGCCGGGCCCCACAATCGTTCGAATCCAAGGCGCGTCAGCCGCGGGAACAACGCTGTTTTCTTGAGCGACGAAGAGCAGGGCTTCCGGGGGCGGCCGCAGCAGGGAAGGGAGACTGGACAGCAGCTTCGAGCAATCCCCGCGGGTCGCGTCAATCAGCAAGGCGATGCCGGCATGGTCGTTCGCTTCCGGGAAGGGAGGGGCCGGAGGGGTCGCTGTCAGATTCGCCGTAGAAGTGGCAACGCCTGGAAGGCGGCGGGCATCGAAGTCTTCGCCAGGGAAGTCGGCGGCGGACCGGCGGCCGCGGAGGGACGAGTTCTTCCAAAGAGTGGATGTCTCGCCGGTATGTTGGGAAAGGCTCGGGCTGTGGAGGAAATAGGGAACACCGCTGCGGCGGCACCAATCGCCAACCACGGAGTCCACATTGCGCAAGCCGTCGCCGGGTCCACGATGGCGATGGTTGATGACGCGGGGGTCGGAAAGGAGATTACGAAGCGAGGCATTGGGAAAGAGGTAGGCCATGGCTCCCCAGGCCCCCCAGCCGGGGTCAAAAGGGAAAAAACCGGGGCTGGATCCGGTATGATGCCGCGGAGTGTGGAGGGAAACGACTCCAACCCGTTCCGCAGGCCAGAGATGAGTTTCCAGATACTCGCGCAAATGCCGGCAAAAGACAGCGTCATCCTGGCAAATGAGGTAGGCGTCGGCATGGGGATGGAGCAGGGCGAGTTCCGACGCGGCAAGGAGCCAGTTTCCCCAGGCTCCCAGGACTTCGCGACGGGATGTGAGACGGGAGCGGTTCACGAACCTCGGCAGTTTCGAGCCCGGTTCGGCGAAGAGGAAAGGGGTCTTCCATCCGGCGCGAGCCAGGCTTTCCAGAGTCCGGGCGAGCGTGGGACTGCGGCGGGGAGCGGTGACGACGGCGACGGCCCAAGTGCGGACTCTTCCGCGCAAGAGTGGGGCCTCGTAGTCTTGGCAGGAGCGACAGGACCGGATAGTGGTGCGTTCGTGATAGGGATGCTGGCAGAGAAACTCCTTCAGGAGGACCCGGCCGCGGCAGCTCGTGCATTCGACCCGGCCCGATTCGGGTCCGAGAAAGAAGCAGGGGCCCGTGTATGGCGGGACGCGGCTGGGCTGAGCAGGGCGCGGGGCATCGACCCGTTCCATGTGAGCGAGAGCGAGTTCCTGAAGGTGATCGACGCGACGCGAGTTCCACAGCGGATGAGATTCCTTCGGCGGCACTTCGACAGTTAGGCCGAAGAGGAAAGAGGCGATGACGGAATTGATGCGTTCGCCGGCGGGTTCGGGTTCGAGGCAGCAGGCGCGGCAGGCGTCGAGCCCGACCTGGCAGCGCAAGGGATCGCCGATTCCGGTGAGTTGTTCCAGGAATCCGCAGAAGGCGGCGGGCGAACCGTCCGGCTCCGCCGGAGGCGCCGGCTTATGATAGGGGCAGCGTTCCGGGCTGCGTCCGGCGCCGGGCCGGGGAGGCGGGCTTACCTCCATGGTCCAACCTTGGGGTCATCTGGCTGTCTTCCGCTGCGATCGCGGGCGTGGAACATACGGCGTCCCTCAGAAGATCAGCCGGTAGAGGAAGTAGATGAGAACGGCGATCGCCGCTGCGCCGACGGCATACCAAATGAGCCGTTGCCCGCTGCTGGCAACGTGGACGGCCGGCACGCAACAGCGCAACCGGCACATCCCCGCGAAAGACGCGTGTGCTCCCGATATGTCCTGACTCATATCCGGGGGTGCTTTGCAAGTCCCGGTGCACCTCTGCGCCAGAATTCTCCATTCTTTTTGCACGGGATCGTAACGTTCGATGACGTACCCGCAATTGCAGTCGTCGGAAGACGAGCCGCTGCAATTGCTGCAACTCGCCGGAAAATAAGATGGGCAACTGGCCATAATGAAATCCCCTTTTCTCGGCCCGTATTCTTCTCACCTTTCTGCTACGCTCCATGCTCACAACTGTGCGCTTGCCTGGGGCTTGAACAGGGGTCCGGACCCAGTTCAAGCCCTCGGCGGCGCGCGGCCGTGCCGGCAAGGGAGCGCCCGCCGCCTCGCGACGAAACGCCGTGAGGAATCCGAGCCAAAACGATACTGAGATGGTGGAACAGGTCACGTAAAGAACAAAAGGAAGAATTCTGCTCCGCGTTAGTCGCATCGGTTCTGTTTTTAAGCCCAGCGCCCCATGCTGCGGCTATCTAAGGGTTGCCCCCGGCGTCACCAGGGCATCCTCCCGCCGCTCCCAGCCCTTGGGGCTGGTCCCTTTGCCCGGCCCTCCGGGACGTCCGTTCGGACTGGCTGCCTCGCTTCGCTCGGCTGTCCGCACGAGGCGCGGGCAGCCTTGCAAGAAACGGCCATGCGAGACTGTTTGAGAAATCCGGGCCTAGGGGCGTGCCCCAGGCAGATCGCAAGCGGCGCGGAAGGTGATCCAGTTCTCCCGCCCAATGAGGAGTCCCTCATGCTGGTTCTGTGCCGAAACGTTCGAGGAATCGCTCTTATAGAACGACCCAACATTCCGATAAAGCGGGCCGGCGCTGCCGGAATTCGGGCCTGGCAGACAAGCTTCGCTGCAGTTCCCCAGCATGTCGAAGAAACCCAGCGGATTGGGTTTAAGGGTTCCCACCGGATGGGCGGAGGACTGCGAGTTCTCCGCCAACCATTCGTGATGCAGCAGGAGCTTTTCGGAACCAGAGGCGCCGCAGTAGGTGGGGTCGCTGATCTGGCCGAGGCAGGCGCCGAGCCATTCCGGCACTGAGGGCAGCCGGAAGCGCGGGTCCCAGGGGTCGATATGAGCGAAGTAATCGGCGAACTCGTCAGAGACCAAAAAGACGATGGGCGAATCGGACTTATCGAAGCTGCCTTCCATGTACTCATCCGCGTCGGGATCCCTCCTTTGGCTCAGCGCCTTGAATTGCGCTGTGGTGGTTTCCATGGTGGCGATACCCGCCAGCGGGAGGCTGGGTTCCGGAGCATCAGGCCGCACGGCAATGAAGACGTGGCCATTGTGGGAGGAAAACCATTCTCCCTCACGCAAGGACCGGTCCACGGGGAGCGGCCGGCTGGGAGGCGCATCTGGAGGGAGCCGGCGCCATGCCTGCAAGACGCAGTGGGCCGCCGAGTGGAGGCGCCCTTCGGGCCGCGAGCGCCAGAGTTCTTCAACGCGCTGGAACCAGGTCTCACGGGGAAAACCTTCGAGGTCTTCCCAAGACCACTCGGCGAGGCCGAGAAGAGCGATGTGAAGGCGTCGATCGAGCGCAGAACCGCCCGGGGCGCCGTTGGAATCGAGCTGATGCAATTCGAACCATGGGCTGACATCGACCCCCCAGTCCGGCCTCAGGATCTCCTCGCTGAAAACGGATGGACGGGCTCCTGCATCACGCGCGCCAAGATGAAGTCTGGCGAAGGCAACTGGATGCGTGACCGTTTCCACCGCGCTCCAAGCGCTGGTAGGCTCCCCAAGAGCGAAGAGCGCCAAAATGGCGTTGGACACACGTACGGAATCCGCTGCTCCCGGTGACGCTACCGCACGAAGCTGGAGTTTGGGAATCGTCTGATTGCGGATCTTGGGGCCGGCCAGTTTCGCGGTGAGAGGCGCTAGCTGATCGAGCCGGGCCTCGTCGAGCAGTTCCAGTAAGCCTTCATCGTCGCCGGCGAGGAACTCGGCCAGCACGGCGGATGCGGCGACGGCGTGAGCATCCGTTTGTGAGGACGGCGAGGCTGCACGGAAGGCTTCGCGCAGCGGTTGTTCCAGCGCCAGGCGCGCAGATGGGCTGAGGCTGCCGCGCAGCTTTTGGAAATGTGCGGCCCAGGCGGCCCGGTCTTTCAACCGGGGATCGACCAGTTCTTTGGCGAGCAACTGCACTGGAGTCTCGTGGTCCCAAAAACCCTGGTGCGGAGTAAGGTTCGCCAGGATGAGCGCCGACCGGATGCGTTCTTCTAGTCCGCCTTCGGCGAGTCCGGAGGCCAAAGTCTCGAGCTGGCTGCTCAGGTGAGCACCGGCATGGGGCGCCAGGGCGGTGGAAAGCATCTCGATCGACCCGGGATCGGCTGCGTTGAGCAAGAACTCTTCGAAAAGCCGGCCCGCATACAGGGCCGGCGAGTGGTCGACGAGGACATAGAGGGCATTGAACTGCTGTTCGTGCCGCGGCTCGCGATCGGAGGGGAGGGCAAGCTCCTTCTTTAGAATCCGGTAGACCCAATGGTTGTAAGGTTCGGCCTTGGCTTTGAGCACCGGCAGTTGCGCCACGGAAGCGTTCAGGAGGTTCTGGCTGTGGATGTGCCCACGGTAGAGGCCCACAAAGGACTGGTATCCCACAACCAGGCAACCCGCGGCGGCGGCGGAGAGAGCCAGGCGGCGAAGATGGCGTTTCGAGCTTTCGCGCAACAGAGCCCGTTGCGGTTCAGAACGTTGCCCCCTCGGTGTATGCGCCAGGAACAGCAACCATTCCCAGAAAGTGGGAAGGAATCGGCGCTTCCGGTTGTTGCTCGTCCAGACTTCCGTGACTTGGCGGAGTTGCAGGCCGACGCGCCCATGCAGGGTCGCCATGCTGCGGCGATCGATCCATTCCCGCACGGCGTCGACGAGGAAATCGTGCGTGAGCTGGTATTCCTTGCCGAGACTGGATTCGCCGGATTCAGCCGGAGCCAGAATGCGGAGGTCGCGGTCCAGGGAGCGAATGATGCCGTGAAATACCTCTGGGGAGTGGCTGAGGCGGGACACTTCCATCAGCTCACTTTCGGGCCGGGCCCGGCTCTTCAAGCTGGAACCTGCCGGCGGGATGAGGCCGGCCAGGATCATTTCCACGGCTGGGAGGTTCTTGCGCAGCTCCGGATTGGCGTGGCGACCTTGGAGGCTGTCATCAAGAAAGCGGACCCCCAGACCGGCCGCGCCGCCCAAGTCCTTGAGCTGCCGCGGATCCCAGGGGCGCGCCTTGAAAAGCTCGGCGAAGACAGTGAGGAGCACGGGCTCAACGGTGGATCCGCTGGTTAGCAGCCCCAGGGCCTGGGAGATGAAAGTGGTCTCTACTTCGCTCAGGGATTCGGGTTCCGGGGGAAGGCGATGGTAAGCCCTGCCCAACTTGATGAGCACTTGCTCGGCGTGGTTCAAGTCGAAGGCTTCCACGCACGCGCAGTTTGTCGCCGTATGCAACTCCACTTCGAGCTGATGCATGAACTGACTCGTGGCCAGCCAGAAGTCGTCCCGCACCACGAACAGCGCCTGAACCCGTTGGCCGTCGCATTGCCTCAGCGCGTCGATCAGATCGCAAGGCCCGCGATGCATCCAATCGGCATGCAACCACTGCTCGAACTGATCGAGAATAAGAAGGAGTTTGCTTCCTCCGAACCCGGCCGATCCTTCGCGGGCGGCGCGCAGGACGGAGGAGAGGGACGTCGAGGCGGGAAGAGAAGGCATTCGTCGCATCAACGCCCCGCGCAGGCGTTCCTCGGTAACGCCGGCGGCGGCTTCCACAAAGACGGGTTCAACGTCGTAAGCGAGATGGGGCAGCACGGCGGCGCGTAAAAAAGAGGATTTCCCGCTCCCGGAGGGGCCGTAGAGCAAACCGGCCCGGAAGGCTGCGCCGGGAGTTTGCTCTTCGATCCCCTCCTTCCAGAAGCGCACGCTGGTGGGAAGGCCCCGGCGATCGCGTGGTCCGGGCAGAAGTTCCAGAAAGAATCCGGCGTCGGCGGCGGAATAGGATTGCAAGCCGCGCGGAGTAAACGTGGAGCCGGAATCCGCGGTGCTGTCAGGCGCCGTTCGCATCGCTCTCCAACTGCTGAGGTCGGCGGCGAGGTCAAGCGCCGAAGGGTAACGGTTGGATGGAAGTTTCGACAGAGCGCGCAGAACGATACGTTCCAGTTCCGGATCGATGGCGACGCGGTGCTGCCGAAGCGGCTTTGGGTCGAGCCGGGTGACGCGGTCGAGGATCTCTTCGTAGTTAGCTCCCTCAAAAGGTCGCTGGCCGGTGAGCCACTCGTAAAGAATGACCCCAACGGCCCAGATGTCGCTGCGCCCGTCCAAGAGGTGCCCTTCGCCGCGGGCTTGTTCCGGGCTCATGTATTGCGGGGTGCCGGCTCTGCGGAAGCGCCGGGGATCTCCGAAGCGCTCGTTGAGCAGGGCGATCCCAAAATCGATGAGGAACGGGTTTCCCTGGTGATCGACAAGGATGTTGGCAGGCTTGACGTCCCGGTGATAGATGCGCTCGCGATGGGCGTGTTGCAGGGCTTCGCAGACCATCGTGAGCAGTTCGGTGGCGCGGACAGGATCGCACTGCGATTTCTCCATGATCTGAGAGAGGGCGACGCCTTCGATCAGCTTCGAAACGATGAACATTTCGCCGGTGGGAAGCGTGCCGACATCGTGAACGGGAACGATGTTGGGGTGATCGAGCCGGCCCAGGGCTCGCGCTTCGTCAAGGCGGATGTCGCCCTCATCCCCATGCCGGGCTGCGGAGAGACGCGGCAGAAGTTTTATGGCGACCTCGCGATCGAGTTCCGGATCGTAGCCATGATAGACAACGCCGAACGCTCCGGCGCCGAGAACCTTGACGATTTGAAAGCGCCCGATGGTCTCAGGCATAATGCGCGGCCGGAAGCCCTCGCCGCCGCTGGATCCCTTCACGCCGCCGGACCCGTTGCCGTGGTCGGGCGCAGTCTTGGACTCGTCGAAGCCCTCCATCGTTTCGCCCGCCAGCATGCCAGGCGCCGCGGACGATGGCAATGCCGGATGACGCGCCATCCGGAGCCACTATGAGTACGCGTTGCAAAGGTTACTCCGTGCGTTGTCACCGCTGCACCAAGGCCCGGCGCGCCAGAGCCCGGCGCGCCGCCTTCGCCCCGAATGACCAGAAGACGGCGGGAGTGACGCCGAGACCGAGGAGAGTCGAGGTCGCCAATCCCCCAACGATCACCACCGCGATGGGATGGAGGATCTCCTTGCCGGCGGCGTCGCCCGCCAGGACGAGCGGGGTCAGAGCAATTCCGGCGACCAAGGCGGTCATGAGGACTGGGAGCAGACGTTCCAGCGTCCCGCGCTCGACCATCCCTCGCGAGAAGGTCTCGCCTTCGTGCTCCATCAGGTGCAGGTAATGAGAAATGAGCCGTCGTTTCGTTTCGGCGCAAGGCAAAAGTCTGGATCACCATTTGTTGAGCCCGCAGAGGAGGAACTCTAATCTTCCGATGACTCCGAGGAAGAACGGGGAACCGTGCCGGCGCTGAGAAAATGAGCCTCGAGCTTGGCGTAGTCCTCCGGGGTATCCATGTCGATCAACGCCATTGTTTCCGGCGCCGCGACTTCCCACACCCCAGTGGGATGGGATGCCAGCAAGCCTCGTAATCCCACTCCGTCGCAGCAGGTCAGCACCTCTTCCCGATGTTCCATGCCCACCAAGAGAGGATGCCCGCGGCCCGCCGGCCCACGCGGCACAATCAGCGAACATCCGCTGCTGGCCCGGGCCGCCACGATGGTCTCGACCAAAGCCGGTGTGATACCGGGTTGATCGCCCAAAACGACCAGAGCGGCCTCGCATTCCACGGGCAATGCCCGAAACCCGCAGCGGACCGAGGAGAGCATATCGCCCTCCGGGTCCGGATTCGTCACATAAATGATGTCTTGTCCGGCCAGCGCGTCCGGGATGGCGCGGTCGCCTGCGCGCAGGACGACGAAGATTCTACCTACAGAACAGCGAGGGATGGCCGCGACGACGTGAGCGATCACGGGCCGTCCTCTTAACGGAAGGAGAAGCTTGGCGGAGCCCATGCGGCGCGATCGCCCGGCTGCGAGGATGATCGCACAGATCATGAGATCGCGGGCGCTCCCTGCCGCTGCCCGGTCCGGCCAAACTTTGCGACGGACCGCGATGACCTGAGCAAGGATGCTCACCGCAATTTCCGGCGCGGTTTGGGCGCCGATCTCAAGACCGATGGGCGCGTGGACGCGGTCGAAATCCTCGTCGGTGGCGCTGCCGGATACGCGAAAGTTCGCCCGCATGAGGTCTACTTTCCGTTGGCTGCCGATCATTCCGATATAGGCCGCGGGGCTGTGGATGCAGGCTCTCAGGGCTCCGGCATCGGGCTGGTGACCGCGGGTAACCAGGGCGACATAGGTCTCGGAATCGATGGGAAATCCCTCCATTGATGCGGCGATCGCTCCACAGATCAGCCGTGTTCCCCTGGGAAAATGTGAGGGGTCCAGCCATTCCGGGCGATCGTCTATCACGACGACGGCGAAATCCATCAGGGCGGCCTGAGTCGCCAGAGCTTGGCCGACGTGTCCCGCTCCGGCGATGAGCAGTTGGGGCCGGATGCAAAGGGGCACATGGAGCAAGGCCAAGAGTTCGTGCGGTCCCGTATCCGGCGCGACAATGCTTCGTGCCTTCGAGATGGCGAGCGTCTCCCGAAGAAGCTGCGCCACGCTCTGGTCCGGACAGCCGGCGATGTCGGGCGCGCTCCACCATCGGCTTTCCACCTGGCGCCGATCACCTCCCAGCACCCGGGTTTCGAGGACGCCGGTTTCACGCTGGCGCCAGCTTTTCCAAGCTTGACGGTAAGCTCTGCGATCCGCCTCCGTGTAGGGTTGCACCAACACCCGGACATCCCCGCCACAGATGGGCTTGGGATCTTGGCCGCCGGAACCCTGCAACGGAAAGTCGAATATTTCCGCGGAACCGCCCGCAGCGATTCGGGCCCCGCGACGCAACGCTTCGGCTTCGAGCGCTCCGCCGCCAATGGTGCCGGCCAAAAGAGATGCCGCGTTCAATACAGCCTGCGCTCCACAAGGCAAGGGGGTTGAACCTCGGGTCCGGAGGACGGTTGCCAGGGCGCAGGGGCCCTGGACGCCGGTGTCGCCCGCCAAGCATTCCAGGACCTCTCCCCAGCCAGGCCGGCTCTTCATGCCTCGAGACGGACCGGCAGCCTCCGGACGCGCTGTCCGGTCGCGCGGAACACCGCATTGGCGACGGCCGGAGCCACCGCAATCAGGGGCGTTTCGCCGCCCCCCGCAGAATCCAAGTCGGGACGGTCCAGAAGATGGATCTCGAGACCGGGCAAGCCGGCGAAACGCGGAACCGGGTAACTGCTGAATGCCGGATTAAGGACCCTCCCGCCGGCGAAACGGGTCTCTTCAGAGAGAATAGGGCCGAGACCCATGAGAATGGAGCCCTCCACCTGAGCACGCAGATTGGCGGGGTTGAGAACTTTTCCGCACTCGAAGACTTGAACCACCCGCGTGACGCGAATGGCGGAACCTTCCACGACGACCTCAGCGCAGGCAGCGACAAAAGACCCCTTTTCGGTTCCGCAGGCAAGGCCGGCTCCTCCCGGCGGCGAAAGCTCCTGCGAACGGCGACCCCAGTCGAAGCGCCGCGCTGCTTCCTCGAGCACATCACGGAGACGCCCCTCTTCAAGGTGCGCCAGCCGGAACGCAAGCGGATCCTGGCCCGCCAGGAAGGCCAGCTCATCCATGAAGCACTCCCGGGCAAAGACATTGGCGGTGGACGCCAGGGCCCTGTAAGAACCGTGCCGCAGCGGCGCCTCCGTTCCGAGAAATGCGGACTCAGCCTTCCCGGTGCGGTAGGGCGTGTCGACGGCCGAACGCCCTGAGTTCACATTGATAAAGTGCCAGGAAGTAAGGCGGCCGGAGGCGTCGAGACTGGCCTCGGCTTCGATGAGCGCTGCCGGACGAAACTGCGCCCAGGTGAACTCCTCTTCGCGGGTCCACTGCAGGCTAACCGGCTTCCCTGCGGATTGAGCCAATCTGGCGGCCTCCACGGCGCATTCACCGGAGTGTTTGCCGCCAAATCCGCCTCCGAAATCAGGAATGATCACGCGCACGCGATCTTCTCCGGCCCAGAAAGCTTGGGCCAACTCGCCGCGAACCCGGAAAGGCATCTGGCTCGCCGTCCAGACGGTGAGCCGCCCGTCTTCCCACTCGGCGACGGCGCTCCGCGGTTCCATGGGGCAGTGCTGCACGTAGGGAATATGATAGGATTGCCGCAGGGTATGGGTTGCTCCGTCCAGTTCCGCGCGAAACGGATTCTCCGGTGTCCCGCCTTCAGCATGCTCCCGCAGATGTTCGAACAAGGCATCGCTCGATGGGTGGTCCCTGCGTTCCTCCCAGACTGCGGCGGCGGCGAGCGCGCGCAGGGCGGCCGATGCCGCAGCCGAAGTGGGAGCGGCCACGCCGGCGAACTGATCGTCGTGGACCGCCGTCACGCCCTCGAGGGCCTGAACCGGCGCAAGGTCCACAGAGACGAGACGGGCGCCGAAAGACGGCGGGCGCAGCACGCGCCCGTAGAGCATGCCCGGTCGCTGGATATCTGATGGGTAGGCGTGGCTGCCGGTCACGAGGCCGGCGCCATTGGGCCGCGACAGAGATTGGCCGAGCGCCTCCCACCGGTCCATGGGCGTCAGGCGGGGACCGTCGGGGATGGCTTGCGCGAGCGCCGCGGCGGAATCGGGGTCCGCCGCCAAATCGGAGTAGCGCAGACGGCGGTCCTGCCCGGCTTGTCGAGCCTCTCCGGCGTGGACCTCGATCTGCAAGGGGTCGACATCCCAGCGAGCGGCTGCCAGACGGATCAGCAATTCCCTGGCGGCAGCACAACCCGCGCGAATTGCCGGCACCGTCGAGGGCGTCGACCGGCTGCCCGCGGTGCCTCCGTCATCGGGAACCGATTGAGTGTCGGCCATCAAAAGGCGGACGGAAGAAGGGGATAATCGCAGTTCTTCAGCGGCGGCCTGCGTCAGCTCAGCTCGGGACCCCTGGCCGCACTCGACCTTGCCGGTGAAAACCGTGATCGTCCCATCTTCGGCGATGTGGAGCCGGGCCGACAGGGTGGCGGCTCCTCCTCCGCCGCGCTGGGAACGGCGGCCGCGGCGATCCTGGGCCGAAGCGGGCAGGGCGAGCATCAATCCGGCTCCAAGCGTGCGGACGAAGCCTCGCCGGCTGGGCCGGAAATGGAACCGGACGCGATCAAAAAGCAGTTCCTCGTCGATCTCGGAAGCCGCTGGATCCGCTGCCGAAGAAATAAGGCTCTTGGATTCTGGTTTCATGTCAGTCTTCCTTTGGCGGTCCGCTAACAGCCCGTCGAACGGCTCGGAGGATGTTTGGGTAACTACAACAACGGCAGATGTTGCCGTTGAGCGCCGCGACGATCTGCCGGTCGTCCGGGCGCGGATTCTCGGCCAGGAGAGCGACGGTCGTGACGATCATGCCCGGCGTGCAATACCCGCATTGGTAGGCGTCCTCGTCCAGGAACGCCTGTTGGACGGGATGCAGAGCGCCGCCTTGGCTCAGGCCTTCAATGGTGACGACCTCGCGGCCTTCGGCCTGGGAAACGGGAGTGCGACAGGAGAATACGCGGCGATTGTCCAGGAGCACCGAACACGCTCCGCATTGGGTCTCGCCGCAGCCGTACTTCGTTCCGGTTAGCCCCAAATCTTCGCGGAGGACCTCGAGGAGCGGGCGATCCGGAGCAGTCGCCGCCGTCCGTTTTTCGCCATTGATGGTAAAGGTGATGGCGGCGGTTGTTGGGCTGGTTTCCTGCGGTTCCGTATTCATAACGACAGCGGCAGTTTGCTGAGGGTGGACGGGGAAACGGGCGAGAACACCCGGGAATCCATTCTCTCAGAGATCGTCGCCGTGGTCCAGCACCAAGGGGCTTTTTTCCCGTTTTATTCCCACCCGGATCCTCCGGTTCCTCCGTTGCCTCCTGGTCAAAGAAACGCCAAGCTGGACCCGCGAACACGGTCGAGGGCACACCTTGACCTGACTTTTCTTACCCCCCATTTCTCCTCTCGTTTCGTCGCGAGGCGCTGCGAACGCGCGCGCAGCCGAGGGCGCAGAGCTGCGTGAGTAGACCCTGTTCAAGGCCGAGGCAAGCGCAACGAAGGCAGGATGGCGCGCAGCGCGCCACACCAAAAAGTGAATGAGAAATGTGGGTTAACGCGAAATGCGGAAGCGTGAGCATGAGCGTCAGCCGCATGAGAAACGAAGGCTTGCCCAGCCGGGATGATTGTGGGACCCTCGTTCCGAGAAGGAGTCACAGCAGATGATTCGAGCGATTCTTGCTTCGTTGCTGGCGGGACTGGTGATGTTCCTGTGGGGCTGGGTCTATTGGCGTTTCCTGGTCATGGCTTTGGATCCCTACGGAGACCTCGATGCGGATGCGGAAGCCGCCCTCGTCGAGACGGCAAAGAGAGCGCTGCCTTCAGGCGGAGTGTATTACGTGCCCAATCCCCCGTCCGCTACAGAGAGCCACGACTCGGCCAAGGCCTGGATGGAGAAACACGAAACCGGTCCCCTCCTCCAGGTCTTCTACCATCCCGAGGGCAGTAATCCCATGGATCCAGGCACGTTTTTGACCGGTTTCCTCCATATGGCTGCGGTGGCCTTTCTGCTCGCCATCGCCATGCGGAAGGGGGGAGGATGCTTGGCGAAGTATGGGTGCCGGCTGGGCCTGACCGCCTTGATCGCGGTCGTGGCGGCGACTTGGGTGGATGGCGGCGAGATCATCTGGTTTTACCATCCCGTGAAGTGGGAAGCGATCCAGTGGGTGTATCATGCGGTGGGTTTGCTGCTCGGCGGAGCTGTAGTCGCCGCCCTGGTCAAGCCGGTGACCCCCTCATCCATATGAGCCTCGCGAGCGGGCTCCCTATGAGAAGTCTCATAAGGGTATTGCGTCAGGGTCTGGCGGCCGGAGTCGTCCTGGCCGGAGGCGACGGGTTTGCAGACGAAAGAAGAGATCGGGCGCCCACGCCGGTCTTTGAACACGATGTCCGTCCTATCCTGAAGGCACATTGTTTTCACTGTCACGGTGAGGGCGAGGAGATCGAGAACGGGGTCGACCTGCGCTTGCGGCGCTTCATCGTCCACGCCCACACTGAGACTGGGGAGAGGGTGGTGACGCCCGGTGTCGCCGCGGAGAGCGCTCTCCTTCGGTTGATCCGTTCCGGAGACATGCCCAAAGGCGAAAAGAAGCTGAGCGCGCAGGAAGCAGCGACGATCGAAGCCTGGATCTCCGCAGGCGCTCCCGCGGCCCGGCCGGAGCCGGAGTCTCTTTCCGCCGGTTTCTACCTCACCGAAGAAGAGAGAACCTTTTGGTCCTTTCAACCGGTGAGGCGGCCGCCGGCGCCCTTCAGTACGGCGGCGGCCCCCGAGTCGAAGCGCGCGCCCAACCCCATCGACGCCTTTGTTCAAACCCGGATGCAGGAAGCGGGTCTGATCGCGGCGCCGGAGGCGGACCGGCGCACATTGGCGCGGCGAACCTACCTGAACTTGTTAGGATTTCCGCCCGAGCCCGAAGACGTGGAACGTTTCCTTTCTGATTTCCGGACGGACGCCTATGAGCGCCTGGTGGACCGGCTCCTGGCTTCGCCCGCCTATGGCGAACGCTGGGGACGGCATTGGCTCGATGTGGCTGGTTATGCGGATTCCAACGGCTATGCGGAAGCCGATAGCGTCCGCGACCACGCCTGGCGTTACCGGGATTATGTGATCCGGGCCTTCAACGAAGACAAACCCTGGGACGAATTCATCATCGAACAGCTTGCCGGGGACGAGTTGGCTGAGGCAACCCACGAGAATGCCGCCGAGCGCATGCGAGATCCAACGGCTCGTCAGCAGTTGATCGCCACCGGCTTCCTGCGATTGGCCCCGGACGGAACCGGCGATGGAGAGGCCGATCAGAATCTCGCTCGCAATCAGGTCGTGGCGGAAACTGTGAACATTGTCTCGTCCTCTCTGCTGGGGTTGACCGTTGGTTGCGCCCAATGCCATGACCACCGCTACGATCCAGTGTCGCAGGCCGATTATTACGCGTTGCGAGCAATCTTCGAGCCGGGATTCGACTGGAAGCATTGGCGGAATCCGGAGGGCCGGTTGGTATCGCTCTTTTCGGACGAGGACCGGGTGCAGGCCGGTTCCATCGAAGCGGAAGCGCGAAGGATCGATGCGGCGGCGGAGCAGCTTCGGCGAGAGCTGTTGGATGCCGTCTTCGAGAAGGAGCTGGCGAAATTGCCGGAGAACCTCCGGGAAATGGCGCGCGTCGCGCGAATCACACCGGCCTCGGAGCGGAGTGCGGAACAACGCGAACTGTTTACCCTTTATCCCAGCGCCGATGTTCAGGGCGCTCTCGATCTTTACGATCCGGAGGCGAACGCGAAGGTGGGGGAGAAGCAGGGCGAGGCCGCGGTCCTGCGGGCGACGAAACCGCGCGAGCCGAAAGCCATGGTTCTCACCGAGCGAGCAGCCGATCCGCCGGCCTCCTTCGTTTTCCATCGCGGCGACCATGACGACCCCCGTCAAGAGGTCCAGCCGGCGGATCTGGAGGTGTTGAGAGGGCCGGAGGAAGGGCGCATCGCGGTTCGAGACGAGACCTTGGCGAGTTCCGGCCGCCGGTTGGCCTATGCGAAAAGGCTCACCGGCGGCGAGCATCCCCTGGTTCCCCGCGTCTTGGTCAACCGGATGTGGCTGCATCACTTCGGCCGCGGGATAGTAGCTTCGCCAGGCGATTTTGGCGCGCTCGGCGATGCTCCCTCCCATCCAGGGCTCTTGGATTGGCTCGCCAGTGAGTTCGTCGAAGGCGGCTGGCGACTCAAGTCCTTGCAGAGGCTGATCCTGACCTCGCAGGCCTACCGCCAGTCAGCGGACAATCCTGCTTCCGCCGAAGCTGATACGGAGAACCGGTATCTCGCGCGTTGGAAACCGCGCCGGCTCGAGGCGGAATCAGTGCGCGACAGCATCCTGGCGGCCAGCGGATCGCTCCAGCGCCGGCTTTACGGCGAACCCGTGCCCGTCGCCCAAGACGACGCCGGCCGTGTCGTCACAGGTAACCAGCAGCGGGACGCTCGCGGAGATCCCACTTTGGTGGGATCGATAGGTGAAGAGGCTCATCGCCGCAGTGTCTACGTGCAAGTCCGGCGGACCCTGCCGCTGACGGTCCTCGAAGCCTTCGATGCGCCGGTGCTCGCTCCCAACTGCGAAATGCGCTCGGTCAGCGTCGCTCCTTCACAAGCGTTGACCTTGCTGAACGATTCCTTTGTGGCAGAGCAATCGCTGCGTTTCGCGGATCGTCTCATGGCGCGAACCGGCCAGGCCGGAACCTCTGCAAGAGTGCGCGAGGCCTGGATGATTGCGTTTGGAGATGAACCGTCCCCGGAAGAACTCCGCCGCGCGGAAGAATATCTGACCGCGCAATCCGCGCAGTTTCGGCAACATTTCGCCGGCAATGAGGAAAGCCCCGCCGCCGATCGTTCCACGAATGATGAGAAAGCGGATCGGCTGGCGCTGGCGACCCTTTGTCAGGCCCTCTTGGGATCATCGCGTTTTTTGTACATCGAATGAAAGTGCATAGGTCCGTTTGCATCGAGACATGAATCGCCGCTGCTGCTCAGTCTATTGTTCGCGCCGTCACTTCCACCAAGCCGGGGCATTCAGTCTCGGGTCGCTGGCCCTCGCTGCGCTCCTTCGCGACGACCATTTGCTGGCCGGACCGGTGAAACCGGAACTGGAGGAGACCCGCTACGACCTGACTCCGAAAGCCCCACCGAAAGCGCCTCGGGCCCGGGCTGTGATTTCGCTCTTCATGATGGGCGGACCCAGTCAGGTCGATCTCCTCGATCCAAAGCCGGGGATGGCGAAATACGACGGCCAACCGTTTCCCGGCAAAATCAAGTATGACAACGCCGCCGAAGCCTCCTCGCGCGTATTCGCCAGCCCATTCCGCTTCCGCGCGCACGGGCAATGCGGGACGGAAGTCTCCGAATTGCTGCCGCATCTCGGACAAATCGCCGACCGCGTTACGGTGATTCGTTCCATGCACACGGGAGTAAACAATCACCTGCAGTCGATGTGGGCCATGAACACAGGCTCGTTCCGCGGGGGCCGGCCGTCGCTGGGAAGCTGGGTATCCTATGCCTTGGGATCGGACACTCGCGATCTGCCGGCTTATGTGGCCATGACCGATCCGCGCGGTCTCCCGCAGTTCGCCCAACAGCACTGGACCTGCGGTTGGCTGCCATCCGTTTTCCAAGGGGTGCAGGTTCGCGCCGCCGAACCGCGTATACTCAACTTGGATCCCGCGGAACACCTGCGGGGAGAAGCCCAACGGCGGCAGCTCGATTTTTTGCAAGGGCTCAACCGCGATTACCTGAACGCTCATCCCGGCGAACTCGATTTGGAAGCGCGCATTGCTTCCTATGAGTTAGCCGGCCGGATGCAGAGCGCAGCAGCCGAGGCCTTCGACGTTTCGAAGGAATCCGAAGCAACGAAGCGCCTCTACGGAATCGATCGCGACCTGACGCGAGATTACGGAACCCGTTGC
Source organism: Verrucomicrobiales bacterium (assembly GCA_035513055.1). Classification (GTDB taxonomy): domain Bacteria; phylum Verrucomicrobiota; class Verrucomicrobiia; order Verrucomicrobiales; family DEV007; genus DATKCT01. Next base: position 117,647 of record DATKCT010000149.1, on the reverse strand, counting down.
TTGATCGCCCGGCGTTTGGTGGAACGCGGCGTCCGCTATGTTCAGTTGCTGAACGCCGGGCAGTCCTGGGATCACCACGGCGACATCCTGCAGGCCCTGCCGCAGTCCTGCGCGGCCGTGGACCAACCCTCCGCCGCCCTCATCAAGGATCTCGAGGCGCTGGGGTTGCTGGACACCACCGTGGTCCATTGGGGTGGCGAGATGGGACGACTGCCCGTGGCCCAGAACCGGACCGGCTCGAAGATGGGCCGCGATCACAACACCTATGGCTTCTCCATGTGGGTGGCGGGCGGCGGATTCAAGGCCGGTTCCACTCACGGCGCCACCGACGAATGGGGACACCATGCCGTGCAGGACATCGTCCGCCACTACGACTATCAGGCTACCCTATTGCACCTGCTCGGATTCGATCACGAGCGGCTGACGTACCGGCATGCGGGCCGGGAGTTCAGTCTAACGGACGGTCAAGGAGCCCGAGTGACGCCGGAACTATTGGCCTAAGTAAGCCGCCGCCGCCACGCCTCGTCCCCATCGCCCATCGCAGCACACCAAGTCCCGTGGGGCGGACGTGAGTCGAAAAAGGGACGAAGCCGCCCTCACGATCGGGCCGGCGACGGGACCGCTGGCATCTTAGACCTGATGATACGGGAGCAGTTTCGGCTCTCCTGTTCGTTGCCGCCGGCGACAAAGGCGACCCGCGCCTATTTCTGCCGGTAAAGCCACACAAACCCGGTTCGATCTTCCTTCATGAACTCGCTGCGCTGCTTGTAGAGCGTGTTGACCTTCTCCATCGCCGCCTCTCGCGTTTCCGGATCAGAGGAGGAATTGAGTTCTTCGGAGGCCTTTTGGACGGCCTTGTTCCAGGCCTCGAACTTCTTGGCGAATTCCTTTTCTTCCAACCCCGGAATAGGCGAGACGAGCGTCACGCTGTCCCCGGCCAGGATGTCGAGCTTGCCGTCGCCGTCGACATCGCTGGACCAAACCCTCGTCGATCCAGCCGGACCCTGGAGATCCTTTTCGTCGACGGGTTGCCCGTAAGCGGGCGCGGCCGGAGCGGCAATGAGCGAAACAAACGATCTCCAGACCGGGGGCTTGCCGGGGCCAGCTTGGTTCTCGGCCCACTGGACGCCGCCGCTGGAAGAGCCGCTCAGGAGGTCGAAATCCCCGTCTCCGTCCCAGTCGACGACGAAGGGGTCGCTGTGGGCGCCCACGATCCGCAAGGGACCGCCCTCTCCCGGCACGATTTCCGGTTTGGGCTGAAACTTGCCGTTTCCGTCGCCGGTAAACAGGTAGAAAGTGCCCGCGAAATTCCCGGTGACGATATCGAGATCCCCGTCGCCATCCCAGTCGATGGCAGTGGGCCGAGTACAGATGTTCTCAGTCTGCTGATCCTCTCCCGAAATGGGGATGACCAGCGGTTCGCCGTCCGTGCCTTCGAGGACCGCGGCCTTCTTGAAGGAACCATCGGCCTTGCCCCACAAAACCTGGAACAAGCCGGCCATGGCTCGCTCCATTCTGGAATACGAACCGGAGAGAATGTCGCGCTGTCCGTCGCCGTCGAGGTCCACTAACTGTGGAGTCGAGCTGGTGCATCACCAAACTCCGGGGACCTTGGCGACCTCCCGGTCGGCCCGCAGCCATTCGCCGGAGGCCAGCTTGCCGCCGGGCATGCCCCGGAAGACGTGGATTTTCCCGTCCGTAAACTGTCCGACCAGCAAATCCGGGTTGCCATCGCCATCCAAGTCGGCCCAGCAAGGCGCCGCGTATCCGGGGCTCTCGACCCGGATGACGGAGCCGCCGGCTTCCAAGCGGACGGGCTTTTCGAACTCCGCCGTGCTGGCCAAGGCCACGCCGAGGACCAAGGTTGAGCAAAGGACGGCAGACGTTTTCATCGTTTTCATAGGACGGGAAAGGTTTCGGTTCGTGGAAAACAATAAGCCTATCCGGAGGCCGGTCAACCAGGGTCCACTGCCGGGTTCCCCGTCGGCTCCCTTTCTTGCCGGGCGTCGCGGTGTTCCCACCAAGCTTGCTGCAGCGAGGCCGGTGCGGTCCGGCTCGACGAGTTAGGAAACTCTCTATTTGCTTAGTGCGGCGATGCCTCCTTCGAGCCCGTGCAAAAAGGAGATCTCCTCTTCCGTGAGCGCCCGGTCGAAACAGGAAAGTTCGTCGAAGAGCCCGATGTAGTAGAGACCGGCATAAAGCCGGACCTCCTCTTCCTCTCGCCAGCGAAAGGTTTGTTCCCAGCCCGTGATCTGGCCCTGGTTCTTGCCGTCCAGGTAGAAAGTCGCCCTTCCTTCGCGGTTCCCTTTGTTGAAGTCCTCCCAAGTGAAGGCCACGTGGGTCCACCGGTCCCGTCCGAATGGCGGATTGCGCACTTTGAGAAGGGGTCGCTTTTCTTCTGGAACTTCGGCGTTCTCCGGATTCCACACGCTGAGATCGGGAAAGGCGCCGAGCCGGAAGTCGCGAGGGTCTCCGGCTTGGTCGAAATCCACAAAGAATGCCGCATCATTCCACGCCCGCGTGGTGATCTGAATGGGGTCGCAGTAGCCAGGTTCCAGATCCTCTTCCGGATCGAGCCGTAGCCAGAACGACGCCGTTCCACTCCAGTCTTCCTTGCGATAGACTACATTCTTCTCGGCCCGGTAAAACAGGAAGGGCGCCTCCCGGGCGGTGAACTCCAGGGCGTCGCCGTATTTCCCCGCTCCTTTGGCCAGGCGCGTCTTTTCGCCCGTGTGCAGGCCGGGCCGGGATTCTTTGACCGTGGCCGCCGCCGCCGCAGTGAACAACCGGGCATCGCCGCGCGCCACGGCCGCGTCCGTATCGCCGTCGAAACCGGCGTGAAAGGTCAAGGAGACGCGCAGCGCTTCTCTCATCACCTTCGGATCTTCCGCCAGCAGCCCGTCCGCCGCCACCCAGGCGCCAGCCAGAACGACAAAGCCTTTCGTCAGAAAATGTTGTGTGACCATCCTGAGCGTACGATTGCTGTGGGGACCCTTGGGGGCCCCTCGCAATTCCGGACTTTTCCCCTTTTGGCGCCATTCGGCAAGGCGGGATTGCCGGACTGCTGCCGGCGGCACTGCCTATATCACCAAAAGAATCCGCAAGGCGCCCTTGAAAGCACCCGTCCTTCGTGCCATGCTCCCGAACTTTCGCCAAGCCATCCTTATGAATACCGCCTCCTACGCTCCCGTCGCCGTCGCTGAAGCCAGTCCGGACGTGCGCGCGACTTTCATTCGCCGCACCTACGGGCATCTCGCCGCGGCCATCGGCGTATTCGCCCTGCTCGAGTACATTTTCCTCGGCATGCCCGCGATGCAGAGCTTCGCGATCACCATGGTCTCGGGCAAGTCCTGGTTGCTCGTCCTCGGAGCCTTTATGGTCGTGGGTTGGATCGCCGACCGCTGGGCCCGCTCGGACACGTCGCCGCAACTGCAGTATCTCGGCCTCGGGCTCTTCGTCGTTGCAGAGGCGATCATTATGCTGCCTTTGCTCTTCCTCGCCTCACGGATCGCCGGTGGGGAGGTAATTTCCCAAGCCGCTTGGATCACCGCCCTGCTCGTTGCGGGTCTGACCGCGGTGGTCTTCACCACCAAGAAAGATTTCTCCTTCTTGCGCGGGGTACTCGTCATTGGATTCTTCGTCGCCCTGGGTCTCATCGTCGCCAGCATTCTGATCGGGTTCAACTTGGGACTCATCTTCTCGGGCGCTATGATTGTGCTAGCTTCCATTTCCATCCTCTACACGACCTCGAACATTCTTCACCATTATCGGCCCGACCAGCATGTGGCTGCTTCTCTGGGATTGTTCGCCAGCGTTGCCCTTTTGTTCTGGTACGTGCTGCAAGTCCTGCTCAGTTTCACTGGCCGGAACTGAGCGAGCCGCGTGTGCCGGGCCCAGATAGCGCGAGGCGAGAATGCATTGCGGTCGCGGGCGGCCAGGGACGGAACTCCCTCCTGTATAGGCCCTTAAGTGGACCCGGGGGCACGCGCGGGGTGTACCTGGTCCGCACTCCACCGGAACGTAGTCCTACTGAGCGAGGAGGTCAGTCCGGCTGCCTGTTCAATCCCGATTCACGCAGAATCCATGAAGGCCGCTGCGCCGGATGCCGGGCCCGCCGCAGGCCGAACTGGCGAATGGCCCGCTCCCGCAGCTCGGCTTCGGCCCGGACCAGCGAATCGGTCACGGTCACCAAGTTCAGATCGGATGGGGAAATCGTGCCCGCGTCCCGCATCCGGCGCAGCATGCCCAGTGCCGGTTCCCAGAAGCTGGTGCCCATGAGAATGACGGGAAAATCCAAGATCTTGCCGGTCTGAATTAGAGTAAGGGATTCGAAAAGCTCATCCAAGGTGCCGAGACCGCCCGGCAGCACGACGAAAGCGTACGAATACTTCACCAAAATGACCTTGCGCACGAAGAAGTAGCGCAACGTCACTGAACGGTCGAGATAGGCGTTGGGATTCTGTTCTGCGGGCAAGCGGATGTTGCATCCGACCGACCGGCCGCCCGCTTCCCGGGCCCCGCGATTCGCTGCCTCCATCAAACCCGGGCCCCCCCCGGTCATGACCGTGAATCCCAAGCCCGCGACCATTCTCCCCACGTCGCGGCCGAGTTGGTAATGCGGATGGCCTTCGTTGATCCGCGCCGAACCGAACACGGTTACGCACGGTCCCACGAAATGGAGAGTGCGGTAGGCCCGGATGAAATCAGCGATGGCGTAGGCCACCGTGAGGAAATCTCTGGCTCGCGACCTTGGACCGGCGAGAAAAGAGCGAGTGTCCTCGGCTTCGAGATTGTGCTCCGACCTGACCACTTCGGCAACGGTCGGCTCCGGCTCCGGGTGAGGTTCGGGCGGCGATTGAATCCGCGATTTCGGTCTGTCTGCCGAGGGAACTGCGGACGGATCAGTGCTCATTCCATGCTGGGGCCGGTTGGGGATTGGGCGGTCGCAGAGAGGCACCAACGCCGCGGCGCCGCGACTGTCAAGGAATCCACAAGAGGGGAGCGGCTGTCCCGAACTGACGTACCCCCGCTACGGAAGTCCCTACGAAACTCCGCGGGAAAGCGCTTCCCTCCGGGATTCAGCCGGATCCCGGCGCAACTTTATTATAAAGTGTCTGACACCTTAAACGATAAAGTGTCTGACACCTTAAACGAGGGCGTGGAGCTGGCTGGGTAAACCCGCTTCAAGGAGCAGGCCTCGCCACTCGTTCCATTGTTTCCTCGAGGCGATGCAGGACCTTTTGCTTCCCAAGCAGCAGCAGCGATGCCGTCAGATCGGGACCGGCGGCGCTGCCCGTGACCGCCAGTCGAAGAGGAAACATCATTTTGCCTTGAGCGGTCGCCACCGCGTTTCCCGCCGCAGCCAGCGCTGCCCGAAGGCTCGCTTCGTCCCAGCCGTCGCAGTTCGCAAACGCCTCCTGCAAAGCGGCCAGCTTCGCGCTCGCGTCCGCGTCTGCGCTTAACTTCCCCAAGGCCTCCAAGTCGTAATCGCAGCGCTCACTGAAGAAGAACCGAACCGCGGCGGGGACTTCGGAGAGCAAGGAAACCCTCTTTTGCACCAAAACAACGGCTCCACGCGCCAGCTCTTCGTCCTCCAACGAAGTCAGTAACCCTTCCCGTTCTAGGAAAGGCCGGCTCGCTGCGTAAAGGTCCTCCGCCGGAACATCCATCAAGTATTGACCGTTCAGCCATACGCATTTTCGGAAGTCGAAGCTCGCGTTGGCGTGTTGAACGCCGTTGAAATCGAAGCGTTCCGTCAGTTCCTCCAAGCTAAAGCGTTCCCGGTCGTCTTTCGACGACCAGCCCAGCAAGGCCAAATAGTTCGCCACCGCTGCCGGAAGAAATCCCCGTTCGATGTAGTCTCCCAGCGACGCTCCCTGGTCGCGCTTGCTCATTTTGGAGCCGTCTGGGTTGAGGAGCAGAGGGATGTGGGCATAGACTGGGGGCCGCGCCCCCAACGCCTCGAACAGTTCGATGTGCTTCGGCGTGTTGGACAGGTGATCCTCTCCGCGGATCACGTGAGTCACCCCCATTTCGAGATCGTCCACCACGTTGACGAAGTGAAAAATGTAGGATCCGTTAGGGCGGCGCAGGGTCATGTCCGGCTCGTCGCGTTGGAACTCGACGCGGCCACAGACCAAGTCCTCCACCACGACCTTGCGGCCGGAAGCCCGAAAGCGCACCGCGCCGCCGGGCTCTTCATAGGTCGCGCCCTTCTCCTCGAGCCGGCGCAGATGCGCGTCGTAGATTTCTCGCCGCTGGCTTTGGAAGTAAGGACCCCGGTCGCCCCCGGCTTCGGGGCCTTCATCCCAATTCAGACCCAGCCAGCGCAAGCCGCCGAGGATCGCGTCCAGACCGCCTTCGGCGTTGCGCGCAACATCGGTATCCTCGATGCGGAGGATGAGACGTCCGCCGGTCCGCCGGGCGTAGAGCCAATTGAACAAGGCCGTGCGGGCTCCGCCCACGTGCAGATAGCCCGTGGGGGAAGGCGCAAACCGGGTCCGCACTTCACCGCTCATGAGGCCGGAACCTGCACCGCTTGTCTCGGGGCGCAACGTTTTCCCTTTCCGCAGCTTTCCAGGCGGCTAGTGTGGCGTTTGCGAAACAGGTGGGCAAGACTCGCGAGCAATCTCTTTCCAGCTCAAGGCGCGAGGAGGGAGTTGAGGGAGTTCAGCGACCGAGGAGCGCAGAAATGGGAAAAGAGGGGCCGCGATTCTAAAAAAACATCGATTGCTGCGAGCAAGTTTTCTAAGAATCACAACGCCTGTTTTGTCTACGTATTTTGCAAACACGAACCTAGCCCACATTTCTCATACCCTTTCTGCTGTGGCGCGCTGCACCCCATCCTGCATTCGTTCCGCTTGCCTCGGGCTTGAACAGGGTGTACTCACCCAGCTTGGCGCCCTCGGCTGCGCGCGGCGTTGGCGTCGCTGCGCTCCGCCCTTCGGGCAGACCAGGGGGCTGGCTGTCTCGCTTCGCTCGTCTGGCAGTAAACAATTCGCAGCGCCTCGCGACGAAACGTTATGAGAAATGCGGGCTAGGCTCGTCTTGCAGTGAAGGCGCATTGGCAAATCCTCACCGGTCTCTTGGCCGCGGTCCTTCTTGGCACGGCCTTGAATATGGCTCTTCCCGCGGACCCCGCGGCGGAAATGCCCGGCTGGATCGCGGGCCTGATCCAAACCTGCGGCTTCATTGGCGATCTGTTCCTCAACGCCTTGAAGATGGTGATCGTGCCTCTCATTACGGCGTCGATCGTTACGGGAGTAGCTGGCCTTGGCCGGGTAGAGGGATTTGGCCGGCTCGGCCTGAAAACCGTCGTCTATTTCACCTGCAGCAGTGTTTTGGCAATCCTGACCGGACTGCTCCTGGTCAACACCTTGAAGCCTGGTCTCGAGGACGGCGCGCCTAGCGACTCCATTGCGGACTTGATCGAAGCCGAGGGCGCCAAACTCGCGGCCGGAGCGGATCCTGAACGGCAAACCGATCTGGCTTCCGCCGAAGCAAGGGACGCGGGAGACGCGATGGACGTCTTTCGGCGGATGATTCCCACGAACATCGTCGCCAACGCATCTGACAACAGCCAAATGCTGGGGCTGATCTTCTTCTCGATTCTCTTCGGCCTGGCTATGACCCGGCTCGCCGGTTCATTGCAAGACACCTTGCTGACCTTCTTCCAAGCTGTCAGTGAAGTCATGATCCTTATCACCCGCTGGATCATGCTCTTTGCTCCCCTCGGTGTGTTCGCGCTTGTGCTTCCCCAGGTCGCCGAAGTTGGATTGCGTCGCTTGTTCGGCACACTGCTGGTTTACTTTCTCACGGTCGCATTCGCCCTGTCTTTCCATCTGTTGGTCGTCCTGCCCTTGCTGCTTCGCCTCATTGGCGGGGTCAACCCTTGGCGTCATTTCGCGGCCATGCGCACGGCCATGCTCACCGCTTTTTCCACGGCCTCATCCGCGGCGACCCTGCCCGTCACCCTTCGCGGGGTTCGGGATGCGGGCGTTTCCAACCGGGTTTCCTCCTTCGTTGTTCCCCTCGGGGCCACGGTGAATATGGACGGCACAGCCCTTTATGAGTGTGTTGCGGTGATCTTCATCGCCCAAGTCCTCGGCGTCGATCTTCCGTTCTCCCAACAGTTTGTCGTGGTGACCCTGGCGTTGCTCACCAGCATTGGAGTGGCGGGCATTCCTTCGGCCAGTCTCGTGGCCATCCTCATCATTCTGGGCAACGTCCCGGTCATACCGCCGGCCGCTGTAGCCCCGGCGGTAGCCCTGCTGTTCGCCGTGGACCGTCCCCTGGATATGTTCCGCACCGCCGTCAACGTCTTCAGCGATTCCTGTGGGGCCGTCATCATCGCCCGGACCGAAGGCGAGGACGGGGTGCTTGCCAAAACCGAGGAAGCATGATTGGCTCACATTTTTGGGTCCTCTCGATCATGTTTTCTTCCGCTTCACGCCGCCGCTCACGCCGAGGAAAGCACGGCCCTCACACGCTCGAGTTCCCGGATCCGGGCCGGCGTTGGCGGCTTCTCTTCATCCTGCTCGCTCTCATTGCCGGGATGGTGCTGACAACGGTGTTGATGCGAAAAATGGCCAACGTAGGCGATCTCGAGGAGGCGACGGACTTTCGGAAGACCCAGAGCCACCGCATCCGTTGAAGGCGAAGGCCCGCTCCCTTGTTTTTTCCGGAGAGCTTTAGCCGAAACGGAAAAAGTCTTCCGCGGTGCGAGTCGTCTCTTCTGCGACTTGTTCCAGGGTCTCGTTTCGCGCCGCGGCAATGGCTTCCGCTGTTTCGCGGACGAAAGCCGGCTCACAACGCTTTCCCCGGTAGGGCTCGGGAGCGAGATAGGGCGCGTCGGTCTCGACCATATAGCTTCCCGCCGGCCGGGAACCCGCCAGGGCCAGAAGACCGGCGTTGCTTCGAAAGGTGGTCATGCCGGTGAAGGACACCAAGTGCCCGGCTGTGAACACGGCATCCGCTTCGATCGCGGTCTCCGTGAAACAATGAAACACGGCCCGCAGCCGGCCGTCGAACTCACGGACTAAGGCGTGGGTTTCGTCCCAGGAATTCCGCTGGTGCACCACCACGTTGAACCCGCGGTTAGCGGCCAGTTCGAGCTGAAGGCGGAACACTTCCCTCTGCGCGGCGCGATGGTCTTCGCGAGACCATCCCTCGGGCGGCGGATGAAAGAAATCGAGGCCGATCTCGCCAATGGCGCACACTTGTGGCGCCTCGGCGAGTTCTGCGATCCGGTCCAGCCAGGCTGACTGGAGATCGATTTCCGTTACCGAACCAGGATGGATTCCCACGGTCGCAAACACGGTTCCGGGATGACAACTCGCCAACTGCACGACCGCTGGTCCGTCTTGAAGATCTGTGCCGATCGCCACGAGGCGGGAGACCCCCCGCAAGGAGGCGCGCTTCAAGACTTCCTCGAGGTCTCCGGCAAACTTGCGGGAGGCGAGATGGCAATGCGTGTCGGTCAGCACGTTCCTGACAGCAATCTATTCGCAGCGCAGATGCTCACCACCGGATCACCGCTCCGGCCCAAGTCAATCCAGCTCCAAACGCCACCAGCAGGACATGATCGCCTCGCCGGATCGCCCCCGTGCGGTTGGCCTCGTCCAGCGCGATCGCCACAGCCGCGGCGGAGGTGTTTCCGTAGCGATCCAGATTCACAAAAGTTCTCTCCGGCGGAACGCCCAGGCGCTCGGTGATGGCTTCGATGATCCGGATGTTGGCCTGATGCGGGATGACCATGTCGATCTGCTCAGCGGTGAGTCCGGCGTCGGCCATGACTTGTTCGCAGGCCCGGCGCATGGCCGTGACTGCGTATTTGTAAACTTCGCGGCCGGCCATGCGGATCGTATTGAGCCTCAACGCCGCGTTCTCGGGCGTGATGGGGCAGGCCGAACCTCCTCCTGGCACGACCAAAATATCGGTCTGAGTTCCGTCGCTGCCCATGCACGAGGAGAGGACGCCATGTCCGGATCCGGAGGCTGCCCGCTTGAGCACCGCCGCGCCGGCTCCATCCCCGAAGAGAACGCAAGTGTTTCGGTCGCTCCAATTCACGATACTGCTGAGCTTTTCGGCTCCGACAATCAATGCCGCTTCGCAAGATTCCGTGCTGATGAATTGGCGGGCGATGTTGAGCGCGTAAAGGAATCCGGAACAGGCGGCCGAGACGTCGAAACAAACCGCGTTTGTCGCCCCGAGGTTTTTCTGCACGTAACAGGCGGTCGCCGGAAAGAACGTGTCGGGGGAAACGGTGGCGACGATCAGCAGGCCGAGTTCTTCGGGCCGGACGCCCGCCTGCTCGAGGGCGCGCTCCGCGGCCCGGGTGGCCAGGTCGCTGGTGGCCTGGTTGTCCGCCGCGATGCGCCGCTCCCGGATTCCGGTGCGTGACTGGATCCATTCATCCGAGGTATCGACCATCCGCGCCAGATCGTCGTTGGTCAAGATCCGGTCCGGCACATAACTGCCGGTGCCGGCGATCACCACCGTTTCTAAATGGGGGTTGTTGCTGATCTTAGGCATGGGTCGCGCCGAGCCGTTGCAACTCTTCGACAATGTGTGGATTGACCTCGTGGGCGATGGCCTCGGCAGCCACCCGCACGGCGTTCTGAATCGCTTTCGCCGAACTGGAACCGTGACCGATGATGCAAATGCCGTTGACTCCGAGGAGCGGGCTGCCGCCGTAGTTTTCATAGTTCACGCGTTCTTTGACCCCGGCAAAGGCATTGCGGGCGAGGAAGGCTCCAAAGTGGCGGACCGGTGTTTTGGTCAGTTCCTGTTTCAGCCACTTGAACATGGCGTGGGCGGTCGCCTCGCAGCTCTTGAGGACCACGTTTCCGATGAAGCCGTCGCACAACACCACGTCCAACGGACTTTCGAACAAATCGTGTCCTTCGACGTTTCCGACGAAGTTGAGCCCACTGGTGCGCAGGAGCCGGAAGACTTCTTTGGTGAAATCGGTGCCTTTGGAGTCCTCTTCGCCCAACGACATCAGGCCGATCCGCGGATTGGCGACGCCGAGCACATGCCGGGCATAGACGGCGCCCATCACCCCGTAGGCCAAGAGATGATGCGGTTTGGGGTCGGGATTCGCTCCGGCGTCGATGAGGCTGCACATTCCGTGGTCGTTGGGAATGGGCGAGGCGATGCCAGGCCGGTCAATCCCCGGAAGGAGGCGCAGTTTGATCGTTGTCGCGGCGACGGCTGCTCCGGTGTTGCCCGCACTGACCACCGCTTGGCAGATTCCTTGTTTGACCAAGTCAACGCTCACCGCGATCGAGGATCGCTTCTTGCGGCGCACCGCCGAGGCCGGCGGCTCACCCATCTCCACCACCTCGGGAGCGTGGACGATCTCGACGCGGTCCGCGGTTAAACCGGCGTCCTGCACCGCTGCTCGCAGCCGCGGCTCGTCTCCGGCAAGATAGATTCGCTCGAGGCCGCCGACGGAATCCAGGGCCAGCCGGACACCCTCGATCACGCAGCCGGGCGCGTTATCGCCGCCCATGGCATCCACGGCGATTCTCATTCGCGCCAAAGGCTCAATTCACCTATCGGGCTCTCCGGCCGCATTGGCGACCGGACCCGAAATCGTCACGAAATCCCCGGTCAGTCCCGTTCGACGGACAAGACCTGCCTGCCGCGATAAAAGCCGCAGTGCGGGCAGACGATGTGCGAAAGGACCGCCGCATGGCACTCCGGGCAATGCTTCATCGCCGGCGGCGACCAGCGGTTCGCCGCGCGACGGTGGCGACTTTTCATCTTGGAAGTTCGTCTTTTGGGTACGGCCATAGCTCAGCGAGTCTCAGATTGTTCTCCGGAATCCAACGCGTCGAGAACATCCCAGACCGGACTGGCGCCAGGTGCGTCACGGTTTTCGCCGCCCTGTTGCCGTCTTTCCGTTTCCAGCAAGCTCTCCGCTCCCTCCCTGCGCGGATACGCCGGAAGGGCGAGGAGAATATCTTCTCGCAACCTTCCCGTCAAGTCTACGCGTTCGTCGGGGCCCAGTTCGAAAGCTTCCACATAGGGATCGAGCCTGACGCGGTGGGGAAAATAGTCCAAAGTCACCACACATTGGAGGTCGAAATCCGCCTCGATCGAGCCTCGCACGAGCACCTCCTCCCCAATCCGCAAGGCGAGCAAATCGTACCGAATGCCCGACGCCGGAAGTGCGAGGCGGTCGGGCAGATCGAAAACTTCCCGGTCGATCTCCCCATGCAGACGCCGTCCTTCGCGGGGAAGTTCCCCGGCATTCACAATCAAAACCGATGACGGACCCGTTCCACTCATGACCTGTCCTCCGCACTCCGATTTGCACCGGTAACCCATCCGCTCCTGGAGAAAAGCCCAAAACTCCTCTCGCCGCTCTTCCCGGAGTTTTTCTTTGCCTCCGGGAAAGGCGCCTTCTATTCTCACCGGCAAGCGCGGAGGCCTGGGTAATCCGGTTCCCAGGGGATCCAATCCGGGATCTCGCCAGGCGCCGCCGTCTTACGCACTATGTTCGACCTCATCGACAAGGGCGGAAACCTGATGTGGTTGCTGCTGGGCCTGAGCCTCCTGACCGGCGGCATTTTTGTCGAACGTCTGCTGTTTTTCCGGCGAGCTTCCCTCGATCTCGGACCGTTCCTGGAGGGTCTTGCCAATCTCCTTCGTCAACGCAACTACGCCGAGGCCCTTCAGCATTGCTCCCTGACCCCCGGCCCGGTAGCCCGCGTGCTTCAAACGATCCTGTCCCGGCACCGCCTTCCGCGAAGCGAGTTGCGGGAGATCGCGCGGGAAGCCGGCCAGCTCGAAGTGCCCGCTCTCGAGCGTTCCCTTGGAATTCTTTTGGGAATTGCCTACCTCAGTCCTCTCATTGGACTGCTGGGCACCTTGCTCGGACTGCTCGACACCTTCGACGAACTCCAAACCGCCAGCGGCTTCTCCACCTCGGCCTCCCTCGCCGAAGGGATCTACACCAGCCTGCTCACTTCCGCAGGCGGGATCGCCGTGGCCGTCCCGGCCTACCTTGTCTACACCTTCCTCAGCGCCCGCTCCCGCTCGATCCTGCACTCCATCGAACGCGCCGCCATCGAGATCATCCACCTCCTGGGCGACAGCGATGCGCGCACCGATATCGTTGAGTTCAGGCCGCGCCTCGAGTCCGAGGGCTCCACGGCCCCGCCCCGCTGAGAGCTTTCTTTGCCGACCTGGCTCCGCGGTCTCCATCCATGAAACTGGAGTCTTCCCTGCCCCAGCCGCACGGCCTGCTCTTTCTCGCTCCGGTCCTCGACGCCATTCTCGTCTTGTCCGTCTTCCTTCTCATCGGGTCGCGTTTCGTGGAACAGTCCGGGGTCGCCATCGAGCTTCCCGTGACCCGTTCGGCCATGCCCGCGCTCGGCCGGGCCCACATCATCACCATCTCCGGTTCCTCTTCCCCTCAGATATTCCTCGATCAGGAGCGGATCACACTCGAGGCGCTCCGGCGCCGTGTTTCCCCCGCGGAAGCGGCGTTCGCGGCGGCATCCCCAACTGGAGGCGGGTCGATTACCTATTTGCTGCGTGCCGACCAAGCTGTGCCCATCGCGACGGTCATGGCGGTCTCCGAGGCTGTGCTTGCCGGAGGCCACCGGCTCGTGTTTGCCACTCGCCCGGAGCATCCCCCGTCTTGAGCCGGTCGAATCGATGAAACGCTCACCGGGCCCCGGAACCGCTCCGGCCTTTCTCTTCCCCTGGAAGCCCGCCCGAGGCCGCGCACCACTCCTATGGGCCGCCGCCTTCGCCACGGTGGTTCTCCATGCCTCCTTTTTCTATGTGTTCCAAACCGGACCGGGTGCGCCCTCCGGACAGATTCCTCCAGCACACCGGATATCCATGATCGTTCCCAGGGACCCAGCGGGGCAGAGCTTCCTGCGCAGTCTCGACGACTATGCCTCCGTCTACGCCTCGAGTTTGGAGAATCCGGCAGTCGATATGCGGGAACTATTGGAAACCGCTGGAGCCCTCGAGTTTCAGCCAGGCAACGCCGGGTCCAGATTGCGCCTCCTTCCCTACGAAGAGCCCCCTAATCCGCTCGCCCTCCAGCTTCCCTATGCCGGTCGAGAGCCCGTGCTCCCCCCCCCGCCACCCGGCGATCCCGGACCCGCGCCGCTCCCGGCGGAGGACCCATCCTTCCCCCGGCTTCGTGTCTCCGGCGAACTGACTGGCCGGAGAATTCTCGAGCGCCCCGTCCGCGAGCGCCCGGGGAATCCGCTCGGTCTTACTCCTCCAGCCACTTTCCGGGTCGCCGTCGACAGGAGCGGCCGCGTCCTTTTTGCGTTTCCCTGGGAAGGCGCGGGCGCCGGGTTTGCGCCGGACGTCCAAACGATTCGCTTCTCTCCCGATCCCGAGGGCCCCGAATTGAGCTGGGGCTGGGTCCGGCTTTCCTGGTAACCTCGCCTCCAACCTGCCACTCCGGCCTTGTTCCAGGTCAGTCTCTCCCAGATCGTCGAGTTCTACCTCGCGCTCGTGTTCTCCGTGATAGCGATTCTCGGCCTCGCTCCTCGTGCCAGGGCCTGGTTTCGCCGCCGCCGCCGCGCCCGGCGGATCGCCGTCTGTCCTCTTTGCGGGACAACGCACCCCGCGCTGGCTCCTAGCAGCCTAACGGAATGTCCCACTTGCGGCCGGCTCAACGAAGCGGGACGTTTTCCCGCCTGAATTGCATCACTTTTCTCGTTGCGCGCCAATTTGAACTCGGCTTGTATGCTCCGCCCCGCCCTCGGCTGGACCCCGCAGCAAACACCATGAGCAATCGACGCGTTGTTGTCACCGGCCTTGGGGTCATGTCTCCGATCGGCAACGATCTCGAGACTTTCTGGAACAATCTGGTCGCGGGCAAAAGCGGTATTCGTCCGATCACTCAGTTCGACGTGTCCGCTTACCCCTGCCGGATCGCCGGTCACGTGCCCGACTTCGATCCTGCGCCGTTTTTCAACAATCCCAAGGAAGTCCGGCGCAATGACCGCTTCACTGTTCTCGCCTGTGGCGCCGCGAAAATGGCGGTCCGAGATTCGGGAGTGGATTTCTCCAAGCTGGATCCGGCCCGAAGCGGCGTCATGATCGGGACCGGTATCGGCGGGATTCAAACCCTCGAAGCGCAGGAAGCCGTCCTCCTCGCCCGCGGTCCCGCCAAAGTATCGCCCTTCATTATTCCCATGATGATCGGGAACATCGCCAGCGGGATCGTCTCGATGGAATACGGAATCCAGGGCCCGAACTTCTGCATCGTCACCGCCTGCGCCAGTTCCAACCACAATCTTGGCGAAGCCTGGCGCACGATCCGGGCCGGAGACGCCGACCTCATCATCGCCGGCGGAGCCGAAGCCTCTGTCGCCCCCATTTCTTTAGCCGGGTTCAGTTCCATGCGAGCGCTCAGCACGCGCAATGACGAACCGGAAAAGGCCTCCCGCCCCTTTGACCGCGATCGCGATGGTTTTGTTATGGGCGAAGGGGCCGGGATCCTCGTGTTGGAAGAACTCGAGCAGGCCTTGCGGCGGGGAGCGCGGATCTATTGCGAGTTCGCCGGCTACGGGCTTTCCGCCGACGCCTATCATTTGACTTCGCCTCACCCCGACGGCAACGGCGCTTGCGCGTGTATGGAAATGGCGCTGCGTCACGCCAAGCTCGATCCCAGCGCGATCGGCTACGTCAACGCTCACGGCACCTCCACGCCCCTCGGAGACCGCTGCGAAACCAACGCCATCAAACGCACCTTTGGAACCTACGCGCGCAATGGTCTTCTGGTGAGTTCCACCAAATCCATGACCGGCCACCTCCTCGGAGCGGCCGGCGGCGTCGAGGCCGCCGCCAGTATTTTGGCGCTGACCAACAGCCTCATTCCGCCGACGATCAACCTCGATCATCCCGATCCCGAATGCGACCTCGATTACGTGGCCAACACCGCCCGGGAAGCCCGCGTGGACTCGTTTTTGAGCAACTCCTTCGGATTCGGCGGACACAACGCCAGCATCATCTGCCGGCGCTTCGAAGGCTGATCTGCGAGTCCGGTTTTCTCCTAATCCCTGTCCGCCGAGGCTACGCGATTAGGTCTGTCACAGCTTTGCCCGGCCGGACGAAATGCGGCCGGCCTTCAGCATCTGTGAGGACCTGGTCCTCCGGAACTCCTAGCAGGTGATACACAGTGGCGATCAAGTCGCGCGGTGTGACGGGATCTTCCACCGGAAAGGCCGCTTGCGCGTCGCTGCGCCCATAAACATGTCCGCCCTTTACGCCGCCGCCCGCCAGCACGGACGTGAAGCAACCGGCCCAGTGGTCGCGCCCGTCTCCGCCCGCTCCTGCGTCGCTGGACCGTTGACCGACTCGAGGATTGCGGCCGAATTCACCGGTCCAGATGACGAGCGTTTCGTCCAGCATTCCGCGTTCTTGCAGATCATCCAACAAGGCGGCAAAAGCCTGGTCCGCCACCGGCATCAAGCGCGTCTTGAGATCAATGAAATTCTTGCTGTGCGTGTCCCAATAAACGCTGACGTTCTTGATGCCGTCGTTGGGCCAGAACACCGTAACGAGAGACACTCCGCGCTCGACCAGCCGGCGCGCTTGCAACACGGATTGCCCGTGCGGATTGAGGCCGTACCGTTCGCGGAGAGCCAGCGGTTCCTCGCTGAGGTTGAACGCCCCGCGCTGGGTCCCCGCCGAAGTCAGCAATTCGAAAGCGCGGCGATGGTTCTGGTCGAGTGCGGCAAAGTGCGGGCTGAATCCATCCAACCGGCGATCGAGATCCGCCAGGAGATGAACTCGCTCTTCCAGCCGTTCTAACGAAATCTCCGGGTGCAAGGTCATCTCGCCGATCCTGTATCCGGGCAGGCTGGGGTCGGCGTCGATGGTCAGCGGATCGTGCAGCGGTCCGAGCCAGCCGGCAAACTGGCCCTGGCTTTGTTCGACAAAACGCGGCACCTCGTTCGGAAGTTTCGGGCGCATGGAGACAAAGTGCGGGAGCGGCCCTTGCCCGCGCCCCACGGCGGAAAGCACCGCGCCGATGTGTGGCCATTGGGCCCTCTTCCCGGTCTCACGGGGAGGCGGTTCGCCTGTGAGAAGGTAGTGCGTCGATGCGGTGTGATCGCCGTTGTTGTGGGTCATGGAGCGCACCAGGCAGAGCTTGTCTGTGCGCCGGGCGAGGAGGGGAAAGTGTTCGCAGATTTGTATGCCCGGGACATTTGTGGAAATGGGGCGGAACTCCCCGCGCACTTCCTGCGGAGCATCGGGTTTCAAATCCCAGGTGTCCTGATGCGCCGGCCCGCCCCACATGAACAGCACAATGCAGGATTTCGCGCGTCCGAAGCCTGATGCATTGCTCGGAACAAGTGCTCCCTCCCGGCCCTTCAACAAGTCGGGAGTCGACAGTCCGAACAATCCCAGCGCCCCGGCCCGCAGCAATTCACGGCGGGTGCGGCGCCTTCGAATTGACGTTGGATGGAACTGATGAGCCATGATGAGCGGGCGTAAGGCAGGCCAGCCAGGTATAGATTAGCAGAAACCGAGACAAACGAGAAGCGCCGATTGATTCCAATCCGAAGGTGAGCGGCCAGTTCCGCATCGAAGCGTTCATCGAGGGCTCGGAAAGACCTGCTAACTCGGCCTGTACTGTGTCTTCCCCCGCGCATCGCGAGCGGATGCGCCTGCTCGACCCGCGCGCATCCAATTGCTGATTAGCAATGTGCCGCGCTGCGTTTTCGGGTCCGGACCCTCGCGCTTCACGGACCGACGACAAAGCTCGCTGAGCCGCCTTCG
The DNA here is from genome assembly GCA_035513055.1 of Verrucomicrobiales bacterium. Classification (GTDB taxonomy): domain Bacteria; phylum Verrucomicrobiota; class Verrucomicrobiia; order Verrucomicrobiales; family DEV007; genus DATKCT01. Next base: position 99,875 of record DATKCT010000149.1, on the reverse strand, counting down.
GGCCCGGACTCCAACAGTTCTATTTCCATGGGCTCAGATCGCACCGCGCGGTCCACCGCCACGGTGACTTCGCGCCGGCCCGTTTCCAAGGTCAACACCAGCTTCCTTTCCGCAGTCTGTTCCACGCCATCCACCCAAAACTGCAGACCCTCCGGATTGGGAAACCCCAACGTCACTTCTCCTGGGGAGGCGATCTCCAAGGCGAATCGGAGTACGGAAAACTCGTTCTGGTATCCCCAAATTTTGTCAAGCTCCTCCAGCGGCAGCTTGCCCGCCACCGTGCTGTAGGCCGGTTTCCAACTCAGCCGCCCGTCGCCTTGGGCAAAGGCCTTGACCCCAAGCTGCCTTACCACCCCGTTCGCCTCGTCCCCGCCCTGCGCCGTCTCCCAACGGCGCACCACCGGACGCGCCGGCACGCGGAAAGGGCCTTCCCGGCCTAACTCCGAAAGAAAAGCGGTCAGATCTACAAACTCATCTCGGCGCAACGAGGCCGTCAGGCCCGGCGGCATCATCGACACCGGAGTGATCTCGCGCTGAAGCACCTGCCCCGCGGATAGACGTTCCTCGCGTCCCGCCGGATCCCGCAGCACCAGTTCGTTGGGATCCTCTCGCACGATCATGCCCGCCCGCACGTCCCCCCCGGCCAAGTGCAAAACCGTCATGTGATAACCTTCCTTGATCGCCCGGTTAGGATCGAGGAGCGCCTCCACGATGTAGTCCGCCTGCGCGCTCGAACCGATGCTGATCAAGTCCGGGCCCAGGACTCCACCGGCTCCTCCGATGGCGTGGCAAACCGCGCATTGCAGCGCTTCCCTCCGGTAAACCCATTCGCCGCGGCCAGGATCTCCCGACGCCCGCACCTCTTCCAATAACTCCGCCATGGCTTCGGGCGAAACCTGTTGCGCCATGGGCTGCAGTTCTCCGGCCTGTTGCAGGGCTTCGGCAAGCCCGCCGCCCGGCGTCCCGCTCGTTTCCACTCGCCGCAACGCAGCCGCCGCCACGGCTTGCTCGAGTCGTATGCCTTCAAGCGCGCTGGCCAAGGCCGCCGGCGCATCTCCCTTGCGCAACACTCCTTCCAACAATTCCTCGACCCCATCGGCTTCCTCGGCCTCCCCGAGCGCGGCCGCCACCGCCGCCGCTCCGCGTTTCACGTCCACCCGGATCAGACCCCCGGCTGCTGCTGCCCGCAAGTTCCAACTCCCCGCCTCACTTGCCAGCTTCGCGAAAAAATGACGGCTCCGCTCGCCCCCCAGCGCGGCCAGGCCTTCCACCGCGGCGTCGCGCAATGCCGGCGATTGGGACTCGGAAACCAGAGATTCCAAGCGCGGCCGCAGCATCTCCATGGACCATGCTCCGGCTAACCGCGCTGCCGCCGTCGCCATCATCGGATCCCGAGATTCTAAGAGACGCTCGACCGCCTCCGCCGCGACGGACGGCGCCGGCCGGTTCGCTGCGGCGGCCCTTTCCAATTCCTTCAACACCCTCGGCCAGCCCTGTGCCGCGGCGGATCCATAGAGCGCGCCGAGTTGCTCCGGCGTCCCGTAATCCGCGATCACGGAAGCCATTTCCACAACTTCGGGACTCTCCTGCCCGGCCTGCTGGATCTCCTCCAATAACGGCGATACCGCCCGCGCGTCCTCGACCGCGCGCAGCGCGAACAGAATCCGGTCCCTCTGTCCGCCGAAATCCAAGCCGCCCGCCAGATAGGGATCGATCCAGACTTCGGCCAGGCTTCGCGCGGTGAGCCACAAGGCGAAGTCGAGGTTTTCGTCCACCTCCGCATCCAGCGCTTCCATGGCCAGCTCCACGGCTTCCGCTGTTCCTAACTGTCGCAGCGCGTTGACCGCCTCTAATCTCACCCGGGCATGCGCGTCCCGCACCGCGGCGCCCAAGAGCCCGAGCGCTTCGCCGGTCTCGCTGTGACGGTGATAGAGAGTTCGCACTCCTGCCGCCCGGACCCGGTGATCCGGCGACGTCAAAAGTTTCCGAAGCACATCTTCGTCCAAGACATTCAAACCCTCGAAGACCCAGTGCGCTTCCAGAAGTTCCCCCCAATACTCCGCCGCCGGCTCATCCAGATTCTCTACCCAAGCTCGCAGCGCCGGCAAGACCGCCTCCTTTCCCAACTCGCGCAGACGCCGCTTGGCAAAGTGCCGCGTCCAATCTTCCGGATCGCGCAGCCGTTCCAACAATTCCGCCGCGCCTGCCTGCGCCAGATCCGGAAGCTTCACCAGCGGCCTGTCCTGAAATCGCAGGCGCCAAATCCTGCCATGCACATGATCGCGCCGCGGGTCGCGGAAATCGACTTCTCCGTGCTGAATGATCGGATTGTACCAGTCCGCGATGTAGATGGCTCCGTCCGGACCCATCCGCACGTCGACCGGCCGGAACGCCCCGTGCGTCGTGCGAATCAAATCCTCCTCCTGCTTCGAGGCATAGCCGCTCCCCGCCTCGCTCAGGGAAAAGCGATTGACGCGGTGCCCGCGAAAATCGTTGGTCGCCAGCGAGCCGTTCCACGCCTCCGGCAGATGCCGCCCGCTCAAGATCTCCAATCCACAGTGCTTGGGTTGGCCGGGATTGAGCCCCCGGAGGATCCGCGCCGCGTCCGGTGAACTCACAAAAATCGAACCGGGAAACACATAGTTGATGCCCTCCCCGTAGGCGCCGTCCGTGGCGAACGACTGTCCCCAGCGGTCGAACACGTGGCCCCAAGAATTGACAAAGCCCTTGCAGAACACTTCGAGCCTTTCCGATTCCGGGCGGTAATGCCAGATTCCGCCTCCTCCTAACCGGCGCACACCCCAAGGCGTCTCGACATGACTATGAATGTAGATCGATTGGTTGAAATACAGCATCCCTTCCGGCCCGCCGCGAAAGGTGTGAATGATATGATGCGTATCTTCCGTCCCGAACCCGCTCAACACCACGCGCCGCTCGTCCGCTTTTCCGTCCCCATCCGTATCCCGGAGAAACAGAATCTCGGTGCTGTTGGCCACGTAAGCTCCGCCGTCGCCGGGCATCACCCCGGTCGGGATCAAGAGTCCCTCCGCGAACACCGTCCGCTGGTCCGCTTTTCCGTCGCCGTCCGTATCCTCGAGCACCACGATTTCATCGTCCGCTTCTCGCCCAGGGCTGATCTGCGGATACAAACGGCTGCTTACCACCCACAGGCGCCCGCGTTCGTCCCAGTTCATTTGCACCGGCTTGGCGATCAGCGGCTCCGCTGCAAACAGCTCGATCTCCATGCCGCCGGCCACTTGAAAGGAACGGCGTTCGACTTCCGGATCGGTATCCGGGATTTCCCTGAGATCGCGCTGCGTCCAGCTCAGCCCGGCCGTCGCTAGCCACACCGCCATCGTGCTTCCGAAAACCCTTCTCATCGATTCTGGCCTGCTCAAATTCATCGTGACGCGGGTTCGACTACCCAGCGATGCGTTCGCGGCCGGTTCAAACCGGCGATCAACGCCTCCCGCTCCCGCACCAGGGGGTCAAACTGCGGGACTTCCGCAGCGTTTTGCCCTTGTTCGTGTTTCCGGAATCCAAACAAGTAGGTCTCGTTCTGTGGACGCCACCGGTGAAAATAAAGGCGGTTCTTTTCCACCACCACCTGACGCAGGCGCTCCGCTTGGTCGAACTCCGGACCCGTCGCGACTTCAATGCCTCGTTCCAGATGTTCCGCCGTCACGGTCATGAGATTCGCGCCGTCGACCAGGACGCGGTACTCGCCCGGACTCAGCGACCGCACGCGCAACTGCCGGGTCGCGCCTCCCATGGGTGATCCCGGCAAGGCCGGCGCCGTCAGCTCGAACCGGATCGAATCCTCCCGGAGTTCGATCTCGCGGGCCGTTGCCCCGCCGAATGCAATTTCACCACGCGCCACATCGGCATCCACCGTCGCCGGAACGGGTGGACAACCGAGCAACCCCGCGAGCACCGGCGCCACCCGGGCATATCCGGGCTCGTGGAAAAGCAGCCCGTTGTGCGTGAAGCGGCCGTTCTCAGGCGTTGCCTGACCCTCGCCCAAGGCCTCAAACAGGTCCGCCCAGCCCAGTCCTCTCTCTTGCGCCAGCTCCCGCGACGCATCGCGACACAATCCCAGAATTCGGTTCGTTTCCCCGTGATCCGGCAGGGGCGGCCCCACATTCTCGAAAGGCGGAGGGGAAACCAGCGTCACACGCGCTCCGGTGCTGTCCCTCACCATGTCCAACATGCGCGCGTACCCTTTGCGAAACACCGGCAATCCAGCTTCGCCGTCAAAGGCCGCCACCGCACCGTAGCAGCAGACCACCAGGGTGGGTTTGAGTTCGGCGAGCTGAGCCCGCAGACGCTCGAAACCCTCCTCCGGGGGATTCTCGATCCATTTCTCCGTGAAGGACCGCCCGTCAAAATAGGAACGGGCATGGGCGTAGACGGTATCTCCGCTCCAACCCAGGTTCCGGAAGCGCAAATCGATTCCCGGATGTTGAATCGTCAGTAGAGTTTCCACGTGCCCCGACGCCTGCTCCTGTTCGATGAACGCGGCGCCAAGCAGGACCACGAGATCTCCGTCGCGAAACACCGTCTTTTCTGCGTCGCCGTTAACCGTCGCCCCCGCTGTCGAGATCGCGGCCGCGACCATCGCCAATCGCCACCTTCGCGGCATTCCTCTTTTACCGGACTGTTTCATCCTTCTCATTGATGTCTCGCCGCCCCCCCCTTCGGGACCCGGCCGGAGCCTGAAAGTGTAGACCGTCGACGGCCGCGCGCCAGCCCGAAACGGAGACTCATGGTAAACCATCTCACCGTTGTCAATCCAACCACGCCAGCAGCTCGTTGGACGGCGGGTCGAGCGCCGGCAGGCGAGTCAGTTCGGCTTTTCGTCCTTCGTAAATGCGAAAGCATTCCCCGTGTGCAGACAGGGACTCGGCTTCGTTGCGCGTGTAGTAATCTTGTCGAAGATCACTTATCCAGAGTCTCGCCTGTCACCGGCACGGCTCTCTGCTTTTCACCCCGGTCGGGAACTTCCTTGATCACGGCGGTTCCATCTTTGCTGAATACCCAGAACTGAGTCGCCACGTAATCGCCCCCCTCCAGGCGCGTCATGAAGACGCCGTTGCCGATCCAATGCGTTTTCCCCCGTAGACCGATCATTCCCTTTTCCTTTGCATTCACACAGAGCAGCTCTGTTCCCTTCACCTCAAAATTGAGAAGCTCCTCTTTTCCATGGATCCGCAAGTTGCAAAGGTAATTGCCAGGCGGCACCGCCCGCATCGTCGTGATATCGACTTCTTCACCACACCCGCGCTCCAATCCGATCGCGAGGAGCATGACAACCATCAGCATTCTGAGCATAGCGTTCATCATCCCGTTGGGCAGTTTTAGACCAACTGGGCTGTCGTGCAAGCAAAAGGTTTGCCGCCACAGGTTCTGTGGACGAGGAGAGGCGAACGCCCTCAAGGACAGTCGCGGCGGAGGCGCTCTCAATCCGGAGCGCAACTCCGGCGCTTCAGACTTTGAGCATAGCCCTTGGGAATAGCCCGGTGCGGCTATGCCGCAGAAGGCGCTCTGGGGACGGCGGATTCGATTTGTTGACGTTAGGGGCAGTCGAGAGATCCTGTCCCCGCGCCATAAACGACGATGTCCTGATGTTTTTGTGGGGCTAGCCGGGCAACATGGTTGAGGAAAGCTGTTTCGTAAACGCAGGCGTTCTGGGATCCCGCGATGCGTTGAGCGGAAAAGATCTCCTCCGGCAGCACGTGGAGCAGAAGGGGCGGGGAGGAAGAGCGGAGGCGGTTCTGGAGTTGCTGGGCGTTCATGTTGTGGGAGCATGCCTTGAGAGGAGGCGCCGGTCCAACGGGAGGCCGTAATTTTTCGAGCTGCGGGCGCCGGCGTCGCCCGGAACAGGTTGCTTGGACTTTTCTCCGGCGGGATCGAGTGTTACGAATAGCGGGGAGCGCACCCGAAGATGCCTGCGCCCGAGATCAATGATTCGCCCGAACGTTACCGGCTTTGGATGGATGGCGCTGGCTCTGGCAGTGGCTGGCGCCGCCGGGCCGGTGGAAGGCTCTGAGGCGGACTCCGGCTGGTGGTCGTGGCGGCCGTTGGCGCGGCCGGAGCCGCCGGCGGTGAGTCCCCAGCATGCTGCGCGGGTGAGGACTCCGGTCGATGCTTTCGTCTTGGCTCGACTCGAAGCGGAGGGACTGGGGTTCTCTCCGGAGGCCAGCCGCCGGGTGCTCATTCGGAGGCTCTCCTACGATTTGACTGGGCTCCCGCCGGAACCCGGGGAGACGGAAGCGTTTGTGAGCGATTTGCAGCCGGGCTCCTGGGAGCGGTTGGTGGACCGGTTGCTGGCGTCGCCCCGCTACGGCGAGCGCTGGGCCCGGCATTGGCTGGACGTCGCCCACTACGCCGACACGCACGGATACGACAAGGACAAGCCGAGACCCAACGCCTGGCCCTATCGAGATCTGGTCATCCGGTCGCTCAATGCGGATAAGCCCTATTCACGCTTCGTTCAGGAACAACTGGCTGGGGACGTGTTGTGGCCGGACGACCCCGATGCCGTGGCGGCGACGGGATTCATCGCCGCCGGTCCCTGGGATTTCATCGGGCACGCGGAGGTTCCGGAAGAGAAACGCGACGGCATGGTGGCCCGCAATTTGGATCGCGACGACATGGTCGCGTCGACGATGAACACCTTTTCCAGTCTGACAGTGCAATGCGCGCGCTGTCACGATCACAAGCGGGACCCCGTGAGCATGAAGGAATACTACGGTCTGCAGGCCGTGTTCGCGGCTTTGGATCGTGCGGATCGTCCCTGGGATCCGGATCCGGAGCTGGCGCGACAACGCCGGCTCATTCGGGAGCAGAGTGAGGCGAGAGAAATCAGGCGGAAGGAGATCGAAATGGCGCTGGCGAGGCAGAAGACGCCTGAGCTGCTGGCTTTGGAAATGCGGATTGCCGGGATGGAAGCGCGTATTGCCGCGGCGATGGCGACTTCGCCGGAAACAGGCGAGGGAAGGGAGGCTTCCCCAATCCCAGAGCAGGTCCCGGATGCCGGTGAAGACGATGTGACGCTGCTAGAGAGGTTGCGCGAAGAACAGGAGAGTCTGCTTCGCGCGGCGGCGGGACCCGAATTGCTGGCGGCCCGGGACGAGATCGAATCGGAGATCGCGCGGTTGAATACCGCGGCAGCGGCGCTTCCACCGCAAGAGATGGTTTATGCGGGAACGGTGTATACGGGGAGCGGAGCGTTCTTGGGCCGGGGACACGTCAACGGAGAGCCGCGTCCCATCAGGGTCCTGGTCCGGGGCGACGTGACGCGTCCCGGACCCGTGGCGGTTCCCGGCGCCGTGGGGCTGATACCCGGTGTGGCGGCGGCGTTTCCGCTGGGGCCCGGACGCCGGGAAGGCGATCGGCGCGCGGCTTTGGCGGAGTGGATCATACGGAAGGACAATCCGCTGACATGGCGCAGCATCGTGAACCGGATCTGGTTGCACCATTTCGGCCAGGGACTGGTCGATACGCCGAACGATTTCGGCCGGTTAGGCGGCGCTCCGACGCATCCGGAGCTGTTGGATTGGCTGGCCGTCGAGTTCCGGGACAGTGGAGGATCGTGGAAACGCCTGCACCGGCTGATTTGCACGAGCGGCGTCTACCTCCAAGATTCCGCCGGCAATCCTGCGGCGGAACGCGTGGACGTTTCCAATCGCCTGTTGTGGAGGATGAACCGGCGCAGGCTCGAGGCGGAAGCGGTGCGAGACAGCCTGTTGTGGACGGCGCAAGGCCTGGACCACCGGATGTACGGACCTGGGTTCCAGGATTTTGCCGTGGAGAAGCCCGAGCACAGTCCCCACTACGTCTACGATCGCGCCGATCCGGGAGATCCGGCGCTGCATCGCCGAGCCGTCTATCGTTTCACGGTGCGCTCGCAACCACAGCCTTGGATGCAAGTGTTGGATTGTGCGGATCCGTCGTTGTCAGTGGCCCAACGCGAGCAATCGGCGGGTCCGTTGCAGGCCTTGGCCCTGATGAACGACCGGTTTCTCCTGGCGGTGTCCGAGCAGGCAGCGCGGCGGGCGGCTTCGGAGCGCTTCGGGATCGAGGAACAAGTGAAGTGGCTTTGGCAACGCTGCTGTGGCCGGTCGCCGGAGGCCGCTGAACTCGACGAATTGGCGGATTACGCCCGGCGTTTCGGTCTGCCTGCGGCGTGCCGCCTTCTTTTCAATTTGAACGAATTCGTGTTTGTGGATTGACAGGATGAGGGAAAACGGACGAAAACCCCTGTCGCGGCGGGAGTTCCTGTGGAATAGCGGAGGCGGTCTCGGAGGGATCGCGCTCGCGCATTTGCTAGGGACAGAGGGAGCGCTGGGGCAAGATTCCTCCGGCGGCGGATCCGCGGGCGTTTTGCGCCAGCCGGCCCGGGCCCGCCGGGTGGTTCAGATGTTTATGGCGGGCGCGGCGAGCCACATCGACTTGTTCGATTTCAAACCGGAACTGGTGAAGCGTCACGGGCAACCCTCGGATTTCGGAGAAAAAGTGGAGGCTTTTCAGGACGGGCTGGGTCCGTGGATGCGTCCGGTATGGGAGTTCCGGCATTACGGACAGTGTGGCCGGATGCTCAGCGAACCGGTGGCGGCGCTCGGGCCGGTGGTCGACGAGATTGCTTTTGTTCACAACATGGAGGGGAAGACCGGGGTGCACAGTCAGGGGACCTACCTGCAGGCTACCGGATTCCAGGAGCCGGGATTTCCCGGCATGGGCTGCTGGATCAGCTACGGATTGGGAAGCCTCAACGATAATCTTCCTGCCTTTGTCGTGCTTCCCGACCACCGGGGTTTCGCGTCGAACGGTCCGAAGAACTGGCAGCCGGCGTTTCTGCCTGGCAGTCACGCAGGCACGATCCTGCGCCCAGAACGTTTACAAGCCATCGAGAACTTGTTTGCGCCGCGGGAAGCGGACTTTGTGACCCGGGACTCGGACCGGGCCGCGCGGCTGGTGTTGGAACGTATGAACCGGCGGCACCTCGAGAAGCGGCCTGGCGACGACCGGTTGGAGGCGCGGATTCGCTCCTATGAACTGGCGGCACGGATGCAGTTGGCGGCGCCGGAAGCCTTGGATCTGAGCGCCGAACCAGATCACGTGCTCCGGCTCTACGGCTTGGATCACGGCCGGACTCGCTGGCCTGCAGAGATCAATGCGCTGGAAGAAACGGAGTATTTTTCGCGCAAATGCCTGACGGCGAGACGGCTATTGGAACGTGGGGTGAGGTTTGTGCAAATCTGGTCCGGCAACGACAACGGTTTTCCGCGACGCAATTGGGACAGCCATGAAGACGTGGAACGTGATCACGGCCCCCTCGCCCGCGGTATGGCGGTGGGAGCGGCTGCGCTCATTGCCGATTTGAAACAAAGGGGAATGTTGGAGGACACGTTGATTCTGTGGACTACGGAATTCGGCAGGATGCCGTCGACGCAAGGCGACCGCGGACGCGATCACAATCCGCATTGCTTCACAAATTGGTTATGCGGAGGCGGCATTCGCGGCGGAGTGGCGCATGGCCCGAGCGATGCATGGGGATTCAAACCGCTCGAGCGCTCCAAGCCGACCTTGGTCTACGACCTCCACGCCACCGTGCTGCATCTCTTGGGATTGGATCACGAAAAGCTGACATTCCGGCACAACGGAATCGACCGGCGCTTGACCGATGTGCACGGCCGGGTCATCCGGGACCTGATCGCCTGATGCCGGCGAGTTTGGCGGGACGGCCGCAGCCGTTTCCTATCCCGGCAAAGACCTGCCGGGGAGCCAGTGAAGAGGCTGTGGGCGCGAAGCTCCGGGACGGGCGTTTGCGGTGGCGCGGCATGAGACCGTGCGCCAGGTTTGTTTTGCGTCTTGGTCCAAAAAGAAAGAGACCGGGCATTGTCCTATGCAACCTTTGCTCCCTTCGACCCGCCGGGACTTTATCGGGCGTTCTGTTCTGGCTGGCTCCGGCTTGTGTCTTTCCGCTGTCCCCGGTTGTGCTCCTCGCCCAGAGGATTCCGGTGATCCCGGATTGATCGATGTGCATCAGCACGTGAACTATCACGGGCGATCGGATGATGGACTCCTCGAGCACCAGCACATTCTGGGAGCGACCCTGACCGTTTTGCTCCCGGCCGGCACCAGAGGACGCCGGTCCTCCACGCATGCAGGCGCTTCCAACGGCCTGGCCGCGCGCATTTTCGGAACGGAAGCGGCTTGGCGGCTCTCGAAGAGATACCCGGACCGCTATCGCTTTTTCGCCAACGAGATTCCGGACTTTCGCGACGCGCAGCGCGAGCTGGAGCGTTGGCTCAAGCGCGGCGCGGTGGGGATCGGCGAGCAGAAGTTCAACGTCGATTGCGATTCCGCCGGCATGATGCGCATCGCGGAGGTGGCCCAGTTCTGGGACGTGCCGGTCCTGCTCCACTTTGAGCACGGCGCCTACAATCACGGTTTCGAGCGCTTCCATCGCGTGCTCGAACGGTTTCCGGATGTGCGGTTTATCGGTCATGCGCAGACCTGGTGGGGACACATCGATCGCGATCACCGGCCCGAGACGCTCTATCCGAAGGGTCCCGTCACACCCGGCGGACTAACCGACCGCTATCTATCCGATTATCCGAACCTATTCGGCGACTTGTCGGCAGGCTCGGGTCTCAATGCCTTGACGCGGGACGAAGATCACGCCGCGGACTTCCTGAAGAGGCATCAGGACAAGCTCTTGTATGGGAGCGACTGCGCTGATGCCAGCGGGGCGGGGCCGGAATGCAGCGGCGCCGCCACTTTGGAGGTGGCGCGGCGGTTGTTGCCGGATTCCGGCGCGATCGAGAAGATTCTGTGGCGCAATGCAGTCCGGGTGATCCGGTTGTGAGGGATCTGGGCGGGTAGGAGGAGACGGATTCCGGCCTGGCCGCGGCGCGATTGAGTCGCGAAGCCTGACAGGACAACAATGCGCAGAGGGCTCAGGACTTGGGTGGGTTGCGTCCGACGAATGGGAACTGCTCGCATTCAAAGACGATTCCACTGATGGGCCCGCTTTCTTCGTCGAGGAAGTAAAGCACGGCTGCGGCGATCTCCTCGGGGCGCAGGATTCTGCCCGAGGGGGCAAACGCGGGGGAGAGATGCTCGTACCAGTCTTCGGCCATGCCATGCAGAACTTTGCGGGCTTTCTCATTTTCGGTGAGGACCCAACCGGGATTGACCTGGTTGACGCGAACCCCGTATTGGCGATGCAGACAGTCGCCGAGGTTGCGGGTCATGGTCATGAGGGCCCCTTTGGAGATGCTGTAAGGGAGGAATATGTCTTCGCCGGAGTAGGCATTGACCGAACCGATGTTCACGACGCAGCCGCGGGTTTGAGCGAGATGATCAAGGGCGGCGCGGATGAGCAGGAGAGGAGCCCTGGTGTTGATGCGAAGGACCTGGTCGAAGTGCTCGGGATCCGTGTCCCGGATCGAGCTGGCGACAACCCAAGCGGCATTGTTGACGAGTCCGTCGATTCTACCGAAGGCGTTCAGGGCCGCTGCGACGGTCCGTTCGGCAGAATTAGGATCCTCGAGGTCGTCGACATGGCCGGCGGCGGCTGGCCCGAGATCAGCGGCGACGCGCTGAACGTCGTTTTCTTCGAGGCCGTGGACAAGGACGCGCCCCCCTTCCCGGACGATGCGGCGGGCTATGGCTTCTCCGATGCCAGTGGAACTGCCGGTGACGATGACGATTTTGTCCTGAAGGCGACCCATGAGAAGCGAGGGATGAAGTTAGGGAAGAAGCAGAGATTTCACGACGCGTCCGGAGGCCATGGTGGAGAATGCGTCGAGCCAGCCCTGGAGTGGCCATTTCCCCCCAATGATCGGCCGAACGTCGAGCTGTGCGTCGGCGAGGAGAGCGAGGACGCGTTCCCAGATGGGCCAGTTATGGCTGAAGCTGCCTTGAAGCCGGACATTTTTCTGAACGAGTCGATCGAGGGAGAACTCGAGCGGCTGATGTCCCCAACCGACTTTGGTGATCCATCCGTTAGGGCGAACAAGGTCGAGAGCGGTGTCCAACGCGCGGGAGACTCCGGTCGCGTCGATGATCCCGTCGGCGCCGAGGCCATCCCGGGCCCGGGCCCAGGGAGCGGCCTCATCGAGCAACGGCGCGCAGCCGTAGGCTTGCTCGGCAATGGCGAGGCGGCCTCGGTCGGCTTCCAACCCGAGGAGGGCGACCTGGGCGCCGTGGAGGCGGGCGATGGCGGCGCAAAGGATGCCGATCGTGCCCGGGCCGAGAACGACAATGCGGTCGCCGGGTTTCGGATGAGAGTTGACGGCGACGGCGTTGAAGGCGACGGAGCAGGGTTCGGTTAGTGCGGCGATTTCGAGAGGCAGGGAATCGGGGACGCGATGCAGGCAGCGCGCCGGGACGCGGACGAGCCGGGTCATCGCTCCGTCCACGCCGTAGCCGAAGCCTTTGCGTAGAGGATCGAGGTTGTAGAGGCCTTGGCGCGACATCGGATTGTCAGGATCGATCACGGCGGCTGTCTCGCTGACGACGCGGTCGCCGGGTTTCCAGGCGCTGACCCCGGGGCCGGTTTCCAGAATGGTTCCGCTGAATTCATGACCGAGAATGACGGGATAGTTAACCGGCCAACTGTGATGGGCTTGCCACTGGTGCAGGTCGCTTCCGCAGACGCCGGCGGCGGCGACTTCGAGGAGCACATCCTCATTGCCGATGGCGGGAGCGGGAACCTCGCGCAGTTCGACGCACCCGGGTTCGCGGGCGAAATTGACGACGGCCGGGCTGGTGCTCATGGGCGATAGGCGTGGACGTGATTGCAAATAAGGCGCAGCGAGCTTTCCAAGTCGCCCTCGGCAGTGCGGAAGGCCTCGGCGTCGATGGTCAAGGGGGCTCCCAGCACCACGAGGGGGGCGCCGTATGCTGGGCATTGGACGGCTTGTTCCAGAGTGAGACCGCCCACCGCTTGAACCGGGATCTGGACAGCGGCGACGATCTCCCGGAGCTGGTCAAGCGGGCTGGGCGCAGGAAGACCCCGGGCGGCGATGCCGCGGCGTTCGTCGTACCCAATGTGGTGGACGATGAAGTGGCAACCCAGATCCTCGAGCCGGCGGGCGCCATCCACCCTGTTCTTGCAAGCGAGATTGTCGCCCATGACCGCAACGCCGTAATCCTGCCCCGCTTTCACCACACAACGTATCGTTTCTTCGTGCGCGCGGGCCATAACCACGACGTGCGTAGCGCCGGCTTTGGCCATCATCTCCGCTTCGAGATACCCTCCGTCCATTGTTTTGAGATCGGCCACGATCGGAGTGCCGGGGAATCGCTCATGCAGGATGCGGACGCCATGCAAACCTTCGGCGAGGATGAGGGGGGTTCCGGCTTCCAGCCAATCGACGCCGGCGCGAAGAGCGAGTTCCGCGGTGGACAGTGCTTCCTCGATGGACGTGACGTCGAGGGATATTTGGACGAGGGGGCTCAAAAGGGTCTGTGAAATGCGGGCTCGGACAGGCAAAACCCGAAGAGTGGGCAAGCGTCAACTGGAAAGAACTCAGCGGCGAGACAGAAGCCGGTCAATCTTCCTCAAGTCCTAGGTGATGAAGCACTTCCCGGGGAGGACCGTCGAATCGAGGAAGGGGGATGTTGCCGGCGTAGCCAAGATCCTGCCAGCCCGCGTTCGAGGTGTAGTAGCCGGTGGCGGCCAATTCACGGAAGCGGTTGAAGAATTGGGCTCCGAAGCGGAACTCCGGAGCCGCCGCGGGGACATGGGCGATGTCGTCGCAGATGGCGAATTGTTGTTCGAGCGACAAACCGGAGAAGGGCGCTTCAAACCGGCGGTAGGCTTCGGTATTGATCCAGGCCAGTCCGCCGCGAATGACCTCGCGGTCGGCGAGTTGGACTGGAAACGGGGCGCTGACCCATTCGTCGATAAAGTCGGGAACGTGCGCTTCGCTGGCTGCGGGCGAGCCGCCGCCGCTGGGAAGGATGACGTCGCTGAGCACGGCTGCTGTTTGAAGCTCGGTCTCGCTCAAAACACGTTCCCAGGGGACCTTGGGGTCCAGAAGATTCGGGTCGGCCAGGGTGCCTGCCGGCTGACTGGGCGGCGATTCGAGGAATCCCTCCGTTAGGCTCTCCTGCTGAGCCGTGAGCCGGAGGGGGACAGAGGCGCCTGCTCCAGCAGCAGCGGCGGCGGCGGTGAACCAGCGGAGGGCGCTGCGTCGGTCAAGTCTTCCGAGATTCTTGGGAGGATCCGGTCTAGTCATGAATCTTAAATATCTCCCTGTTTCAGCCGTTCCATGAGGTAGTCGCAGCTTCGCCAGGCCAGAGCCATGATGGAAAGAGTGGGGTTCTTGTCGGCATTGCTGACGAAGGGACCTCCATCGGTGACGAAGAGATTGGGAACCTCCCAAGCCTGGCAAAAGCTGTTGAGAACGGAGATCGACGAGTCCAGACCCATACACGTCGTTCCAACCTCGTGTATGATCTCCCCGGGCCGGTAGATGGCCCGGGCGCCGTCGTCGACATGAACGGGCGTAACCGTCTTTCCTCCCATGGCTTCGATGATGGCGGCGAAGGTGTGGTGCATGTGCCGGGCCTGATTGAGTTCGTGGCTGGCCCATTTCCAATGAAAACGCAGGACCGGGATACCCCATTGATCAACCCGGTCGGGGTCGATTTCGCAATAGCAATCGTTGTTGGGAATCATTTCCCCGCGGCCGGAGAAAGTGACGAAGGAACCGTAGAAGCGCCGGCAATCTTCCTTGAAACGTTGGCCGTAGGAACCCCCCGTGAGCACGGCGAGCCCGTCGAAGATTCCGGCTTTGGGCATGCGGCGTCCGCCGTGGAATTCGATATGGTAACCGCGGGGGAAGTCGAGTCGTCCGGCGAGCTGTTCTCGATAGAGCCACCACGGCATGTACATATGCATGGCGGACGCTCCATCCTCGTTATGGGGAGGCGCGTTCTCTAGGGCTGGAATCTGACCTGTCACTTTCGCTCCCACTGTGTCCATGAGATAGCGGCCGACGTTGCCGCTGGAGTTCGCCAGTCCGTCCGGAAAGAGAATGCTGCGGGAATTCAAGAGGATCCGGGCGGATTCGCAGCCGCTGGCGGCGAGGACGACCACGCGGGAGCGGGCATGGCGGTCGCGACGCGTGGTTTTGTCGATGTAATAGACTCCGGTGGCCTTTCCGGAGCGATCAATCGACACCTCTCGAACCATCGCGTCCGTGAGGACGTCGAGATTTCCCGTGGCGAGTGCGGGAGGGATGAGAACCGTGGTCGACTGAAAATTGGCCCGGATGGAGCAACCGCGGCCGCAATCGGTAGCCCAGAAACAGGACGCCCGCGTGCGCATGTGATCGGCGAGGTGCCGGGCGTTGGGGTTTCCTGGATGCAACTGTTCCGCGAGGGAATCGGCGTCCAGCAATTGGGTCAGGATAGCGAGGTGAGAGGGAATGACTGGGATGCCGAGCGTCCGGCAGTGCTTGCGAACGAGAAGTTCATAAGCGCGCGGCGCGGGCGGCGGTTGGAGAACGCCGGGCGGTGAGTCCGGGGTGTTCTCAAGGCCTTCGTTGGACCCGTAAACTCCGATGAGCCTTTCGGTGCGGTCGTAATAGGGGGACAGGTCGTCGTAGGTGATGGGCCAGTCGAGGCCGAGACCGTCTCGTTCTCGCGGTTGAAAATCGTAGGGGCCCATTCGGAGAGAGATGCGGCCCCAGTGATTAGTCCGGCCGCCTAGCATTCGAGTGCGCCACCACATGAACTCTGTGCCGGGAGCGCTGGTGTAGGGTTCCCCGGGAACCGTCCAGCCGCCGTCGACCGTGGCGTCGTAGAATCCGAAGGGCTTCTGAGGGGTCGGGGCATCGCGGAGGGGAGCCTGTTCCGGCGTCTGAAACATGGGGGTTTCCGCCTGGGGGTCGTAATTCCTGCCCGCTTCGAGCATGAGGACCTTCATTCCGGCCATGGCCAGGACATAAGCGCTTATTCCGCCCGCGGCGCCTGACCCGACCACGATGACGTCGTATTCCGGTTGCGTCTTGCGGTTGGTCAGGAACGCCATGAGGGACTCGGGGATGGGAAGCCGGCTAGGGGCAAGGGACGTTCGCACTGTGAGAAGCTGTGGCGAGGAAAAACACCCCTTCGATTGTCCGGCACTGTTTTTATCATATTGTGTCAGACACCTTATACACACAGATTGACGGACGGGCGCGGACGGGTCCAGGGTAGAACGGGCCCTGGCCGGTTGGACCCAGGAGGACTTCCTGCAAGTACCGGATGCTGCTCTTGTGGAGGGGGAAGAACGGCCCGGAGGCCTGACACCGGAGGGCATGCAGGCAGTCAAACGGGGTTTTACGCGCGCGGAGGTCGAAAAGGACGCGACACTGGAACTTCCCGAGGGCAATCCGATTATCATCCCAACCAACAGCGGTAGGACTGACAAGACGTCACCGCAGGCCAGCCAATGCGGCGATCCTCTTTCGAGTCCGCTCTCCGTAAGGGGGCCTGAAGAATTCGATCACAGTCTTTGAGCGCGACTGCCGGTAGATCGCTTTGGCGTGGCTGAATTCCCGAAAACCATGCACGCCGTGGTATCGTCCCATTCCGGAGGGTCCGACGCCTCCGAAGGGCAAATCTTCGACGGTAGCGTGAAGGAGAGTATCGTTGACGGTCACGCCTCCCGAAAAGGTCGAGCTGAGCACCCGTTCCTCCTCGACAGGATCGCGGCCGAAGTAGTAGAGCGCCAGGGGACGGGGACGGCCATTGACTTCGGCGATGGCGTCAGCAATATTTTGATAGGGTCGCAGCGGGAGCAAGGGGCCGAAGATCTCCTCCTGCATGATCTTCATGGCGCCGGTCGATCCCAAGATGAGCGCCGGAGGAAACTTGCGGCTGGAGGGGTCCCCAAGATCTTCTCCCGCCGGGGTGACATCCATTAGACGGGCTCCCAAGCTCAGGGCGTCCGCGACGTATCCTTGCAAGCGATTCACATGCCCATCGTGGATGATTGCGCTGTAGTCGGGATTGTCGCGCAGCCTCGGATAGAGGCGGGCAACCGCTTGCTTGCATTTGGCGGCAAAGCTCTCCAACTGTTCCACGGGGATCAAGGCGTAATCCGGAGCCAGGCAGACCTGCCCCGCGTTGAACAGTTTTCCCGCCATGATCTTCACCGCAGCGTCGTTCTGGTCCGCGCTTCGAGAGACGATGGCGGGTGATTTGCCGCCGAGTTCTAGTGTTAGGGGAACAAGGGAGTCGGCCGCTGCTTTCATTACTTTGCGGGCCACGCAGGTCGCGCCGGTGAACACTAGGTGATCGAAGGGCAGACGGGAGAACGCCGCGCCCACTTCAATGTCGCCGGTAACTACGGTCAACTCGGCCTCGTCGAACGACTCGCGGAACAGGCGAGCCAGCAGCTCCGAAGTCGCCGGAGTGAACTCGGAGGGTTTGACCATGGCGCGATTTCCGGCCGCCAACACCCCCGCTAGAGGCGAGATAGCGAGGTTGACGGGAAAATTCCACGGGCTGATCACTCCGATCACTCCCTTGGGTTGGAAGCGGATCCGCGCTTTTGCTCCGAGGATGCCCAAGGGAAAGCGGACCATCCGCTTTTTGTCTTTCATCCAGCCGCGCAAATGGCGCCGGGCGTGTTCGAGGGACTCGACGGAGGCGGCGACATCCGCGATCAGGGTCTCCTCCCGGCTGCGATATCCGTAATCCTCCGCCACCGCATCCGCGAGGACGTTGGCGTTGCCCCGAATCAGGCTCAAGAGGCGCTCGATCCGACCGATCCGCTCCTCGGCGGCCGGCGGACCGGAGAGAAGCTGGGCCTTGCGTTGCCGCTGGAGTATGGCGGACAGCCGGACCTCGACAGCGTCGGATCCAGGGGCGGCGATTTGAGCTTCCATACGGCGGACAGTCTAGCATTTCCAGCGGCGGCGGCCAAGGGACCGCCTCTGGCGTCCTGGCGCTGCGGGTCCCGGTGGGTTGCGCGGTGGAGGTTCCGGATCGATCCGAGAGTAGAACTTTCTACCTTCCATTTGCTCCCACACTGGATGACGGCGTCGCGGACAGCGACGGCGCGCTCATGGGAGGAGGCGGCGTGCCCACCTTTGCTGAAGGAAAAATCGGGCAGTCTTTGCAATTGAACGGAGTGAACGAATTCGTGGAAGTCAATCCGAGCAACGAGGCGAGGTTCGACGGCTTTGATGAGGAGGGAAACCAGACGGGGTTCACCGTGACGGCTTGGTTCCGGGTGAACGCCTTTGAAAAGGACTGGCAGGCTCTTATCGCAAAAGGGGAAGACAACCGCTGGCTCATCCACCGGCGCGGAGGCGAGTCGGTGCTGACGGGTAACGGTGGGAATGCCGATGTTTCCCAGGGGACGACTGCGATCAACGACGGCGAATGGCATCAGGCGACGTTGGTGAGCGCTCCCGATGTCGGACTCCGGTCATTGATCTCACGGGCGTAGCGCGGCCCCGGCTCAGTTTCTGGTATTATGTCGACGCCACGGAAGGCGCCGAAGGCGTGCAATTGAAGTATCTCGACGAGTCCGGCGAGGTGGAGCTGTTTGTCAGTGAAAGCATCTTTTGGGGCACAACCCCGGGATGGACCGAGTTCAGGCAAAGTGTGCCGGCAGCGGCGAGGGAACAGCGGGTGATCATCGAATTTCTATTCCTGAGCGACGATGGTGAGCCAAATGGAACAGGGTTCTACCTCGACGATGTGGTGGTGGAAGATTAGACTCGGGGCTCGCCGCCGGCGCGTTGATCTAACTGTTCTAACAATTGAGGAAGGATTCTGCCGGTGGGACCGCGCAGACAATAGGTCATCAGCCGGCTGAGTTCGGTTTCGGTAGTGTTGATTTCCACCAGGCAGATGCCGCGGCTGGCGGCGAGCTGGGGCAGTCCGGCGGCGGGGTAGACGATCCCGGACGTTCCCAGGCTGAGAAACACATCGCAGGCGGAGGCGGCTTCCTCGGCTCGCCGGTAAGTCCCGGCCGGGAGGGCCTCCCCGAACCAGACGATGTCAGGCCGGAGCAGGCTGCCGCATTCCGCGCAGCGTGGGGCGATCACGTCCGGATCCGGAATTGCCGCGGCAATGTGGTGATGATCCAGACAGCGAACGCGATGGAGATTTCCGTGCAGCTCCAGGACATCCACGTTACCGGCCCGTTGGTGGAGGCCATCGACATTCTGAGTGATGAGTGTGAATTCTTGGAATCGCTTCGCCATCTTGGCGATGGCCTCGTGTCCCGGGTTGGGGGAGACTGTGTTGATGAGCTTGCGGCGCCAGGCGTACCATTCCCACACCAGCTTCGGGTTTTGCAGAAAGGCTTCCGGTGTGGCAAGTTCCTGGGGCCGGAATTGTTCCCACAGTCCCGTTAGGGCATCGCGAAACGTCGGGACACCGCTTTCCGCAGAAATCCCCGCGCCGGTCAGGACGGCGACGCTGCGCGCCTCCCGCAATTGTTCCACGAGGGCCGGGGGAATGATGGTTTGAGGCGCCGGACGCAGCATGGCATCAGTCCTGCGCACAACGGCCGCAGGATCGCGGGTTGCCCGAACAAGGGGACGCTTCGCCGGCGGTCGAAGCGGCGGCGAAGACGGAGAGCTTTTTGCGCAGCGGCCGGGATCCGCACTGCGGGCAGCGGGTTTCCTTCCAGTCCGCGGAGGACCGGACGAGGATTTCGTGGTCGCTTTCGCAGGACGGACAGTGGAAATCGTAAATGGGCATCGATGGAACATAGCGTTCCGGTTTCTGCGCTCAAGGTAGTCTTGACGGTGGAAAGGAATGACGGCCCGCTCCGCTGCGTAGCCCGCGCAAATGCGGGCCCACGCGCGATCCTGGGCGTTTCGGCGCCCGTTCGCATGTCCGCCTTCACTCTGTTTCGGATTCCCCGCCGGCCGAAGCTGCACCTGAACGCTGAGGCGCTCCGCTACGGGGGAAGAACTGCACCCGGCTCGAGAATCCTCGCCCCGCCGCGCGACCCAACCGCGCCTGGCGGGTTTCTTGTGGGATGATGACGGCTGCCGGATTTCTCGCGAGCGCGCGGGTAGCGGCTTTCCGGGTCACCGTTTTTCGGGTTTCCACCTCTCGGGCTCCATGTAGAGTTTTCGCGGAACCCCCCGCGTCCCACATGCGCAACCGGCGTATCCTAAAGCTGATTGGATGGATCTACGCGCTCTCGAGCGTGAGTGGAGGGTTCGGATTCGCGCAAGAAACTCCGCCAGAACCCGACGATCCCTTTGCCGAGGAACTGCAACCAGCAGAGGAACTCCGTTCCTGGTATCGCTCCGGGAAATACGAAGAGGTGGTGGAACGTGCGCCGGGGCTCCTGGATGACATTTCCGACGACACGCGCGAGCCCGCAGTACTGCTAGTGCGTTCTCTGGCTGATCTTGGCCGCTATGAGGAAGCGCTTGAGCAGCTCCAGGAGATCGTCGAGCTGCATCGGACCGCGCAGGGTCAACTGCTCCGTTACAATCTGGAGACGGATCTGGGGCTGGCGGACGCCGCCGAACAGACCCTCGACCGGCTCCGCTATTACCAGCGCTACTTATTCACCGCGGAGGACGCCCTCGCTTTCGGCCGGGGTCTTGTGTTGCTGGGACTCGATTCCAAGCAAGTGCTCGAGGGTGTCTATGCCGAAATGCAGAAGCGAGAACCGGAGAACCCGGCTTGCTTCCTCTACGCCGGCGAACTGGCCATGGAAAAGTACGATTACCAGCTCGCGGCCGAGAAGTTCCGGGCTGGTCTCGCCCTCGATCCCAAACATCCCGATCTGCGCCACGGTCTGGCTCGCGCATTTTTCAACAGCGACCGTCCCTACGCCATGGAACTGGTGCAGGCGCAGCTCCAGGACAACCCCCGGCACACCCCTTCTCTGCTCCTCGCCGCCGAGCATCAGCTTCTCACCGACCAATTCGACGGAGCCCAAGAAACCCTCAATCAAGCGGAGAAGGTCAATAACCACTTGCCCGCGCTGTGGTCCATGCGCTCGGTGTTGGCCCATCTCCACGGCGACGGAACCGAGGAGCAAAAGTTTCGGGAGAGCGCGCTGGGCGGGCGCGCCGGAGACCCTGAGCCCGATTATCTCATCGGCAATTGGCTGGGAACGAAGATGCGCTTTGCCGAAGGGGTGGCCGCGTTGCGCCGCGCGCTCGAAATCGATCCCGGCCATTTGCCTTCCCGCATCGAGCTGGCCCAGCAACTGCTTCGCCTCGGGGAGGAAGAAGAAGCCTGGCGGCTGGTCGAACAGCTTCACGACGATGATCCCTACAACGTCCCGATTTACAATCTGTTGACGCTCTATGACCAAATCCGGGGTTATACCCTGGAGCGGCGCGGGGATTTCATCGTGCGCATGGAATCGAACGAAATGGCCATTTACGGGGAGCGAGTGTTTGAACTGCTGGAAGAAGCCCGGGAGCAGCTTCACCCGCGTTTCGGATTCAATCCGAGCCGGCCCGTACTCGTCGAGTTCTTTCCGGAACAGCAAGATTTCGCCATACGGACCTTTGGGTTCCTTGGCGGCGACGGCATTCTCGGAGCGTGTTTCGGTTATGTCGTGACCATGAACAGTCCCGGCGGAATCGGGGCGCGGGTCAGCAATTGGGAATCGACGTTGTGGCACGAGTATTGTCATGCGGTGACACTAGGCGCTACCCGGAACCGGCTTCCGCGCTGGCTGAGCGAGGGCATATCGGTCTATGAAGAGGGCCGCCGCGATCCCGGCGCCGTGCGGCGCATGACGCCGGCGGAGCGCGACCGCATTTTGCGCGAGGGCGGCCTGATCCCGCTCGACTCGCTCAACGAGGCCTTTGTGCGACCGGAGCAACCCGAGGATCTCCTTTTCGGATACTATCAATCCGGACTTTTCGTCGACTATTTCATTTCCGAACATGACGACGAGGCCTTGCGGCGAGTCTTGGACGCGATTGGACGTGGCGAGCCTGTGGGTCAGGCGTTCGAAAGCGTTGTCGCGTCACTGGACGAGTTGGAAACCGGTTTTCGCGCTTATGCCCAGTCGCTGGCCGAAGCCTTCAGCGCCGGTCTGGATTGGTCGCCGGCGGCGTTGGGCAACGATGTGGCCGGCAGCGCGGACCTCCGGACCGCATTGGAGAGCCGTCCGGCCAATTTCTATATTCGTCTCGCCCTCGTCCGCAGTCTGTTGGTGGAGGGTCAGCTTGACGAAGCCTTAAGCGAAGCGGAATCGCTCATCGCCCTGAATCCGGACAGCCCGGCCATGGATCCCGTGCATGGCGCCATCGCCCAGATCCACCGGCAGCGCGCCGACAAGGAAAGGGAAGCCGCCGCACTGTGGGAACTGGTCCGCCGGTCTTCTGAGGATCTCGAAGCCATGCTCCGGTTGTTGGACTTGGAGGGCGAAGAGGAGAACTGGGAAGCCGTGCGCCACGCGGCGACTCGAGCGCTGTCGGTCAATCCTTTCGTGACCCGCGCTCAGTGGCGGCTGGGAGAGGCGCAAGAAGCTCTGGGCGAGGCTTCAGCCGCCACCGGGACATTCCGCCGGCTGCTGCGCATCGGCGCCGACAACCCCGCGCGCGTTCACTTTCGCATCGCCCGGCTTTTGAAAGAGGAGGATCCCCTGCTGGCCCGGCGGCACGTGCTGGACTCCCTGGCCGCTTCTCCGCGTTTCCGGGATGCCCAAAGGCTTCTTTTGGAACTGGCCAACTAATCGCATGCTCTTCCGATCCCGCTCTTTCGCTTGCACCGTGATCATTTTGCTGGTCACGGCCGTCGTTTTGGCGGCGCAATGGCGCCGCCGCTGGGGCGACAACCTCGATCTCACCGATCCCGAAATGCGCAATGGCGTTCCCATGTGGGAGCAGGACTCCGAGTTGCCCAACGACGTCTTCACCTTCGTGCGTCTGGAGTACAATGGAGGCGGCCGGGGACGCGGCCGGGGAAGGAGAGGTCACGGCGGGGATTGGGCCACGGATTACCCTGACAGCGACCTTAATTTTTCGTATCGCTTGCAGCAGTTGACTTCTTTGCAAGTGCATCCGACAGGAGTCCACCTTGCCATCACCGACCCGCGCCTCTTCGACTTCCCCTTCGTTTACATGGTCGAACCGGGCGGCCTCTATTTTACGGCGCAAGAGGTTGAGATCTTAGGCCGTTACCTCCTGAACGGAGGCTTTCTCATGGTTGACGATTTTTGGGGAGACTGGGAGTGGGACAATTTCGAGACGGAGATCAAACGGGTTTTTCCCGGCCGGCCCATCGTCGACCTGGAACTCGATCATCCCGTTTTCCGCGCTGTCTTTGATCTCAAGGAGAAGCCCCAGGTTCCCTCGATTGACTGGGCTCATCAAGGCCGGCCCTACGGCATCACCTATGAAGCCAACAAGCCCGGCGCCGAAGAAGTCCACTATCGGGCTATGTTCGACGACGCCGGGCGCATGATGATGATCATCTGCCACAATACCGATCTTGGCGACGGCTGGGAGCGGGAAGGTGAGGACGAGTGGTATTTCCGGGTGTTCTCCGAAGCGAAAGCCTACCCGATGGGCATCAACATTCTTTTCTACGCGCTTACGCACTGACTATCCATTTCCCTAAATTCCGCTGTCCGGCGGCCCCGCTTATGACCATGCCCGCGCAACCCCTGCCTCGAGATCCAGCTTACGAACATGACCGCGATGCCGTCGCCCGTTTGGAGGTGGCTCGCGGCAGGATCGAGGAAGAACTGCGCAAGGCCGTCCTGGGCCAGGAAGAAGTGATTGAGCAATTGCTGATCGCGCTTTTCGCCGGCGGGAACTGCCTGCTCACCGGAGCGCCCGGCTTGGCCAAGACGCTGTTGGTCAAATCGATCGCCCAGATCTTCGACCTGGAGTTCCAACGCATTCAGTTCACCCCCGACCTCATGCCTGCCGACATTACCGGCACGGAGATTCTCCAAGAAACCGAAGAAGGGCGGCGGATGCGCTTTGTTCCAGGCCCTCTGTTCGCCAACATGATCCTCGCGGACGAGATCAACCGGACTCCTCCGAAAACTCAAGCGGCGCTCCTGGAATCCATGCAGGAGTACCAAGTTACCGTCGCGGGCACGACCTATCCGCTGACTCGACCCTTCTTCGTGCTAGCCACGCAGAATCCGATCGAAATGGACGGCACCTATCCGCTGCCGGAAGCGCAGTTGGACCGTTTCATGTTCAATGTCAGGGTCGATTATCTTCCGGAAGACGTGGAAGTGGCGGTCGTCGCCAAGACAACCGGCCTGCGCCAGGAAAAACTCGAAACGCTCTTTCATGGGTCCGACCTGCTCGCCTTCAATGAGATCGTCCGGAAAGTCCCCATCGCCGAAGAAGTGGCCCGGCGCGCGGTTCAACTGGCGGCCCGCTCGCGCCCGGGGCAAAGCGACGCTCCGGACTTCGTCAAGGAATGGATCTCTTGGGGCGCGGGCCTTCGCGCCGGCCAGAATCTCGTGTTGGGGGCCAAGACCCGCGCCCTCATGCACGGACGCAGTCATGTGAACTTCGAGGATCTCAGGGCGCTTGCCGCGCCGGTGCTCCGTCACCGCATACTCCTTAATTACCGCGCCGAAGCGGACGGGGTCAACGTGGAAACCGTCATCGAGCGGCTCGTCAACGAGATTCTGTGACGCCGCCGGATCGTCCCGCATCATGAGCGCCCCCGCTTCCAACCGGATCGACGTGGAGTCGCTCATGCGAATCCGTTCACTCGAGCTGCGGGCGCGCCTCATCCTCGAAGGTTTCCTCCAGGGACTGCACCGGAGTCCCTATCACGGCTCGTCGGTCGAGTTTAGCGAATACCGGGCCTACTCGCCGGGCGACGACTTGCGCCACCTGGATTGGAAGTTGATGGCCCGAAGCGACCGCCTTTGTATCCGCAAGTTCGAGGCGGAGACCAATCTGGAATGCCGGCTCCTCGTCGATCTGAGCCGCTCCATGCGCTTCGGATCGGGAGACTACACCAAGGCGGAGTACGCGGCCACCTTGGCCGCCACATTTGCCTGGTTTCTTTTGGGTCAAGGGGACGCCGTGGGCATGATGACCTTCGCCAGTCATATCCTCGACGATCTGCCGCCTTCCCGGCGAAAGGGACAACTCCAGCACATCTTGGCGGGCCTGGTTCGGGAATCCGCCCCCGGCGAAACCGACGTCAAGAAGGCCCTCGACGATTACCTGCCCAGGGCTCGCCGCCGTTGCCTTACGGTTTTGGTCTCCGACCTTCTCGCTCCCATTGAAGGACTGCAAACGCAGTTCGGCTATTTGGCCCGGGCCGGTCACGACGTCGTCGTCTATCGGATTTTGGACCCCGCCGAGCTGGACTTTGGATTCTCGCGCACCGCCCGGTTCGAAGACCTCGAGACCGGCCGCATCCTCTACCTGAACCCCGCCACTGCCGGGCCCCTCTACCGGCAACGCTTCCAGGAACACGACGAGGCCCTCCGCGCCTTGTGCCGGCGGCATGCCATCGATTTCCTCCCCGTTCGCACCGATGCGTCTTTCTTTGATGCGCTCTACGACCTGTTGCGCCGCCGGTCCGGCATCCACCAGAAACGGAAAACGCGGGCATGAGCTTCCTCTTTCCGCTTTACCTCGCCGGACTCGCCGCGCTGGCCATTCCGGTCGCATTGCATTTCCGCCACCGGCATACCAGAGAGAAGGTGCGATTCAGCACGCTCATGTTCTTGTCGCCGACGCCGATTCGCGAGAAGCGAAATCGCCGGCTCGAGAATCTCCTCCTCCTCTTGCTGCGCTGTGCCTTGCTGGCGCTCATCGCCTTGGCCTTCGCCCGCCCCTTCCTGAAGCAGGAGAATCCGCTGGTGGCCCCTGACGACGGACGCACCGTGGCCATCCTGATCGACCGCAGCGCCTCCATGCGGCGCGAGGACCTGTGGGAGCGAGCCAAACAAGAGGTCCGGCGAGAAGCGGGCGGACTTCAGTTAGGAGACGCCCTCCAACTCGCCGCTTTCGGCGACCGGACCGACCTCCTGATCTCCTTCGATCAATGGGAACGCGCCCCGCTGGAATCGGAGCGGCAGCGGTTGGTCGAGGCGGCTCTGGAAACGCTGCAACCTAGCTGGGAACGCACCCGCACCGTGGAAGCTCTGGCCGCCGCCGCTGGAGACCTGGAAAGCCATTGCGCCGAGCTGGGCGGCGATCGCACCCGCGAACTCGTGTTGATCTCCGATTTCCAACGCGGAGAAGGATTCGAGACGCTGGAACAGCACGACTGGCCCGCCAACATGCGCTTTCGTCCCGTGCCGCTCGAGGTACACGAACCTGCCAACGCCTCCCTCCAAGTCTTGCCTCGGGAACAGGACGCAAGACTGGACGAGGAACCGCGCCGCCGGGCCCGCCTTCTCGCCAACGCCGCGACGAAAGCCGGCGCGGTCCAATTGACTTGGATCACGGCGGCATCAAAGCCTCTTGGCCAGGCCGTTCCGGTGCAGATCATTCCTGGAGCCTCGCGGATTGCCGAAGCTCCGGCCTTTCCCACTAACGAAACACCCGCCGCTCTCGCCTTAGATGGAGATACCCATGATTTTGACAACCGTTGGTATGTCAGCCCTCCGCCGGAGACCCCCTTTCGCATCCTTTACTACGGTCCTGGGGATGCGGCGAGCCCGGACGGCAATCTCTTTTTCTTGCGCCGCGCTCTCCTGGCCACGCCTTCTTTCCGGCCTGAATTGGTCGAGCGAACCCTGGATCAATCCTTGGAAGATCTGGATTTGACCTCCTTCCAACTGACAGTGGCCACCGGGGAGATTCCCGATGACAGCCTCGAGCTGCTTCTGCCTTGGTTAGATGGCGGCGGCCGGATCCTCTATCTGCTCGATCGCCCGGAAGCTGCGCTCGCCCTGACGAGGCTGGCCGGGGCCGCGGACGTTCTCGCCGCCGAAGAAGTCGTTCCCGCCGATTATGCAGTCATCAGCACGGTGAACCGCGCTCATCCCCTATTGGAACCCTTCGCCGACGCGCGTTTCGGAGATTTTACGCGGCTCCATTTCTGGCGCTACCGCCGAGTCGACCCGGCTGCGTTCCCCTCCGCGGAAGTGATCGCCTCCTTTGACACCCGGGATCCCCTCTGGCTCGAACAGCGTGCCGGCGCCGGGTCCCTGCTCGTGTTCACTTCCGGTTGGGGCCGGCGCGACAGCCAGCTCGCCGTTTCCAGCAAGTTTATTCCCCTTCTCTTCGGCATCTTCCAACAAAGCCGCGGGAACCTGCTCCGGGAACCGGTGTTGTGGATCGGAGATCCCATTCCTCTTCCCTCCAAACCGGGAGTGGTCATCACTCCGCCCGATGGAGTGCCCCGCGCCATCGCGGAAGGCGCGGCCACTTGGACCGAAACAGGAGAACCCGGCATCTACGTGGTCGAAGCCGGCGTCGATCAGATTCGTTATGCGGTGAATCTCCATCCGGCTGAGAGTCAGCTTGAAGAGGTCGAACCCGCCGTTTTCGAAAGGGCCTTGAGCCGGTCCGGAAATGCGGACCAGCCCGCGGTGGAAACAGGTTCGGACGGGAAGGTTCGTCGAATTCTGACCGCCTTCGATAGGGAGGCGCAACAGAAGATTTGGTGGTATCTGTTGTTGGCGGCGTTGGGACTCGTCCTGGTGGAGATTCTCTACGCCGCCCGATGCCACGGCCGGCAGCAGGCCGCACTTCAAGAGGGCTAAGACTATGGAACGTGTCATCAAAGAACTCTTCAACCGCATCGGGGAGCGCGAGGCCACATTGCGCGAGGCGCGCTGGCAGGGCATCGCCCTTTGGTTGGCCGCCGCGGCCGCCGCCGTGATGATCCTGCTCGCCGTGGGCGCGGGCGTCTTTTCCTGGCTCGCCGTCCTCGGCGGTCTGGCTTTAACCCTGATCATTCCCTGCCTGATCGCCAGAAGCCGTTCTTTGGATTTCACTCCGGCTACCGTGGCGATGCGCTTGGAGGAGCTCCATCCCGAACTCCAAGCCCTCCTCCGAACCGCCGTCGAACAACATGCTTCTTCGGGCGGGGCCCTGACATTCCTTCAGGAGCGAGTGATCCAAGAGGCTCTCGACCGCGCCCTTCAGCATGGCTGGATCGAGATGGTTCCGGATGACAAGCTCATCCGCGCCGAGCGCTTCCGTCGCTTGGGACGGCATGCGGCCTTTGGGCTCTTTGCCGCGCTGGGCATTGTGGGAATCAGCCGGATCCTGGCGCCGGGGCCCGCTTACCCCTTGCCTGTCGCCGGAGCCGGAGCCTTCGGCGAGGTGGATGTCGAGGAGGCCCTGGATGTGGCCGTGGATCCGGGCGACGTCGAAGTGGAACGCGGCTCGCGGCTGCCCGTTAGCGCGCGCTTCGGCCAAGCCCGGCCTGGAGCCGCCGCGTTGGCCTTCGGCCCGAGCGCAGAGGAACTCCAAGCCCTTCCCCTGGTCAAAAACCTCGGCGACCCCGTTTTCGCCGGTGTCATTCCTAACGTCCCGGGCGATCTCGTCTACCAAGTCCGGTTTGAGGACGGCGCCTCCCGGTTCTACCAAGTCAAAGTCTACGATCTGCCCCGCATCGAAGACCTCACAGCTTTGATCCAACCACCCGCGCACACCGGGCTCGCCGAACGCCTGGTTGAGGACGCCTACAGGGTTCACGCCTTGCAGGACTCTAGCGTGAGTTACACCTTCCAGCTCAATAAGGAAGTCCGCAGCGCGCGCTTGGAGCCCGCCGAAGGCGAGCCCTTGGAGGCGGTCCGCGACGCCGGGAATCCCCTCGTGTATCGCCTCGCGCTCACCGCCCTGGAGGCAGTCCGTTATCGCGTCGTCCTCGAGGACGCAGACGGCCGGACCAATCGCAATCCCCCGGAGCTGGAATTGATCGTCCTCGAGAATAAGCCGCCCCAGATCACGATGCGCTTTCCTCGCGGCGATTCCGAAGTCTCCCCTCTTGAGGAACTGCGCCTCGAAGCCGAGATCGAAGACGATTTTGGCGTGCTTCGCCACGGCATTACCTGGACGCTCGGCGAGCGCACCGAAGAAGTTGCCCTCGGAGGAGCCCAGGAAGAACCGCCCCGTCAATTGACGGCCACTCACCACCTCGCTCTGGAAATTCTCGGCGCCCAGCCCGATGATCTGGTCAGTTATTCTTTCTGGGCCGAAGACACCGATCGGAACGGAGCGGTCCGGCGCACCGACAGCGATCTCTATTTCGCGGAGGTCCGCCCGTTCGAGCGCATCTATCGCGAGCGGATGAATCCCGCCGGTCAGCAGGCCGGACAAGCGCAGCAGGAAGAAGAGCTTATCAAATTGCAGAAAGAGATCATCAGCGCGACTTGGAATCTGGCGCGTGCCAATCCCGATGCGGACAGGATTCGTGCCGATGGCCAGACCGTTGCCGGAGCCCAGCGTCACGCCATCGGTCAAGCTGGAGCCTTGCGCGGCCAAACCCAGGACGCTCAAGCACTCGAGCATGTCGACGCCGCTGTGGCGGCCATGGAATCCGCCGCCGAAGAGCTGGACCGCAGCGTGGAATCCGGAGAAGCCGGGCCGCTTCAGCCCGCCCTCCGTCACGAACGTCTCGCCTACCAAGAACTCCTTCGCCTCCGCGCCCGAAGCATTGAGGTCAGCAGATCCAATGCCCCGGCGCCCGCGAGCGCGTCCTCCAGCCGCAGCCGCCAACAGATGCAGATCGATCAGATGCCGTTGACTCAGGAGGAACGGCGTTATGAAACGGAACGCGAAGCGCGAAGGGAGGAAGCTGCCCAACAACGCGCCGAGAACCGGGAAGAACTTCAGTTCCTGGACCGGCTTAAGCAGTTAGCCCGCCGTCAAGAAACGCTCAACGACCGGATTCGCGAAGCCCAGATCGCCCTCGAGATGGCCGAAACCGAGGAAGAAAGGGAAGAGGTCCGGCGCCGCCTCGCAAGACTCCAGGAAGACCAGCGCGAGATCGCCCGCGATCTCAATCGCATGCGGGAGGACCTCCGCAACCCGGATCAGGAACGTGAGATGGCCGATACCCGCCGGCAACTCGATCAAGCGGGTGAGCAACTGCGAGAAGCTGATGCCGCTCTGCGGGAAGGCGATGCCGCCGCCGCTGCGGCCGCCGCAGGCCGGGCCGAAGAACAGTTGGGCGAAGCCGAGGACGACCTCCGAGGACAGGTCGCCAGCGCGTTCGAGCAGGAAGTCCGGGATCTCCGGCGGGAAGCGCGGGAAATGAGCACTCAGCAGGAAGAGCTGGGGCGGCGCCTCGTCGAAGGCACCGACGAAGCCATGCCGCGCCGGGAACGGCGCTCGCTCTCCGACACGCAGGAAGCGCAACCGGGGCTCGAGGGTCTGCCTGACGACATGCGCCAGCAAAGGGGTCGCATTGCCGAGGTTGCCGAATCCATGCGTGAACTCTCGGAGACTGCGGAGGTCGCGGAGCCGCTTCTCTCCAACCGGCTCTACGACGCTATTCGTGAAGCCAAGCCCGAGACGGCTCTCGAGCAGCTCGAACAGTCTGCCTCCGATGTGGAATCCGGCGACATGGCCGATGCCCGCACCTCCCTGCGCGACGCCACGGGGAGGGTCGACACGCTGACCCGCGGCATCGAAGAAGCCGCCCGCTCCATTCTTGGGAACGAGGAGGAGTCGCTGCGTTTTGCCAGCGAGCAGCTCGCCGGCGTCCTCGAAGACATGCAGCGCGATATGCCCGAGGGGGCCGGTCAGGAAGGTCAATCCGGGCCGGATGGCGAAGCCTCTGCCGAGGATTCGCCTTCCGAAGGAAACGGCGAGACTGCGGGGGAATCCGGCGAACCAGGTGAAGGATCTGGAGGCGAGGAGAATGCGGAACTCGCGGAGAATGCCGGCCGAGGAGGCGCCGCCGAGTCGCCCGGGGAAGGAGAAGGCCGCTCAGGTCAACCCGGGGAAGGTTCCGGTCAACAGCCCGGCCAGGAATCCGGTGAAGAGGGAGAAGACGCCGGCTCTGACCTTGCCGGAAACGGAGGACGACAGCAGACTCCCGGCGAACCCTCTCAAGGGCAAGGCCGCAACGGTCAAGGGCGCGGGCAGCAAGGTGAGGCCGGAGAGTCCGGAGAGGAAGGCCAGACCGGACCGGGGCAGGGCGGCGCTCGAGACGCCGCTGCGGAATCTGAGGAGGGCGAAGGGCAGCTCGCGGACGCCGGAGAGGAGGAAGCGGAAGGCGAGGGTCTAGGGCAAGGCCGGGGTCAACAACCCGGCGAAGGCCGGGGAGAAGGTGAAGGCCAGGAAATGGCGGAGGCCGAAGGCGGAGCGCAAGGACAGGACCCGGGCCAAGCTCAAGGACAGGGAGGAGGACAAGGCCGCGGTCAGAATGGAGACGGTGAATCCGCGGATTCCGGGCAGCCCCGTGAGGACGCTGAAGGAGGGGACCGCAGAGGTCAGTTAGCCGGCGGCGCGGATGGCGGCGGCGGATCGCGGATCTCGGGCTGGGGCGGGGGAGATGAGTTTCGCGAGTGGCGCCGCCAACTGGGCGAACTGGAAGACGTTCTCGACGACGAACGCCTGCGAGACCCCGTTTCCCGGGCGCGGGGAAGGCTTCGGGACTTCCTCGTCGAAGCCAAGCGCGGGAGCGGTCTGCCGGAATGGGACCTGGCCCAAAGCCAGGTCCTGGGGCCGCTAACCGAACTGCGCGACGCCCTTGACCAGGAGTTGCGCTTCCTGCAAGGCGGCGAAGAAAACAAGCTCCTGCCCGTCGACCGCGATCCGGTTCCGGAAGCTTTCGCCGAACTGGTCGAGCGCTATTACGGTTCGTTGAGCCGGGACGGGGAGGAATAACGGGCGTGGGAAGCGGCGATTCCATTCCAACGTTGCTCTTCGAGAGCGCGCGGCATGCGCCGTGGATCGCCGGCTTTGGGATCGTGGCCCTCGGCTTTCTGGCCTGGACCACCCTGCGCCTAAAGGAACTCGGCGGCTGGCGCTGGCCCGCGCTGGTGCTCAAGTTCACGGGCATCGCTCTCCTCGTTTTCTGTCTGCTCGAACCCCTGCTGCCGAGACGCCGGCCTGTGGCCGGAGCCAACATCTTCGCCCTTCTCGTCGACTCCAGCCGCAGTATGGCGCTTCCCTTGGATTCCGAGGAAACCGGGAGAGCGGATGCCCTGCGCGAATCCCTGGGAACCACACTAAAGCCGGAGTGGCTCGACCGCCTCGAAACCCAGTTCAAGGTGCATGGCTTCGCTTTCGGCGAGCGTCTTCGCCGCTATCGCGAGCCCGGCGAACTCGAGTTCGCCGACCGCAGCAGTTCCCTGGGCCAGGCTTTGGACGAGATCCGCCGCCGCTACGAAGGGCAACCCCTGGCCGGCGCGCTGGTGTTGAGCGACGGCGCTTTGACCGGCGGGAGGGGGGACCTCCCCTGGCCTCCGGGTTTCCCCGTGCACACGATCTTCACCGGAGGGGAACCGCTTCGTCCCGACGCGGCGCTCACCGGCGTCTCGGTCCGGGAAAGCGCGTTTGAAGACGCGCCGGTGACTCTGGGCGCCGACGCCGTACTGCTAGGCTGTGAAGAGGGGCGCGAAGCTGAGCTGCGCTTCCTCGACGAATCCGACCGCCTCTTGGAGAGCCGCCGGATCACTGCCGGGGGCCCGGTTCACAAGGAAACGGTGCATGTCCAAGTGAAGCCCGAGTCCCGGGGCATCACCGGGTTTCGTGTCGAGATCGTCCTAGGTTCCAGCCCCGCCCAAGAGGGAACGGAGGCCGGGGGATCCGTCGCGAACTCGGAGCTAACTTTGGAGAACAACCGGCTCTTCGCCGTCGCCGATCTTCGCACCGGTCCCTATCAAGTCCTCTACGTGACGGGGCGTCCTAACTGGGAATACAAGTTTCTGCGCCGCGCTTTGCTGGAAGATAAGGAACTGCAACTCGCCGCCCTCATTCGCATCGCCCGGCGCGAGCCGAAGTTCGTATGGAAAAGCCGGGACGGCGAACAGACCAATCCGCTCTTCCGCGGATTCGGCAAAGACCCCGAGGAAACCGGCGACTACGACCAGCCGGTCTTGGTCCGACAGGATACGCGCGACGAGACAGAACTCGCGGGAGGATTCCCCACCAAAGACCCGGACCTTTTCGCCTACAGCGCGCTTGTGCTCGACGACATCGAATCGGCTTTCTTCACCTTCGACCAGTTGGAGGCCATCGAACGCTTCGTTTCGCGGCGCGGCGGCGGACTGGTCATGCTCGGCGGGTTGGAGTCATTCCAGCGCGGCGGTTATGCCGGAGGCCCTCTGGAAGCGCTCCTTCCCGTCTACCTCAATCCGCCGGGCCGGGCGTTGCCGGATTCCGGAGCGCCCTACGAACTCACGCGCGAAGGCCTGGTTTCCCCCTGGGCGCGGCTGCGGCTGGACGCAGGCGCAGAACAAGAGCGTCTCGACCGGATGCCCGGCTTTCTCGTCGTCAATCGCCTCGGCCTGCCCAAGCCGGGGGCCAGCCTCGTGGGTCACTTTCGCGGAAACGACGGCCACAGCTACCCGGCCCTGGTCAGCCAGTCGTACGGCCGTGGCCGCAGCGTCGCCATCGGCATCGGCGATATCTGGCGCTGGGGCTTCCGTGATCCGGAACAACGGCCGGACATGGACCGCTTTTGGCGCCAACTCGTCCGATGGCTCGTTGTCGACGCCCCGCGCCGGGTCGAGGTCGAGAACTCGCTCGATGACGGACGCTTTCCGGCCATCGCTTCCATGCGGGTCACGGTGCATGACGAGGAGTACCGGAAGGACTCCGACGCCCGCGTCCGGCTCGTCCTGACGCGTCCCTCAGGGGATGTGGACGAGATCGCGCTCGAGCCCGCGCCGGACGCTCCGGGGGTCTTCCAGGGCTCGCACATTTGCTACGAACCGGGGATCTACCGCGCCAAGGCCGAAGCGCAAACCCAAGACTCCCGCGTCATTGGCGACGCGGAAGCCGGCTGGGCCTTCAACCCCGGCGCGGAAGAATTATCGCGGCCCGGCGGCGACGCTGCCGCGCTCGAACGGCTCGCTTCAGAAACGAGCGGGACCGTCGTCGTGGAGAAGGACCTGGGTCAACTGGTCGACAGCCTTTCCACCCGTGAAGCGCCGGTGATGGAAACCGTTGTTAGGCCGATCTGGCATCTCCCCGTCTTCCTCCTTCTGGCCATCGGGGCTTTCGTGGGAGAATGGGGAATTCGCCGCTGGAAAGGAGTTCCGTGAACCGCTCCTCATGTCGATCTGCGAGCGCTGCCGGCTTCCTCGTTGCAGCTTGCCTGATGGATTCGACTTTCGCCGACGGCGAAATCCTCTTCCTCCGCGGTCGCGCCGGTGAACCCGAATTCGAAGAGCCCTTTCGCGAAACCGCCAGGCTTTGGAAAGAAGCGGCGCTCGCAGGCGGAGCGGCATTTTTTGAAGTTCTCCCCGACAGCGAAGACCAACGCGACCGCTTCGTTCAACTGCTAGGCGAGCGTGATGCCGAGTCGCCGTCCCCTCTTTGGATTGTGCTCGCCGGTCATGGCACCCACAATGGCCGGGATGCCCGGCTGAACCTCGAAGGTCCCGATCTCGACGCCGCCGAACTCGCTCCCCTACTCTCCCGTTTTCGACGCCCGCTCATCCTCATCAATGGCAGCTCTTGCAGCGGCCCCTGGATCTCGGCCCTCTCCGCTCCCGAGCGCATCCTCATCACCGCCACGAAAAGCGGGCTCGAGGTCGATTACTCTCGTTTCGGGCTCTTTTTGGCCGGCTGCTGGGCCGGCGGCGAAGCCGATCTGGACAACGACGGGCAGGTCACCTTGCTCGAAGCGTTCCTCACCGGCTCGCGCCACACGCAAGATTTCTACTCCCGCGAGGGGCGCATCGCTACCGAGCAAGCGTTGCTCGATGACAACGGCGACGGGCGCGGCAGTACCGGCGAAGCTCTGTGGGAAGTGCACGTCGAGGGCGAAGAAGGGACCGGCGAACTGGACGGGCTTGGCGCCTCGCAATGGGCCCTCATTCCGAGTGAAGAGGAACGCGGGCTTTCCCCAGAGCTGCGGCTCCAACGCAACAAGCTCGAACGCGATCTCTTCGCTCTGCGCCGTTCCAAGAAGGATCTCGCGGAAGAGCGCTATTACGAGAGGCTCGAAGTAGTCGCCCTGGCCCTGGCCCGGCTTTACGAAGGGGAGAGCGCGGACCCACTGGAGCCTCCTCTCGAGCCGATCGATTCAGAAAAACCGGCGACTGCAGTTCCGGAGGCGCCGGCGACCCCGCCCGTGTCTCGACACTGACATATGCTTTCCTGTAGCGGAAGGAGGAGCGTTCTTTGGGTTGACAGTCGACAAACGTCTATTGAAAAGTGATGACTACAGCAGGACAAGGCATTCTGGTTTTCCTCGCGGGATTTCAAGGGAGTTGCATCGCCGCGTTGCGCCGGGTGATGTCCGAGTCGAGGTCGAGAAACTGATTTGAAGGACGTCGCGTCCAGGGATTAGGGGTCCAGCGCCCCGGTTCCGGCACGTCTCTTGCTCTCATCGCGCACCTCCCGCACGGTGTCCTTATGCCCGACCTCCGCGATCAGATCGGCTTCACCGCCGAAGGGAAGCCTGCCATCGCTTCGCCCGCCGAGGTGACGCGATTGCGCGAGTTCGTCAATCTCAAACTGGCGGCGCGCGGCCATGCCATCGTCGGCGATGAGCGTGACTTTCCCTTCCTCGACCTCGGGCGTTCACTGCTCGCCAAGTTCCAGGAACAGAGCCGCCTGCTCGCCGATCACCTCTGCCCGGCCGATGCAGCCACGGATGCGTTTCTACGCGATTACCTGGGCGAGGAGTTGATCGCCGAAGTTTTTCCGGATCCAGCCGCAGCGCTCGTGCCCGCTTCGGCGATCGTGCTCGAACGTCACGGAATCGGGCGCATGCTTTCGCTGCCACCTGACCGGGATGAGTTTCAGTCGTCTATTCTCAGCTCGTATCGCGTCGACCAGGGCGTGTGCCACAACCCCCGCGCTGACCGGCGGACCACCGAGGGCGTTTTCCACGTGGCCGAAGGGGGGCTGCCGGCGCCAGCCGATAAAGCCTCGGTTCCCAAAGGGACCTTCGCCCGCCTTCTTCGGCAAGCGCTCGATCCGCCCGGCGAGCTGATGGTGCTCCCGTTCACGGGCACTTCGCCGCATCCGGCGCGGGTCTTTGTTTCCCTCCTTCTACGCCCGGTGGTTTCTCCGGAAGTGCCGGGTGTAACGCCGGAGAAATCGATGGAAGTCCGGTTCTTTGCGCCGGGGAATCTCGTTTCGAACCTCGACTTTGTGGAGTCGATCTTCGGCAATGCCGGCGATCCGTACCTGCCGGAGAACGATGCCCGCCTCGACGTCGTCCACTGGACGGGCCACTCCGGCTGCGTCATCCTGGCGCCTCACCTCATCGGACTGACAAAGCAAGAACTGGGTTTGCCGCATGCGTCGCATGCCACGGAACGTCAGCTCCGGGACGGCATGTGCTGGAAATCGGAGGATGAGCTTTACAACGGAGGAGGGGCCTTCAAGATCACGGCCCGCGACGCGGGGGGCACGATTGTCACCCTGATCGCCGATAACTATTACGGCTACTGCAAGAAGGAGGTCAAAACCCAGATCTCCTACGCCGCCAATCTCGCCGGCAACTGCGAAGAGGAGCATGCTGGCGGCGCTCTTGCATTTCCCGCGTTCGACCTGGGCGAGCGGTTTGTGCTCTCCGATTATCAGGAGAACCGCCCTGGCGACCACACCTTTGCCGGCGTTGTCGAACGAATTGGAGAGTTCATCGATCTTCAGCCGGAGGGTTACGGCATTGACCGCATGTACCCCGACATACTCTACGTGCCCGAGGATGTGCGGATCGACCTGCACGGCCAGTCCGTCACCTGGCAAAACGCAGCCGGAGCGCAGCGGATTTCGCTTCAACCGGATCGCACTTACCTGTTGCCGTCCGGCTACAAAGTGGAAATGCGCAAGCCTTCCCAGGGCCAGCGTTGGAGGCTTGTGGGGACGAACGCGGAGGGAACATTTTGTCACAAGCCGTGCACGGTTTCAGGCGGCGGAAAGTCCGAGATATCGAAGTCGCTCTCGGACGCCATGATTGCCGGCCCGATTGTCGTGCAGAATCTGGCGGCCGACTTGGAGCAGGCCTGGGCGATCATCCGCCGCGACTACGGCGACCGCTATCAACGGCCGCTCGATCCTAACAAACCGTCGCGGCCGTTTCTTTCGGCCGAGCGCTCGCTCGGGTCGGTGATCCGGTTGCTCACCCCGAATCCAGCCTACACCGATGACTACAACGCCTGGCTCGCCGCCGTCCCGAACTCTGTGCGCGACCTCGTTTTCCTCATCAAACGGCTCTACCAACCGGACTGGGGCGAGTTCGAAACGTGGCGGCGCCGGTTCACCGTCGACTTGATCGACGGCGGTCAGGGAAACACGCTCATCTACCGGCGCCAGCGGCTCGTCTCCCAGTACCTCCGCGTCGGCTTTGCCGAGGACGGCACGTGGCGCACGTTTTCCCTGCGCAAAGACTTCGCCCCCGCCGCGAAGGTGCAGACCGAGGACGATATCTCCGCCTCGACCGTCGTTCCCGCCGCCGCCCTCACGGGAGCCCATCCTGATCTCACCAATCCGTCGCTCAAGTTCGTCAAGAATTGTGAATACCGGCTCTTCCAACGTCCCGACGACGCCGTGGTGCGCGGTTACGACAAGAAGACCGAGTGGGACTTCGCTCAAAGCGGCGTCTTTTTTTCTAACTATGAACCGATCACGCGACCCGAGGCCTTGGCCACCGTGCGGGACGCCATCCGGTTCGAGCAGTTCACGGTTCCCATGCAGGAACGCCTGCGGGCCTTCGCCGCTGCGGCATCGCCTGACTACGTCATTTCCCCACACCTGCCCCGTTTGGTGGGCGGGAAACCGACCGAGAATCCGCGCTATCTTCAGAACCGGCCGGACTTGGAGAATCCCCGGGCGACTTACCTGGCCAAGTTGGGCGCCCGCCTCTACCGGCGTTTGTCCGCGGACGCTCCGGTTCTCTCGCCGGTCAATGCCGTGCTCGGGGGCCGGCGCAACAATCCGGCCGACCCGGTCGCCGGAATCCGGCCGCTGGCCGTTTACGGCCCGGTGCACTATCAGGAGTTGCCCGAGCTGTTCATGGACTTCGTGGCCTCGCTGACGGGAGAGTCGCCTTCCACGACTGGCGCCGGGTCGGAGGGCGCCCTGACCAAGGGTCCGTTCAACGCCTTGCTCCCAGTGCACGATCTGAACGCAGCTCTGGTCTCTTTCATTCTAACGGAATATCACGGCTTCACCACGGCGGCCGGCCACATCGGCAGCCGGTTCCGGTTCGACCACGACATCTCGCTGCTGGCCCCCGAAGTTTGGTGCCGGATGTTCATCCCCGAACGCGACCCCGCCTACCTGATCCGCGAAGGGTTCCTCGAGAAAGTCGAGGACTTCGAGCATGGAGGCCGGACCGTGCTGGCGTCGAGGTTGGGATACCGGATCACAGAGACCTTCGTGGCCACTTTCTTCGGACGGGTGTTCTCGGCTCCCGATACCGTGTTCACGGCCGAGATGCTGCGCCCGGAACTGCAGTCGCTCGAAGATTTTGCTGATGGGATGCGGAACATCACGGAAACCCA
Source organism: Verrucomicrobiales bacterium (assembly GCA_035513055.1). GTDB lineage: Bacteria > Verrucomicrobiota > Verrucomicrobiia > Verrucomicrobiales > DEV007 > DATKCT01. The sequence goes on along the minus strand of DATKCT010000149.1, from coordinate 61,330 downwards.
GGAGCGAGTGGCGCGGAACTACTTCGAGGACGGCTCAGTCGAACTGGCCTGCCCTCCGCTCAAGGCGCTGCTGCACATCATGGCCCACGGCGCCTTCGAGGGAAAGACCGAACGCGATCCGGAACTCCGCTTCCTCTTCACCCGCGAAGCGCTGTTCGCCTCCGATTGGTATGCCGCGCGGCTCGACGCCCAGGCCGCCGTCGACCGGCGGCTCTGGCGCCGGCACGTCGCCTACCTAGAGGGGTTCCTGGAAAAGCCTGTCTACGAAACCGAGCTGGAACGTCTGCGCATCGGCGACCGCCTCGACCAGGCTCGCTCGATGCTCGACTCTGTTGACTCGCAGGAGTATCGCGAAGGCCTGACCGGCACAATCGGCGCCGACCCGGCGCTCGCGCTGACGGGAACCGGACAGGAGTGAGGGCTTGCGGCTTCGGAATCGCCGTCTTTCATTTGATGGAGGCCCGTAGGCTGTATGAAGCATGACCCGCCTCAAACAACAGTACGAATCCGACGGCTTTTTTGGAGTAGGAATCTTGAATTCGGAGATCCAACCCAACGCCGGTACTCTCTGGAGCAGCGCTTACATTCTGGGCGCTTCCTTTATCTTCACGATTGATAGGGGGCGTCACTTGAATTTCAATGGGCCTATGAGAAATGCGGGCTAGAGTGCGCGCTTCCGCCAAGAACACGCGCACGATGAGAGATCTTTTGCGGGACCCGCTCTGCAAACCCGAGGATCTGGGCAAGCCCATTCCGGACTCGCCCCACGCCGTCTCCGTGTGCATGCCTACCTGGGACAGCGTGATCGCCTATGAGGAAGAACGTCCGGAAGTCCTCGCCACACTGGCTTGCGGCTATCCTCGCTTCGTTCTGCACCCCACCGTTGCGCGTCTTTTCGCCGCTGCGGAGGAACGTTTCGCCCGCGACGGCGAGCGTTGTCTCGTATTTCCCAGTCCCGCCGCCGCCCGGCGCTGTTTGCGTTTTGTGGGATTGGCGGATTCGGGGATCGAGGCTGTTCACGACGTCGGCTTCGCCCGTTTGACGGCGGTGTCTCTGCCCTCATCGCTGTTTCGCGACGCGTTTCATTTTTGGCGGATCTCCGGCGAGATCGTCAGCAGCCGTCTCGCTCGAGCCGCGCTGGAAGAGCAGCGGCTGCCGGCTGGTCACGAAACGGCTGCTGGCGTCTTCATCCGGCGTCTCGCCGGGTGGATCGACTGTGATCCCGGGGACGTCTTTCTCTTTCCATCGGGAATGAACGCGGTGTATGCGCTCCACCGTTTTCTCCTCCATACGGGACGATCCGGACCGACAGTGCAACTCGGGTTTCCCTACGTCGATACCCTTGAGATCCAGAGGCGCTTCAGCCGGGAGGTGCAGTTCCTGGCCGACCCCGGACCGGCGTCCCTGGACCGGTTGCGCGCGGTGCTCGAAGCGGGCCCCGTTGCGGGGATCTTCTGCGAAACGCCTTCCAATCCGCTTCTGGACACCATCGACCTCGAAACCGCCGCGCAGTTAGCCCGGCGGCACGGCGTCCCTCTCTTCGTCGACGACACCATCGCTACGGTTTACAACGTCGATGTCATGCCCTGGGCCGACGCGATCAGCACCAGTCTCACCAAGAATATCTCGGGCCGGGGTGACGTCATGGCCGGATCCATCGCCGTTAGCTCGGCTTCCCACTTCGCGGTTGCACTGAGGGATTTCCTCCGCCATCGCGACGACGGCGAACTCTGGCCGGAGGACGCCGCGGTTCTGGAGGAAAACAGCCGGAATTTTCCCGAGCGCATGGAACGTATCAACCGGAACACTTCCGCCCTCCTTCACCACCTCGAAAGGCGCCCGCAGGTCGCGGCGCTTTATCATCCGTCCCTGCGCTGTCCCGAAGCCTACGCGCGGCTGCGCCGTCCCGGTCGCGGAGGTGGCGGCCTTTTCTCGATGATTTTGAACGAGGGAGCGCTTCGCGCACCCCGTTTCTACGACGCTCTCGCCGTGAACAAGGGCCCCAGCCTCGGTACCGATTACACCTTGTGCTGTCCCTATACGCTGCTGGCCCATTACCGTGAACTCAACTGGGCCGCCCAACACGGAGTTCCGGCTCACTTGCTTCGCGTTGCGGTCGGTCTCGAAGATCCCACCGGCCTCGCCGAGCGGTTCGATGCCGCATTCCGCGCCGCAGAATCGGTTTGAACACCTCTCTTTTTCAGCGCTACCATGGCCGCCGGTTCATCTGCCCATCACCATGAGTCCATCTTCGTCCTCCCTCTTATCTCGTGTCCGCTTTTTCGCCGTCATGGCCGCCGGATCCGTTTTCCTCGCCTCTTCCAGTCCCGCTGAAGAAATCGGAGCGCTCAAACTGGAAAAGGTAGCCGAAGGTTTTGTCTCGCCCGTGGGTTTGGTCGCGTATCCTGGCGAAGAGGGCCTGCTCACGATCCTGGATCAGGTCGGAGTGGCCTGGCTCGTGGGCACCGGCGGGAAACGTCTGCCCGAGCCCTTCCTCGATCTGCGCTCGAAGGTCGCCAAGCTCAACGAGGGATTTGACGAGCGGGGATTGCTTGGCCTCGCCTTTCATCCCAGCTTCGCCACGAACGGCCGCATTTTCGTTTATTACAGCGGACCGCTTCGCGAGGGCGCTCCGCGGGGCTGGGATCATACCTCGGTGATCGCTGAGTTTCGGGTGAAAGAGGGAGAACGCAGTGCGGATCTCGCATCCGAAAAAGTCCTCCTCCAGATCGACGAACCCCAGTTCAACCACAACTCCGGAAATGTCCTTTTCGGTCCGGACGGCTTCCTTTACATATCGACGGGGGACGGCGGCGCAGCCAACGACGTGGGGCCGGGACATGTCCCGGGCGGCAACGCCCAGGATCCGGAACAATTACTCGGGAAGATCCTTCGGATCGATGTCGACCGGGGCGATCCGTATGGGATTCCTGCCGACAACCCTTTCGCCGGACGCGACGGGCGCGACGAGATTTTTGCTCTCGGTCTTCGCAACCCTTGGGGTCTCGCATTTCTTCCCGATGGCCGCCTCATACTGGCCGACATCGGTCAGAACCGTTTCGAGGAAGTCAATATTATCGAGAAGGGCGGCAACTACGGCTGGAACATCCGGGAAGGTTTTAGCGGGTTCGATCCTGACAAGGCCATGGATGTCGTGATCGAGAAACCCAATGTGGACGCCGCGGGCAAGCCTTTCGCCGAGCCTGTGCTTGTCTACAAGAATCCGAAAGCCTTCCCCACCGATGCCGAAGCCCGCGGAGCTTCCATCTGCGGAGGCTACGTCTACCGCGGCAAAAGCATTCCCGGGCTCCGAAATCGCTATGTCTTCGGTGACTGGACCTTCATGTGGGGTCTGGGCAAAGGAAGCCTCTTCTCGGCCAATGCGGAAGGATCGCGCTGGGAACTCAAGCCCCTTCCCGTCGAAGGCGCTTCCAACGGTCAGATCGACTCCTTCATGCTCGCTATAGGGGAAGGAGCCGACGGGGAACTCTACATTTTAACCAACAAGGCGGGTGGTCTGACGGGGGAAACAGGCGTCGTTTGGAAGCTTGTGCAGGGTTGAGGGCTGAAGAGCGGGAAAGGAGGAGAACCGCGAATGAATGCGGAGGGGGCTGGAGAGCAGGGAAAGTGGAGAACCGCGAATGAACGCGGAGGGGGCTGGAGAGCAGGGAAAGTGGAGAACCGCGAATGAACGCAAATGAACGCGAATTTGAGGGTGAGGATTCGCGTGAGTGGACGGCGGATCACCGTTCCGATGGTCTGCTCTTGAAGGAGGAGGTTTTTGAGATCGTGGGGTGCGCCATGGAGGTATTGAACGAGATCGGACACGGGTTGTGGGAGAAGCCCTATTCGCGTGCATTCGCGGTTCCTTCAAAGGGTTGCTTCTCGAGTGTGTTCAGGGCGACATGGCCAACCTTTCGGTTTTCCAGGGACGATAGGAATGGGGTTTGGGAATGGATTAGGTTTGTCCCCGCGGATCGCCATGGAGGGACGCACTCCTGTGCGTCCTGGCGATATTCACGCGGAATACTTTCGCTGGTCAAAAATGTCTTTGACAGAGTCATCGCCGCGGCATGAGTTTCCTCGTGCCATGATCGATGAACGGCAGTCCTCACAGCCGCGTCAGTTCCTTGCCCGCGCGTAATGCCGTTTCATCTGTCTGCGCATGACCGCCCCCCGAGGAGTTCTGAGCCCCCGCTGCCATGCCTTCCAGCTCTCGCTTCGCCGTGATCGAAAAACCGGGCGGTCCGATCGTTATCCGGGAAGCCCGTATCCCCTCTCTCGAGCCCGGGTCAGCCCTCCTGCGGACCCTCTACAGCGAAGTGTGCGGCACCGATTGTCACCTTTTCCACGGCCGCCTCTCCGGAGTCCCTTACCCCCTTACCCCAGGTCACGTCAGCGTCGGAGAGGTTGTCGAAATCTGCGGCGAACTCCGCGATGCCGAAGGTCTTCCCTTCCAAACAGGCGAGGTCGCCGCCTTCTTTGATGTGCACCGGACCTGTGGCCGCTGCTGGCATTGCCTGGTGGCCAAAACCGCAACCCGCTGTCCCGAACGCCGCGTCTACGGCATCACTTATGGAACCGAGGACGGCCTTTTCGGCGGTTGGAGCGAGTTCATCCACCTGCTCCCAGGCGTTCTGCCCCTCCGCCTCCCTCGAGACCTGGACCCGCTGACGTACATCGCCGGAGGTTGCGGCATGCCCACCGCCTTTCACGCTGTCGAGCGCGCCGGAATCCGGATGGGCGACACCGTAGCCGTGCAGGGTTGCGGCCCCGTGGGACTCTGCGTCGCGGCCTTCTCCGCCGCCTCCGGCGCCGCCCGGATCGTCGTCCTCGGCGCACCCGGGAACCGGCTGACCCTGGCCCGGCGCTTCGGCGCGGATGCCGCTCTCGACATTCGAACGCTGAACCCGGTCGAGCGGGTCGCCGCAGTCCGAGAACTCTCCGGCGGCCGCGGAGCCGATGTCACGATCGAAGCCTCTGGAAATCCCGCCGCCATCCCGGAAGGTATGGAAATGACGCGGGACGGCGGCGTTTACGTCATCGCCGGTCAATACACGGACAACGGGCCCTCGCAGATTCATCCTCACTATCACATCAACCGGAAACACCTCGACGTGCGGGGTTGCTGGGGCAGCGAGTTCTCTCACTTCCACCGCGGCATTACGATGATGACGCGCCTGTCTCCGCGCGTGCCCTGGCAAGACATGATCGGAGCCACCTACTCGCTCCGTGAAACGCCCCAAGCCCTCGAAGACGTCGAACAGTTGCGCGTGTCCAAAGCCGTCATCGACCCTTGGAAGCCTTAAGATTCACTACTCGATCCCCTTCGTCCCGCGCCCAGGCGTCCGCTTCGAGAATCTCTTCCAAACACGGATGAGCGGTCGACCGATGCGCCGTCATCACCGCCTCGACCGTTTCCCATATCCCGGGAAAGCGGATGCTGCCCTCGATAAATGCCTGCACCGCGATCTCATTGGCGGCGTTGAGAACCGCGGGCAACGTCCCTCCAGTCTCTCCCGCCCAACGCGCCAATCGCAAGGCCGGAAAGTCCGATTCCCGCGGAGCCTCGAAATCCAGCCGGCTCAATCGAGAAAAATCCAGCGCTTCCAACTGGTTAGGGATCCGGTCCGGCCAAGTGACCGCATACTGAATGGGGAAACACATGTCCGACTGACTCAACTGGGCCAGGACCGATCCGTCCACGAACTCGACCATGGAATGGACGATGCTCTGGGGATGAACCACGACGTCGATCTGCGCCATGGACGCTCCGAAGAGCCAATGGGCTTCGATCATTTCCAGTCCCTTGTTAAACAGGGTAGCCGAATCGATGGTGATCTTGCGCCCCATCTCCCAAGTCGGATGTTGAAGGGCGTCCTCCAAGGTCGCCTCCTGCAAGCGCTTCGCGGGCCACTGCCGGAACGGTCCGCCCGACGCCGTGAGAATGATGCGCCGCACACTCTTGCCATCCCGGCAGCCCTCCAAGCATTGAAAAATGGCGTTGTGCTCGCTGTCGACCGGCAACACCCGGACGCCACTGCTTCGGGCGCGCTGCATCACCGTCTCTCCCGCCATCACCAGAATTTCCTTGCTCGCGACCGCAAGATCCTTGCCCGCCTCGATGGCGGCCAGAGCCGGGTCCAAGCCCGCGGTGCCGACAATGGCGACGAGAACCAGATCCGCTTCCGGCGCCGTAGCCAGTCTCCGCAGGCCTTCGGGACCCTCGTGGACCTCGATCTCCGGCGCGGCCAACCGCACTCTCGCCGCCGCCATGGGATCGGCTAGGCACACTTGGCGGACCCCAGTTTCCCTGATCTGCTTCAGCAAAATGTCGTCCCGGGCGTTGGCTGCCAACCCCACGATCTCCATCCGGGCGGGGATCTCCCGCGCCACCTTGAGCGTGCTCGTGCCGATGGAACCCGTCGATCCGAGGACCACAACCCGGCGGCGCGCGGGTGACTCATCCGGTTGCCGCAGCCCTGTCACGGCGTCGCGTGCCCTCCGTCCAACAGCAGGTTGAGATAAAGATAGAGAACAGGCGCTGTAAAACACAGGCTGTCGATGAGATCCAGCGCTCCGCCGATGCCCGGAAGCATGTTTCCGGAGTCCTTCACCTTGGCACAGCGTTTCAACAGCGATTCCGCCAGATCGCCGAGGATGGCGGCCACCGCCAAGAGCAGGGCCAAATACACGGCGTGTGGGGGAGTCACCGGAAACATTCGTCCGCGGAATAACAAGAGAACCCCGATCGCCCCCACCAGCGCTCCGAGAAACGCTCCCCCAAATCCTTCCCAGGTCTTGCCCGGGCTGATCGAGGGCGCCGCGGGATGCTTGCCCCGCCAAGAACCGATCACATAGGCCCCCATGTCCGTGAACTTGGTCGTCACCACCAGGAACAACAGGTGGACGCTCCCGTTTCCGCCACTCAACTCCCGGGCCGAATCCAAGTAGAGGATCCGGATCAGAAAGTTGAAAAAGAACGGAATGTAAAGAAAGGCGAAAACCGCTCCGGTGAGCCGTTCCAGGGTCTCCCTCCCGGACAACGGACGGAATAACGTAACCACAAACGCTCCAAAGATGTGGAGCACGACAAAGAAGATGTCGAGGTGAGCGAAGTAGACGTTTTCCTGGCGGCTGTAGAGGAAGGTGGCGGACAGGTAAAGCACGCCGATCCCCACGGTCCAATGATGGAGCGCCGGATGCCGTTCCACTCCGAACAAGCGCAGACACTCCAACAACGCCAACACCGCCACCAAAGCGATCAAGGTAAAGGCCAGCCAGCTCCAGTTGAGCACCAGACCCCCCACGACCAAGGCCCAGAGCACGAGCGTGCTCGTCAGCCGCAGAAAAAAGGTCTTCTTCCGGGACGGAGAGCCTCCCTTGTTCATTCCCGCAACACGGGGATCGGGGGCGTCCGAAGAGTCCATGAAGCAGAAGAAGTCGAAAGTGCGCCGCCTACGAAACTGGGCCGGGCTGGATTGACAACACAATTCCGAGGGCCGTCTAGAACGGCCTTCTCTCCCCCTGGTCCATTGCCGATCCGCGTCGTCGGAAGGCCTCGAGCACACAATGCGGCACGAAACGTTCCACCGTCCCTTCCCAGCCTTCCGGGCCAACCATGCCCCGCACCAAGCTCGAACTCACCTCCGCAATGTGCCGCGGCGGCATCAGAAAAACCGTCGTGATTTGCGGACACAGATCCTCATTGATATGCCGCATCACCCGCTCGTATTCGTAATCCGCCCCGCTCCGGATCCCGCGCAGCATGTAGCGGGCTCCAATCGAACCGGCGTACTGCACCAGATAACGCCGGTCGAAGGTCGCGATCTCCACTCCGGCAATGTCGACTTCCCGCATGCTCTCGCTGAGCAATGCGACTCGTTCCGCCTCGCTGAAAGTCGTCTTCTTCTCGGGGTTCTCCCCGACCGCAACGATCAACCTTCCAAACAACGCCGCCCCCTGTTCAATCATCCACAGGTGCCCCTTGGTCACCGGATCGAAACTCCCCGCATAGACGGCTAAGCCCATGGCGCACCATCCCGCCGCGCCCCGCCCTCTGTCGAGAGCAAACCTGAGCCCCGAGCCATTATCCGCCCCGGAGCGGCCCTTGCGGACCGCGGCCGCGGGGTTTATGCTTTTTTATGCAGCACACTCTTCTCTTGTGCTTCGGTCTTCTGCTCTGGTCGACAACCGCGCCTTGCCAAACCAGCACGGCGAGCGCAAAGAAAGCCCGGGATGCAGAAACAGCTTCGAGTCAACCCTCCGTCCAAAAGCTGTTTGCAGCCGGAAAAGAGGCTCTGAACAGAGGTGATCTGGTTACGGCCAAGAGGCTGTTCCAGGCCGTCCGGGCCCAGGTCAACCGCCATGCCTCGGTGGATTACTACCTGGCCCAAATCCGTCTCGCCGAGAAGGAAGGCGGCGCCGTGAAACTCGAAGACCGCCTGGCGGCGATCAATGTCGCCAGCATTTCCTTGGTAGACGTCACCTTGGAGGAAGCCGCCGGCGTCGTGCGAGAACAATTGGAAGAGGCCGGAAATCCCGGCATCCCGGCGAATATCGTCCTTCTCGTTCCGCCGGAGATCCGGACGGCACGCTTCAGCCTGTCGCTTACGGATGTTCCCTTGACGGCGTTGCTCGAATACATCGCCGGCCTCACGGGCGCGGAGATCGAGTACGAAAAACATGCCGTGGTCTTCCGCGAACCGGGCGCCGGCGACGAAGAGGGAGAAGGCGAAAACGGCCGCTCCGTTCCTTCGAACCCAGCTTCCGGGAAACCGTAAACCCAGCGTTTCGCCACCGCGCCCGGGTCCGCCTTCCGGATTCACGCTCCCGGAAGCGGTGCGGCGTGCAGCAGCCCCCCGCCAGGATCCAGGGAGGGGTTCTTTTCATGCCCATGCCGGGACCCGAACCCATTCAGTATTACCATCGCTACACCGGCCGGATGGAAACTGAACCAGTCTATGGCGAAGCCTGGCTGCGGTGGACCTATGAGACGGCGCCAGGCAAACTCTTTCTCCGGCTGGTGGTCCGTCATCCCGTATTCTCCAAGTTCTCCGGCTGGTGGATGGACCGGTCCGTGACCCGCAAACGCATCCCTGGCTTCGTCGACCGTTACGGGATCGATGCCTCGGAGTTTGTGGACCGCCTTGACGCGTTCCCGAATTTTAACTCATTCTTTGCCCGCCGGCTTCGCCGGGAAAACCGTCCTGTCGATCCAGAGCCGGGCCACGCCGTCTTTCCCGCAGATGGCCGGCACCTCGGATTCCCGGATCTTTCCGTGGTCCAATCCGTCTTCGTCAAAGGCCAGCGCTTCGACTTGACGGCGCTGCTCGGAGACGCGGAAGCGGCTCGCCGTTACGCCTCCGGCGCTCTTGTGCTGTCTCGGCTGTGCCCCATCGACTATCATCGATTCCACTACCCGGTCTCAGGCGTTGCCGGCGCGCCTCGCGATATCCGCGGCTCACTCTATTCCGTCAATCCCGTGGCCTTGCGCCGCAACCTCGGCTATCTCTGGCAAAACCGGAGGTTCGTTACCCGCATGCAAAGCGATTTATTCGGGGAAGTCCTGCTCATGGAAATCGGAGCTACTTGCGTCGGAAGCATTGTCCAGACCAGACCCGCCGGGGGCCCCGTGGCCAAAGGATTGGAGAAGGGCTATTTCCGCTTCGGCGGCTCTTCGGTACTGACCTTTTTCGAACCTGGGCGGATTGAACTGGCTTCGGACTTGGCGGAGCACACCGGGGCCGGCAAAGAACTCTACGCTCATATGGGCGATGTCATGGGGCGATCCAGCGGAATGGAAACGGAGGCGCATCTGCGGCAACAGGCATAGGGCCGCCGTCAGCGGCTCACTCCAGCCGGCGCGCCTTTCCAGGCACGGCCCAGAAGCGGACCCAATCGCCCGAGCAACGCGTCCACAGTGAGCCCGTGTTTCTCCCGCAACACCGGGATCGAACCGTGTTCGACGAACTGATCCGGCCAGCCGAGGCGCACGACCGGCGTGTCAATTCTTCGCTCCGCCAGGTGCTCCATCACCGCACAGCCAAATCCGTTGTGCAGGACGTGATCCTCAAAGGTAACCAGCACCCGGCAGATGCCCGCAAACCGCTCGATCGTCCCGGTGTCCAAGGGCTTGATCCACCGCGGATCGATCAGCGCTGCAGAGATCCCCTCCGCCTCGAGACGCCGTTGGGCCTCCTCCGCGAGTTCAAACATCGTTCCCAGGCCGAACAAGGCCACGTCCGTCCCCTCCCGCACCACTTCCGCGCGTCCGATCTCCAACAACTGAGGCTCTTCGCGCGGCACGGCGCCCGGACCGTTGCCCCGCGGATACCGCACCGCGACCGGACCGTCGTAGTGCGTCATGGTCCAGAGCATATCCACAAACTCCCGTTCGTCCCGCGGCTGCATGTGCACGAAATTCGGAATGTGCCGCAGGTAGCCGATATCGAAGAGGCCGTGATGAGTGGGTCCGTCGTCGCCCGACAATCCCGCCCGGTCCATGCAAAGTCGCACCGGGAGATTTTGGACGGCCACGTCATGAATGAGCATGTCGTAAGCTCGCTGCATGAAGGTCGAGTAAATCGTGAGGAACGGCTTGAATCCCTGCACCGCCAGCCCGCAGGCGAAAAGCGCAGCGTGTTCCTCAGCGATTCCCACATCGAAATAACGTTCCGGAACCTCGTTCTGGAAATGAGCCAGGCCCGTGCCGCCGGGCATCGCTGCGGTGATGGCGGCGATCTTTGGATCCTGCTTGGCAAACCGCGTCAGAGCCGTGGCGAACACTTGGGAATAGGTCGGTTTGTCGCTCGCCGCAGTTTCTCCGGTCTCGACTTTGTATTTGCCCAAACCGTGGAACTTCCCGGGGTTCCGCAAGGCCGGCTCATAGCCGCGTCCCTTTTCGGTCATGATATGGAAAATGACCGGCTCGTTCTGCTTCTTGAGAAATTCGAAGCTTCGCAGAAGCAGAGGCAGATCGTGGCCGTCGATGGGCCCGAAATAACGGAGCCCGAACTCCTCAAACAAAACGCTGGGCAACAACAGATGCTTGGCGCCCTCTTCGACCTTGCTCACGAAACGGCGCACCGACTTTCCGGCGATCTTTTCCACGAACCCCACGGCCCGGTCATGGATGCTGGCGTAGGCATCGCTGGTGGTGAGCTGATTGAAGTACTTCGCGATGGCCCCCACATTGCGATCGATGGACCATTCATTGTCGTTGAGAACGACGATGAACCGGCGAGTCGAAGTGGCAATGTTGTTGAGGGCCTCGAAGGTCGGCCCACAGGTGAAAGCGGCGTCCCCGGCCACCGCCACGATGTGCTCGTCGCCTTGGGCCAAGTCGCGGCCCACGGCCATACCCAGCGCCGCAGACAAGGCCGTGCCGGCATGACCGGCCCCGTAGCAGTCGTGCTCGCTCTCCGTGCGCAAGAGAAACCCGTTCAAGCCTCCGTATTGCCGGATCGAGTCGATCCTCGGCCAGCGCCCGGTGAGCATTTTGTGGACGTAGCCCTGATGGCTGACGTCGAAAACGAGCTTGTCCTTCGGCGTGTCGAAAACGCGGTGCAGAGCGATGGTCAGTTCGACCACACCCAGGTTGGGACCCAAATGCCCTCCCGTGCGAGCCAGCGTCTCGATCAGGTCGCGACGGATCTCCGCCGCCAGTTCGGGGAGACACTGCTCCGGAAGGGCTTTGACGTCTGCCGGCGACCGTATTGTCGCAGCAAACGATGCCGCCCGCTCCTCCGGCCGGAAAGCGTCAGAAGAGTCGGATCTCATCGTCATTGTGGCCGGGGGCGAGGGCTGCTCCTCCGTCGATTCCTTCGCTGACGTCCCCTTCCTCTTCCTCCCCCGCTTCTTCTTCGCTGAACTCCGCGCCGATGGTCTCGATGCGTTGACGGGCGTTCTCGAGTTGTCCCTGGCAATGTTTGAGCAGGTTCATCCCTTCGCCGTAGCGCCGCACCAGATCTTCCAACGCCAATTCATCGGAATCCAGCGACTCGACAAGTTCCTCCAGCCTTGCGAGCGCTTGTTCGAAACTCAGGTCCTCTTCCTGCGTCTTTCTGGTCGGACGAGCCATGGAAACCATACCCATGTGCGGAAACCGGGGTCGGCGCAAGGGGCGTTTCGCCCCCCGGGCGCCCTATGCCCCGCTCATCATCCGACAAGGGGCGAAGGCTCAGCGTTCAGCCCAACGGGGCGTATCGGAGAAAAGATACATCTGAGCGCCTAGCACCGGCGTCGACTGGGTGAAAGGGAAAGTGGGAATCTCCCGCAACGTGTCCAGGTTCAGGCTGACGCCCTGCGGATAGAAAATCACTTCCTTCCAGGGCGCGTATTCGCCGTCGAAAATCCCGCTGCTGATGCGCCCATCGAGGGTGACCGGCGTCAACAGCAAGCCCGCGAAGGGGGTGCCCCGTTCCGCGCTGTAGGCGCGCAGGTCGTTGAACTGTTTCACGTCGCGGGGAAGCCAAAGGGAGGGGCGATCCGTGTACCAGGCCACCGCCCAGGGAAGGTCGGAGACCAGCACTTCCTTCTCGTCGGTGAATGTGCTCATCAAGGCCAGGCTCGGCGGATAATACGGCGGCCAGTTCGCCCTGAATTTCTTGTCGCGCATCAAGTCGGCCCGGATGTTCCTGGGAAAAGGCAACAGCAATGGGATGGCGCTGATGATACAGACGATGATGAAATGACCCTGGGTGACCAAGGGATTCATCGTCTCGAAGCCGATCCGGTTCCACACCACCGTGAGAAAAGCCAGACCGTAGGCCGCCATCAGCGGAGCGAAAAGGATATGGAGTTGGTTGGAGTCCATCTCCTTCTGCGGGAGACCGTAAACAGTCATGCCGATCACCGCGGCGATCCACATAGCCAGGATGCACCAGCGAAAATCGGCGATTTCACGCCGTTTGAAGGGATGCAACAGGCTCAGGAAAAAGAGCGGCGCCACGACGATCGCTCCCAGCAGCGTGTAAAGGTCGTTGATCTGAATCAACGAATTCAGCATCAGCTTGGAAAAGAGCCCGGCCGTGTCGAAGGGCTGGGCCTCGGGATTGAAGTTGCGGAATATCAGGGATTCCGACCCCTCGGCCAACCCCGTCTTGAGGAGAAAAATACCCGATCCGAAAATGTTGCCGCACACCTTGTAGTTTCGCCAGCCCCAGGCCGCCACCACGACGACGAAGACTCCGAGCAACACCACCGCCATCATGCCCCGAGGCCGGAAATACACCGCGGAAAAGATCAGCACTCCCACGAAAATCCAGACGGTGATCCAATGCGACAGGGCCAGAAGCCCCAGGAACCCCGCCGCCAGCGCCAACCATACTGTGGGCAGGGCCTCCTCCTGCTGCGCTTCGACCGCCCGGTAGAGGAAATAGAAGGCGAACGAAGACAAAAAGAGCATCAGCATCTGGGGGAGGCCGGACTGAGTCATGTCCCACATGAGAGAACAAAGGCCCATCAACAGTACGGTCACCCCGGCGATCTTGCCGTCGAAGATCCTCCCCACCAAGAGATAGGTCACCCCCATCGCTCCGAAGAACATGAGCATCGACACCGCCGCGATGACCCGGTCCAGAAAATACACGCTGTCGTCCTCGGGGTTGGTCGCCTCGAACGTCCACTTCCCTTTGAAGGCTCGCAGAAAAACCGAGTTCAGCAGCGGATTGAGCGGCGCGTGATAGATGTCCTGGAACCCCCACAACGAAGCCTCGGGATTCTCCATCGCCCCCTCCTCACGAAAGGAGTTGACCTGCTTCAAGGACAAGGGCCGGATGAACTTGGTGGCGAATCCGTTGCCGCGGCCCACTTCCCGGGCAATCTGGGCCTGGTCGATCCCTCGCTCATGGGACAGACCACGGAAATTCAAGAACAAGTGGTAGAGGGCCAGTCCCAGCACCAGCGCGACGAAGAGGACGCGCCGGATGATCATCCCAGTCGTCAACTGGGCGTCGGGTGAATAGCTTGTCGTGGCCATAAGGTGAGAAATCTCGGAAGGTCCCCATTCAACAACCTTCTTCCGCGAGGTCGAGCGATTTCAGCTTTCTATGTAGGGTTCTTCGACTGATGCCCAAGAGTTTAGCGGCCTCGGTCCGGTTTCCCTGGGTCGCTTCCAAAGCTCCCGAGATGAGCCTCCGCTCGACCTTATGCAAATTAAAATCACTCCGCGCATCAAGCGCAATCTTGACCGGACCGCCGGGTTCGCCGGCTCTTCCCGCATCCCGGACCTCCGGCGGCAAGTGCCGCGGGGTGAGCCTGGGGCCGCTCCCCAAGACGACGGCGTGCTCGATGGCGGCCCGAAGTTCGCGGACGTTTCCGGGCCAGTCATAGGCTTCGAGACACTGCAAGGCCTCCGGGGTCAGCTCGCGAGGCGGCCGGCCGTGCTGCGCGGCGAACTCCCGGAGGAATCCGCTGGTCAAGGCCGCGATGTCCTCCTTTCGATCCCGCAACGGCGGCATGGTGATCGTGATCACCCGCAAGCGATAGAAGAGATCTTCGCGAAACGCACCCTCCTTCACCCGCTGAGCGAGATTGCGGTTGGTCGCGGCCACCAGCCGCACATCGATCTCAATGCTGCGGTTGCCGCCCACCCGTTCAATCTTCCTTTCCCCAAGCGCCCGCAACAATTTCACTTGTGTGGCTGGTTCGATCTCTCCGATCTCGTCTAGAAAAAGCGTGCCTCCATCCGCCGCCTCGAACCTTCCGATCCTCCGCTCCGCCGCTCCGGTGAACGCCCCTTTTTCATGCCCAAACAGCTCGCTCTCCAACAATTGCGGTGAAAGCGCGGCGCAATGGACGATCACAAGCCTGTCCTTGGGCCGGCCGCTGAGGTGGTGAATGGCGTGAGCCACCAACTCCTTTCCCGTGCCGCTCTCACCCTCGATCAAGACCGTCGCTCGAGTCGCAGCCACCTGCCGGACGGTGTCCAAAACCCGCTCCAGGACCACCGACGATCCGACGATATTTTCCAAGCCGTAGCGGCGGTCCACCTGCTGCCGGAGAACCCGGTTTTCCTCCTCGACCTTCCGGCCGCGCAAGGCCCGGTGGATGAGGATTTCCAACTCATCCATGTTCAATGGTTTGGTGACGAAGTCGTAAGCGCCTCGCTTCATCGCTTCGACCGCCGTGTCCACCGAACCGTAAGCCGTCATCATGATGCAAACCGGCGGCTGCGGCTGCTTCAACGCCGCGTCGATTAAATCCATGCCGCTCTCCCCGGCCAAGCGCAGGTCAGTCACCATCACATCGACACGGTCGTTGCGAAGCACCGTCAGGGCCTCCTCGATCCCCGCAGCCACATAGACGTCGTAGTCATCCTCAAAGAATCTCCGCAACCCGTCCCGGGTATTCTTCTCGTCGTCGACGATCAACAGAGTTGCTTCCATGGCTCCGCAAAAAGGGAATGGCGCGGGCGTGGCGCCCCAGCTCAGGAGGACGCCTCCGCCGGGGCCGGAGCCGCCTTCGCGCCGGCGGCCGTTTCCGGCGGAAGAAAGCGGATCTGACGCTGTTCCAAAGGCAGGTGCACCACCAATCGCGTTCCGCCGCTCCTGCGGCTCTGGATCTCGATTTCGCCCCCGTGTTCGCGCAAAATCCGCCGGACGATCAGCAATCCCAACCCGGATCCGGTCGGCTTGGTTGTGTAATAAGGCTCGAAGACGCGGCCCATGCTCTCCGCAGAGATCCCTTCGCCCGTGTCGGAAAATGTGATGGTCACCTCTGCGTCATCCAAATCGCTGCACACTGACAGCTCTCCCTCCGCCGGCATCGCTTCCATCGCGTTCTTGATGATGTTGTAGAAGGCTTGTTTGATTTCCCCCGCATCGAGGAGCAACGCCGGGAGATGCGAATGCAACTCCAGTCGCACCCGTATCCCCCGCGACGCCAGCTCCTTATCAAAGAAGCGCATCGAATCGCGGATGATGCGGTTGACATCCGTGGGTTCGAGCCGCGGCCGAGTCGGACGAACGGCATGCAAAAACCGCGTCACGATCGCGTCCAGCCTAGCGATTTCTCCCCGGGCCACCTGGAGCAGTTCTCCGACATCACTGGCCAATACTTTGGGCGCTCGCTTGCGCAATTTCCGCTCGATGAGCTGCAAGTGGATGTTCAACGAGTTCAAGGGATTGCCGATCTCATGGGCCACTCCCGCGGCCAAAAGCGTGAGCGAGGTCAGCTTCTCCGATTCAATCTTCCGTTCCGTCTGCCTCCGCGTCGCGGTGATGTCGTGGAAGATCATGACATAGCCGAGCCGGCTGGCCTGCTCCCCCATCGCCAGTTCGTCTTCCATCGGAGCCAAATAGAACTGCAAGAACCGGTTTTCCGGATAGAAGATCTCCAAATCCCGGGTCACCACCTCCCCCGCACTGGTCAGAGCCTGCCAATCCAGCCCCCGAATCAGACCAGCGATCCCGTGATCCACCGTCGACTCGGCCTCTACACCGAAGAAATTGCAGGCGGCGCGATTGATGTAGTTAATCGTCCCGCCAGCATCAGTGACAATGACCCCCTCCTGCAAGGCCTCGAAGACTTTCTCGAGGAATCCCATCTCCCGGACCAACCGGCCCAAGGAACTCTGGATCTCCTCAGGATCGACTCGCCCGACCCGGGCGATGAGCTTGTCTAGAAAGCCGGTCTTCATCCCGCCGCAACGTAGCCCGCGCACACTGGCGGGAAACTGCGAAATTGCTCCCCGCCGCCCTAGCCTGCAGGCTAGGCCCGGATGCGGATCAAAAAGGGGATGAGAAAGTGGGGCTCGCCCGCCATTGACAGGGAAGGGCATCTCGCTATTCTTGCGCGCCTCCGGCGGGACCACCCTCGACAGACGGCCCGCCCCGTGCAGCCTCCAGCCCAGACCGGGCCCGCTGCGCCAATCCAGACTGAACTCGATCCATGGCTACCAAAACAGCGAAAAAGCCCGCGCCGAAGAAAAAGAGAAAAGGCGCGGCCAAACGCTCTGCGTCTCCGCAAAAGCTCGTCTACTTCTTCGGCCCCGGCGACGCCGACGGCAATGGGACCATGAAACCCTTGCTGGGCGGCAAAGGCGCCAACTTGGCGGAGATGTGTCGAATCGGCCTGCCTGTGCCCGCCGGGTTCACCATCACGACCGAGGTCTGCACCTATTTCTACCAGAACCGGCACTCCTACCCCGGCTCTCTCAGCGCTGAAGTCGAACTCAACCTGGCCAAGGTCGAGGCGACCATGGGCAAGAAGTTCGGGGACGTGGCCAATCCCTTGCTCCTCTCCGTCCGCTCGGGCGCCCGGGATTCCATGCCGGGCATGATGGACACCATCCTCAACTTGGGAATCAACGACGCCGTCGTTGCGTCCATCGCCGAGAAGACCGGCAACCCAAGATTCGCCTGGGATTCCTACCGGCGCTTCCTTCAAATGTATGGCGACGTCGTGATGGGTGTGGTCGCGCGCGCCGGCGAACACCACGATCCATTCGACGTCATCCTCGAGAATTTCAAGAAGGCGCGCGGTGTTCAGGTCGACACCGGGCTCACCGTCGAAGATCTGCAAGGCATCGTTGCCGAGTTCAAGAAACTCATCCGGGAACGCACCGGAAAGAATTTCCCCCAAGACCCGCGCGACCAGCTCTGGGGCGCCATCGGCGCCGTCTTCCGCTCCTGGCACAACGACCGCGCCAAGGTTTATCGCCGCAAATACGGGATCCCCGCGGAATGGGGCACCGCCGTCAACATCCAAGCCATGGTGTTCGGCAACACCGGCATCCATTCCGGCACCGGCGTCGCCTTCACCCGTGATCCTGCCACCGGCCAGAATGTCTTCTACGGCGAATATCTGGTCAATGCCCAGGGAGAAGACGTCGTAGCGGGCGTGCGCACGCCCAAAGCCGTCGCGGAAATGTCCAAGGATCTGCCGCGCCCCTATCGCCAATTGCTCGAAGTCCGGAAAAAGCTCGAGAAGCATTTCCGCGATGTCCAGGACCTCGAATTCACCATCGAAGACGACACCCTCTACATCCTCCAGACCCGAAATGGCAAACGCACCGGCCTCGCCGCCGTGCACATCGCCATGGACATGGTCAACGAAAAGCTCATCCACAAAGAAGACGCCATCCGCCGCATTCCCGCCGAAGACCTCGCCCACCTCCTGGCTCCGGTTTTCGATTCCAAGGAGGTCGAGCGCGCGCGCAAAATCGGCTCCGGGCTGCCTGCGGGTCCCGGAGCCGCTTCCGGCCACATCTATTTCCACGCTCCCGACGCCGTGCGGGCCGCTGCCAAAGGCGAACCCGTGGTGCTCACGCGCATCGAGACTTCGCCCGAAGATCTCCGCGGCATGATCGCTGCCAACGGCATCCTCACCTCTCGCGGGGGAGTCTCCTCTCACGCTGCCCTTGTCGCCCGCCAAATGGGGAAAGTCTGCATCTGCGGCGCTTCCGGCGTCCTCATCGATTACCACTATAAAACCGTTGTCGCCGGAGGACTGACTCTCAAAGAAGGCGACTACATCTCGATCGACGGAACCACGGGGACCATCTATGCCGGCGAGATCCCCACGGCGCCTTCCGAAGTCATTCAAGGACTGCTGCACAACGATCGCGCCGCACGCCGCGGATCCATCTTCAAAAAATATGAGCAACTCATCGGTTGGGCCGATTCCATCCGGAAACTCGGAGTCCGCACCAACTCGGACACGCCGGAGCAGGTCCGGCATGCCATCGCCTTCGGGGCGGAAGGCATCGGCCTCTGCCGCACCGAACACATGTTCTTCGAGGGCGACCGCATCGACGCGGTGCGCGAAATGATCCTGGCCCAGGATGAAACCACGCGCCGCGCCGCCCTGGCCAAGCTCCTGCCCTATCAACGCAAAGATTTCGAGGGCATCTTTCTCGCCCTCGAAGGGCGGCCAGCCACCATCCGGCTCCTCGATCCCCCGCTCCACGAGTTCCTTCCCCACACCAAGGATCAGCAGGCGGATTTGGCGAAAAAACTTGGCATCAAACCCGCTCAAGTCTCTCAGCGCGTCCAGGCCCTCCACGAATTCAATCCCATGCTCGGACACCGCGGCTGCCGCCTCGGCGTGGTCTACCCCGAAATCACCGAGATGCAGGCTCAGGCCATTTTCGAAGCCGCAGCCAGCGTTCAGAAGAAAGGGGTGGCGGTCAAACCGGAGATCATGGTCCCCCTGGTGGGTTTCGAGAAGGAACTCATCCTGCAGAAGGCCGTCATCGACCGGGTCGCCGCCGAAGTGCAAAAGCGACTCGGAACCAAAATCAGTTACCAGGTCGGCACCATGATCGAGATCCCTCGCGCCGCCCTCACCGCCGACGAAATCGCCCGGCACGCCGAGTTCTTCAGCTTCGGCACCAACGACCTGACCCAAACCGCGCTTGGGATGAGCCGGGACGATTCCGCCGGATTCCTGCCCCATTACCAGGAGGAGGAAATCGTCGCCTTCAATCCCTTCGCCAGCCTCGATCAAACCGGCGTCGGACAGCTCATCGAAATCGCCGTGCAGAAAGGCCGTCAAACCCGCCGCAAACTGAAGCTCGGAATCTGTGGTGAACACGGCGGTGATCCGGCCTCGGTGAAGTTCTGCCATCGCAGCGGTCTCGACTACGTCAGTTGCAGCCCGTTCCGGATTCCCATCGCCAAACTGGCCGCAGCACAAGCGGCGTTGGCCGGGAAACCAGCCTAACCCACTTTCTCATACCTGCGCTGCTGTGGCGCGCTCCCTCCGGCGGGGCGCGCCGTTGTCCTGCCTGTCGACACGTGCCCATGCAGGATCCCGCCTTCGTCAAAAGGGCCTTCGCCGGCGTCGCCGATCGCTACGTCTGCACCAATCATGTGCTGAGCCTCGGTCTGGATATCCTGTGGCGGAAGCGTCTGGTCCGCCTAGTGGCCGATGCCGCTCCCCAGACTGTCCTCGATCTCGCCACCGGCAGCGGAGACGTCCTCTCGGCACTCGAGCGCATCTATCCTGAGGCCCGCGGCATCGGAGTCGATTTTTGCCCCGAAATGCTTGTCCACGCCCGCCGCCGCGGCTTGTCTAACCTCCTTGTCGCCGACGCCCTTTGCCTGCCTTTTGCCCCGGGCTGCGTGGACGCCGTCACCGTAGCCTTCGGACTTCGGAACATGGAATCTTGGCCGAAAGCGCTCTCGGAAATGAACAGGGTCCTGCGCCCCGGGGGTCGCCTCTTCCTTCTCGATTTCTCTCTCCCCACCGCTCCGCTTTTTCGACGGCCTTATGCCTTTTATCTTCACTGGCTGCTGCCGCGCATCGCTGGCCTCCTGACCGGGAAGCGTGAGGCCTATGCTTATTTGGCGGAATCGATCGATCCGTTCCCCTCCGGAGCGGCCATGAGGGCCCTGCTTATGGAGAGCGGTTTCCACTCCGTTCAAATCCAACCGCTCACATTTGGCGTTGCCTGTCTGTATACGGCGGAGACTCCGGGTGCTCCGGCTCCGGCGGAGGATCTAGGAGCGCCGGCGGGGAGGGCAGCACGATGAGTGGCAAGGAGAGCTGTCCCCACGCCGGGCCTGGATCCACCCAAGGCGACTCTTGCACTACCCGTGCGGGAGGCTCACCTTCCCGCGCCGCGACGGGTTCCGCGGCTCGCTGCGCATAGGCGCCAGCCCGATCGATGAATCACCTCTTCCAGCGCCTCGGCCAGCTCTGCCTGTGGTTCGTCGGTTACCAGGGACAACTCGTCGCTCTGGTTGGCGCAATCGGAGTCGCCCTGGTGCGGGGCCGTATGCGCTGGTCCCAGCTCGGCCGTCAGCTCGTCACCATCGGCTTCGGATCCCAATTGGTGGTCATCATCACCGGCGCCTTCACCGGCGCCGTTCTCGCCGCCCAAGCCTACGTCATGTTCAATCAGGTCGGCCTCGGTACCGCTGTGGGCATGACCGTCTCTCTGGCCCTTTGCCGCGAACTCGGCCCTGTCCTCACCGGGCTCATGCTCGCCGGGCGCGTCGGAGCAGCCATGACCGCGGAGATCGGCACCATGAAAGTCACCGAACAAATCGACGCCCTCCGCGCCATGGCCGTCCACCCCGTCGACTATCTCGTTGTTCCGCGCGTGTTCGCCATGATCATTTCAGTTCCCCTGCTCATCGCCGAAGCCATCTCCTTCGGCCTGGCCGCAGCCTACGGCGTCGGGGTCGGCATCTATGGAATCAATCGCGCTCACTTCCTGAGCCACTTGCTCAACAGCACCGATCTCATCGATATCGGCATCGGCATGGTCAAAGGCTCCGTCTTCGGCTTGCTCATCGTCGTCATCTGCTGCCACCAAGGGCTCACCGTCGAGAATGGCGCCGTCGGCGTCGGAAAAAACACAACCTCCGGCGTTGTCTTCGCCTCCTTGGCGATACTCATCAGTAATTTTTTCCTCACCTTGCTCGTGAATATTTTCTTCCCTCTCTCCCTTGCCTGATTCCGTCTCATCGCCGCCCTACGTCGAAGTGCGCGGCTTGAAAAAGCGCTTCGGTCGCCAAGAAGTGCTGCGCGGCGTCGATCTGGACATCGCCGAAGGTGAGACTCTGTCCGTTATCGGCGGAAGCGGAGCTGGAAAAACAGTGCTGCTCAAGCACGTGCTCGGGCTCGTCCAGCCGGACGCCGGAGAGATCTGCATAGGCGGCACAGCCATTTCGCAACTGCGAGAACGCCAGCTCGGCCCCGTGCGACGCAG
Source organism: Verrucomicrobiales bacterium (assembly GCA_035513055.1). Classification (GTDB taxonomy): domain Bacteria; phylum Verrucomicrobiota; class Verrucomicrobiia; order Verrucomicrobiales; family DEV007; genus DATKCT01. The sequence continues at coordinate 39,666 of DATKCT010000149.1, read as the reverse complement.
CATGGGAGTGCTCTTCCAAAACGGAGCCCTGTTCGACTCGATGTCCGTGGCTCAGAATGTGGCTTTTCCTCTGCGGGAATCCGGCCTCCGCGATCCCGAGGAAATCGAACGCCGGGTCCGGGAAGCGCTTGTCGTGGTGAAACTCGAAGAACACTTCCGCAAAATGCCCGGGGCCCTCAGCGGAGGGATGCGCAAACGCGTCGCCCTCGCCCGCGCCATCGTGACCCGTCCCCGCTTGATCCTCTACGATGAACCCACCGCTGGCCTGGACCCCGTCGTGTCGGACACCATTGACCGCCTCATCAAACGGCTCCAGAGTCACATCGGAGCCACATCCCTCGTCATCACGCATAACATGCGCAGCGTTGCCACGGTGTCCGACCGGGTTGCCTTCATGCGCGACGGCAAAGTGTATTTCTACGGATCCAAGGACGAACTGATGGCTCACGCCGATCCCGCCATTCGCGACTTCATCGAAGGCCGCTCCCACGAACTCGAAGACCCTGACAACTCCCTTTCCGAAAATCCTTCGCCATGATTGAATCCGAAAACAAACGTGTGGAATGGTTCGTCGGCCTGTTCGTCTTCCTCGGGCTGCTCCTCCTCGGGATCCTCGTGGTCACTTTTGGTAAATTCCAAGACCGGTTCGCCGATAAATACACCATTACCGTCACCTTCCCCGAAGCCTCGGGTCTTTCCCCCGGGGCCTCCGTCCGCCTCGGCGGAGCCCACGTCGGCGCCGTCGCCTCGCTGCCGAAGCTCAATCCCACCTACGACTCCGTCACTGTCGACCTCGGCATCTTCGACGAGATCCGGATTCCCGAAGGATCCCGCTTTCTCATCAGCCGGACCGGCCTTCTAGGGGACGCCTACGTCAACATCAGTCCCCCGGCCTCGCCCTCCGGCCGGTTCCTCGGCAAGAACATTACCGTCGAAGGTGATGCCGGAACCGGGCTGACCGATTTGCAGGACAGCGCCGCAGAACTCTCCAACCGGCTCGCCGATGCCATCGCCGACATGCGTCGCACCTTGGACACCCTCAACACAACCTTCCAAAAGTTCGATGAACGCCTCCTCAGTGATGAAAACACGGCACGCATCTCCACCATCTTGGAGAACCTCGAATCCTCGACCGAATCTCTCGGGAAAACCACCGACCGTTTCGAGACGTTCCTCGACGAAGGCAAAGGCGCCTTGGAATCCGCCCGGGAAGCGTTCCAGAAAACGAGCGAAGTTGCCGATGGACTCAAACCCGCCGCCGAAGAGTTAGGTCCCGCCATAGCCGAATTGCAGCCCGCCATCGCGGAACTCCGCGTCGCCTTGCAGTCCACCCGTTCCTTCGTCGATAGCCTCGAAGGCGGCCGCGGCCTGCTCTCGAGCCTCGTTCACGATGAAGCCATGCGCGACGACGCCAGCGCTTTCTTTTCCAATCTCAGGCAGCACGGAGTCCTTTTCTACCGCGACCGCGACTCCCAGAGCGCCGGGCAATCCTCGACCCGGGACCGGCGAACCCCGCGGGAGCCGCCCCACCGCCGGTAGACCGCATTTCTCTCAGGCTTCCGCAAACTGGGCGCCGGCTTGAGGACAGCCCGGCCTGCTCTCGAATCGTAGGCCGGCGTGTCCTCACGAGGCGCCTTTATCCAGGGTTCCATCCCTCCAGATAGCCTGACAAAGCCCCGCTCACCAGGCCTGGAGAGCGGGCGTCCTCGACCGCCTAACCATGGGAAGAGGCCCCCCCGGCAGGACGGGCAGGAGCCCGTCCCTCCACGAGAGCCGGGGAGAGCCTCGTCCGCCCAGCCCTGGGCCCGGCGTCTCCACTGACCACTGACCACGCCTTCCTCTCCCATCTGTGTCCTCTGTGGTTCAATACCCTGGCTCAATGCGCCTTCAGCGGCCCGGACCCGGCCCTTTGTTTTAACGTAATTGATGAGCCGGCGTTTTTGATGGGCGTGCCGGATGCTCTTCCGTCGCTCCGTTGTTTCGCGCCTACAGCGCTCAGAATCATCGACTTGCACGAACCCGGGGCAACGCCCCGGGTTTTCGTAATCCGTGCATTTTGAAAGCTGAAAGCCCGGCCGAATTCCTCACATAGCGCCGAAGGCGCGGGCTATTTCAGCCCGGGGCAACGCCCCAGGTTCTCGTCACAAGTTCCTTATGAGGGCTGAAAGCCCGGCCCAATTCGTCCGGCGAGCACGCTAGTCAATTACCCTTCGTCCTTAGTCGACCAGGGACCAAGGACTCTTCTTCCACTTCGCGGCTCTCCCGTTCTTTACTGGCCACTGGCCACTAACCACTTCTCCCCCCCCGGCAGGACGCCCAGGAGCCCGTCCCTCCACGAGAGCCAGCGAGACGTCGTCCGCCATCTCCACTGACCACTGACCACTACTCCGGCCGTTGCCAGAGGGCGGGCCCCGTGTCAAGATCGGTCCATGCTCAGCGTCGATCCCGCCGCCGTGCCCGACCGTACCGGCCATTTTGGTCCCTACGGAGGCATGTTCGTCCCCGAAACCCTCATGTCGGCCTTGCAGGATCTCGCCGCCGAATACGAGAGGGCCCGCAACGACCCCGCGTTCCGCGAAGAACTCGATTTCCTGCTCCACGATTACGCCGGCCGGCCCACGCCGCTTTATTTCGCGGAACGCTGGAGCGGGCTTCTCGGCGGCGCCCGCGTTTACCTGAAACGCGAGGACCTGCTCCATACCGGAGCCCATAAAATCAACAACGCCCTCGGCCAGATCCTCCTGGCCCGCCGCATGGGCAAGAACAGGATCATCGCCGAAACCGGCGCCGGTCAGCACGGCGTGGCCACCGCCACCGTGGCCGCCCGCTTCGGCTTCGACTGCGTGGTCTACATGGGGGCCGTGGACATGGAACGTCAGGCTCTCAATGTCGCTCGCATGCGCTTCCTCGGGGCCGAAGTGCGCCCCGTCACCGCCGGCCAGGCCACCCTCAAGGAGGCCATCAACGAAGCCATGCGCGACTGGGTTACCAACGTCCGGAATACCCATTACATCCTCGGCTCCGCACTCGGATCCCATCCCTACCCCATGATGGTCCGCGATTTCCACCGCGTCATCGGCCTGGAAGCCCGCCGTCAAATCCTCGAAAAGGAAGGGCGCCTGCCCGATGCCCTGGTGGCCTGCGTCGGCGGCGGCAGCAACGCCATTGGTCTCTTCCACCCCTTTCTCTCCGACGAACCGGTCCGGATGATCGGCGTCGAAGCCGGCGGCGAACGCATCGAAACCGGAAAACACGCCGCCCGTTTTCAGGGCGGCCGTCTCGGAGTCTTGCAGGGAACGAAAACCTACCTGCTGGCCGACGACGACGGACAGATCCAGTTGACCCACTCCGTCTCTGCCGGTCTCGACTACGCCGCCGTCGGGCCCGAACACGCCTTCTACCGCGACCAAGGCCGGATCGAATTCACTTACGCCACCGACGCGGACGCCCTCGAAGCCTTCCAGGACCTTTCCCGCATCGAGGGCATCATCCCCGCGTTGGAAACCGCCCACGCCGCCGCTCAGGTGAAAAAGCTGGCTCCAGAACTCGGTCCTGACAAAATCATCATCGTCAACTGCTCGGGCCGCGGCGATAAAGACGTCGCTCAGGCCGCCGAATTCATCTTCGGAAAGAAACTCATGTGAGCCTGGCCTCCCACGATACCGGCCCGATGCGGGCCCGGGATTGCCTGCTTTACCTCGCCGGAAACGCCGCCGCCGCCCGGCGCATCGCCGTTTCCCGGGCGGCCCTGCCAACCGGCCTGCTCCTCGTCCTCACCGCGGCCATCGCCCGCCGCTACGATTCCGTCTACCTTACCGCCTCTTGGACTTGGTGGGCCGGACCCCTTCTCGTATCTCTGGCATCTTCTCTCTTCGTCTTCTTTTGCCTCCGGACCTTCTTGGGTCTCCGCGGATCGAAACCGTGGGCGCCGCAATATGTCTCGTTCCTTGGCTTGTTCTGGATGACCGCCCCCTGCGCCTGGCTCTATGCCCTGCCGCTCGAAGCCTCTCTCGACCCGCTCACCGCAGCCAAAACGAATCTCGCCCTGCTCGGACTCGTCGCCGCCTGGCGTGTCGCGATCCTCAGCCGCGCCGTGCACGCCGTCACGGGCATCGCGGGGTCCCTCTGTCTCGTCTCTGTCCTCATCCCCGCCGCCGTCGAGACCGCCCTGCTTTCGTTCTTAGCATTCGCTTTTCGAATCAACTCTGGTCTGGCCGTTATGGGAGGTCTGCGGAACATCGATCCGGCGGCCCGTTTTCTCGAGACGGCCCACCTTCTCGCATTCGCCGGGCCGGTCCTGGCCCTCGCTGTCCTCGCCATTGCTTATCCTTATATCTGGAGAGGAGCGTCGAGGGTTCCCAAACCTTTTCCCAAGGCGTTTGTGGGGCGGGCGGCGTCCGCTCCAACCATCTCTGCCGGAGTGGCCCTCGGTTTGTGGATCGCTCTGAGCATCCCCTTTCAGATCCGCGAAGGGCGCCTCCGCCAAGCACAACAGTTAGCGGATCAGCAAGATTGGGCAAGCCTGATCACCTACCTCCGAACCCTTACCCCCGAAGAACTTCCCCGACCGCTCAGGCTTCCCCCGGATCCCCATAGTTGGGAAGGGCCCTATCAGTTGCCCGCTATCCTCGAGGCCCTGCCCGAGACTGTTCCAACCTGGATTGCCGAGGTCTATCGCGAGCATGCAATCATCGCCATCCAACGTTTGAATCACCACCTCTTATCCGGCGAGGAGGCCGCGATTCTCGCCGCGATCTTCACTCAGGGCGACAAGATCCCTCGCCTACCGGAATTGCTCGAGAGCCACGCGCCGGTCTTTCGACGCCTTCTCTCCCAACTCTGCGATCCCGGCCTCACCGCCCAGTTCTATGGGGACCCCTCCGATCTCCTGAACCTCCGCTTCTCCCCCGATACCGTCGTCCCCATCCGCTATCCCATCCTTTGGGAATCGCGCCGCCGGCTCATTCTCCACGGCATGGAACAGGCCATGGGACCTCTGCCCACCCGCAACGGTCTTCCACCTTTCGATCCCGAAATCGTCGAAACGCTCGAACTCGAACGCTATCGCCGCCTCACGTTACGCCTCAACTGCGAGAACGACGACCCCATCACCGTTTACCTTTACCTCCCCCGGACGCCCGAGACACATTCACCTCCGCGCCGCCGGCCCGCAGTTCTCGCCCTCCATCCCACCCATCCCCTCGGGAAAGGCGTCGTCGACGGCCAAAGCGAGGAGCCCAATCGCGCCTATGGTCGCGAACTCGCCGAGCGCGGCTACATCGTGCTGGCCCCCGATTATCCCTCCTTCGGAGACTCACAAAACTACGACTTCGAAGGCGACGCTTACGCATCCGGAACCATGAAAGGCATCTTCAATCACATCCGCTGCGTGGATTACCTCGTCACGCGGCCCGACGTCGACCCCGCGCGCCTCGGTGTTATCGGCCATTCCCTGGGCGGCCACAACGCCGTCTTCGCCGCCGCCTTCGACGAGCGTCTCCAGGTCGCCGTCTCAAGCTGCGGCTGGACGCCTTTTCACTATTACTACAACGGCAATCTCACCGGCTGGACCAGCAACCGTTACATGCCGAGAATCCGCGACCGCTTCGCACTCGATCCCAATCAGATCCCCTTCGACTTCTACGGATGCATTGCCGCAATCGCTCCCCGCGGGTTCTTCTCGAACTCTCCCGTCGCCGACGACAACTTCGAAGTCAACGGCGTCCGCAGAGCTGAACCCGTCATCGCGAAGGTCTACGAACTCTACAAGGCACGCGACCGTTTCCAACTGCGTTATCCAGAAGCCGGGCACGATTTCCCGCTCGAGGTGCGCGAGGAATCCTATCGTTTCATCGACTCCATCATCGGTCCGCCGGAAGAATAGGCGCATGTCAGGACAACCGCAGGAACGGCGGCAGTCCGGCAGGGAGGCTCTCCAGCCCGCGAGAATGCCGCTCCGTCAACCTCCTTCGGCTTGCTTCTTCCGGCGCTTCGGCGCGGTCTTGCCGGCCGCGCGGGAAGGGGCACTCCGCTTTTTCTTGGCCGGTCGCTTTTTCCAGGCCGCCTTCTTCCCAGCGCCCTCCTTTGCCGCCGCGCGCGGAGGAAACTCCCAGTTCACGAAGCGGGCGCCCTCAGTATCCATCACCAGATAAGCTTTGAAGGGCCGGCCCTTCTTCGAAATGAACTCTTCGATGAGCCCGGTGCGCCCTTCCGTAAAGAATTTCGCCGCGTGCTCGCGCGGGATCCGGTAACGGCACAGCGTCTTCGGCAAGCGCACCTTCCGGTACTTTTCGTTCCCGCGCAGAGCGACATCCAAAACGTAAGCGTTCTGGGCCTCGTAGACTTTTCCCGCTGTTTCACCTCCCGGCGCATAGTCGCAGACGTAGTTCTCGGCGACCAGAGCCTCTTCCTCATCCTCACGTTCCTCCGCTCCCTTGGTGACGAAAGCGACCTTGAGGTCGTCCTGAAGTTCCAGTGCCGCAGAAAAGGCCGCGCCGCGGCGGCTCCGGAATCCGTCTAACGGACCCACCAATTTCGAGGAGAGCAGCTCTTTGGCCTCGTGCGGCTGCAATTCGCGACCCGCGATCACCTTCCACAGCACGAACCCGCAGTCGGGCTGCACGCAACGAAAGGTCCGGTCGTCTTGCTTCAACGGCGACACGCCACAGGACGGGCAGGACACTTGCAGATCGTCGTAATTCCGCTCACCCGTATTGCGCGCATGTTCGCGGGCCTTGCGCACCACCTCACCGGCGAGCCCACGCACGTCGCGCATGAAACTCTCCCGGTCGAACTGACGATGTTCCATCTGTTTGAGCCGGTACTCCCACATCCCGGTCATCTCGGGTGAGCACAACAGATCAACGCCCATATCTCCCAGAGTTTCCACCAGGCGAATCCCCTGTTGGGTAGGAATGAGTTCCCGGTTTTCCCGGTTCACGTATTTGTCCGAGATCAGCCCTTCGATGATCGCCGCCCGGGTCGCCGGAGTTCCGAGACCTTTCTCGCTCATGGCGCTGCGGAGTTCTTCGTCCTCGACGAGTTTCCCGGCTGTCTCCATGCCCGACAAAAGGGTTGCCTCCGTGTAGCGCGGCGGGGGCTTGGTTTCGCTTTCCTTGACCTCGATCTCTTCTACAGCCGCCGGTTCTCCTTCCCGGACTGGCGCCAAGGAATCCGTCTCTTCTTCGGACGCGCCGGATGCGACGGCGGCAGTCCGGCCATAGACCTCTAACCAACCCGCCGAGACCAAGACCTTCCCATCCGTCCGGAAAGCGTCCTCTCCGATCCGGGTGATCCGCTGCGTCAGCTCGAACTCCGCGGCCGGAAAAAACACCGCCACAAAGCGCCGGGCGACCATGTCGTAGATCTTGGCTTGAGCCTCGTCCAGTCCCCGCGGATTTTGTCCCGTAGGAATGATGGCAAAGTGATCGGATACCTTGCTGTTGTCAAAAATGCGCCGGCTTGGCTTGTCCCACCCTTCTTGCAAGACCCGCGCCGCGTGCCCTCTCAGACGCTCGGCGGCGCCCCCTTTGCTGCCGCGAAACTCCGTCAACACACGGCGCGCCGTCGCCAGATAGTCCTCCGGCAAGTAGCGCGAGTCGGTCCTCGGATAGGTGCAGGCCTTGTGGCGCTCGTAGAGAGCCTGAGCGATCTGCAAGGTCCGGCGCGCGCTGAATCCGAAGCGGTTGCTGGCCTCCCGCTGCAATGAGGTCAGATCGTAAAGCAGCGGAGGAACCTGACGGCTCGGTTTCTTCTTTTCCTCGACCCGGCCGATGCGGCCGCGGCAACGCTCCGCGATTTCCCATGCGCGCGCTTTTTCCCAAATACGTTCCGGCCGCAGATGCGGGTCCTCTGCATCGCGGTTGAAGCTCTCGTCGAACCAGCGGCCGCGGTAAAGACCCGCCTCGACGCCGAAATCCCCGAACACCTCGAAGTAGGTGCGCGGCTCGAAGGCCAAGATCTGCTTTTCCCGTTCCACCATGAGGGCGAGCGTCGGGGTCTGGACTCTCCCGACCGGGGTCCGGGCGAACCCCCCGTTCCGGGACCGGTAAGCAGTGAGCGCCCTCGTTCCATTGATGCCCAGGAGCCAATCGCTCTCGGAACGGCACAGGGCGGCGTCTTCCAACGGAGCCATCTCTTCCTCGTCGCGCAGGTGCTCGAATGCGTCCTGAATGGCTTCCACCGTCATCGACTGCATCCACAAGCGCTGGACCGGTTTCTGGACGCCGGAGATCTTGCGGACGTAGTGGAAAATGAGTTCACCCTCGCGGCCGGCGTCACAGGCGTTGATGATGGTCTCCACGTCCCGGCGCTTCATGAGCTTGATCAGGAGCTTGAGCCGGCCCTCGGTTTTCTCGATGGGGAGCAGTTCGAACTCCCGCGGAACGATGGGAAGATTCTCGAAAGACCACTTGGCCTTGGGCATCCCCAATTCGACGAGATGACCGATGGCCGACGAGACGATGTAGGCGTCGTTCTCGAAGTACTCCTTCTTGTTCTCGAACTTCGACATCCCGGGCCGCTTGGAAAGGGCTCGCACGAGGTCGCCGGCGACGCTCGGTTTCTCTGCTATGACAAGTGCTTTGGGCATCCGGCTCAGGGTCGCGGCGGTTGGCCCGCGACGATTGGCCTTACTCCTAGGAGGGAATCCCAAAGCATCAAACGCGTTTGAGGAATTTCTTCCCCGGCAGTTGCCGGACGAGCCGGCGCAGTTCCAGGCGCATCAGGGCGGCGCTGACCGCCGACGCCGCGAGCCCGCTTCGGTCGATGAGTTCCTCAATCCCCCATTCTTCATCCCCGAGGGTTGACAGCAACGCCCGCTCGTCCTCGCTCAAGCCCGCACCTCCCGTGTCACCCGCTTTCCGGCTCTCGACCGAAGGCCCATCACCGCCCGAATCGCCGCTTTCCTCCTGAATCGCGCCGCCCGGCTCCGCGATTTTCCGCACAAAGTCGAATACCCCCATCTCGTCCAGAATGTCCTCTGCGCCGAGCACGAGCTTGGCGCCCTGTTGGATGAGCCGGTTCGTCCCCTCCGAAGCGGGCCGGTCGATCTGACCCGGCACAGCGTAGACATTGCGCCCCTGTTCCATGGCCATGTCCGCCGTAATCAACGCGCCGCTTCGCGCGGGAGCTTCCACCACCAAAAGTCCGCTGGACCAGCCGCTCACGATCCGGTTCCGCATCGGAAACGACTGCCGGTCTGGCGGATAGCGCATCGGAAACTCCGAGACCACCGCTCCGTTTCCCGGTCCGGCAATGCGCTCGGCCAAGACTTGGTTCTCGGCCGGATAAAGCTTGGCCAAACCTGAGCCCAGCACGGCCACCGTGCGTCCTTTCGCCGCCAAAGCCCCCTCGTGTGCCGCGGTGTCGATCCCCCGGGCCAGGCCGCTGAGCACGGTCACCCCCGCCGAAGCCAGTTGAAAGGAAAGGCGGCGCGCGCATTGGATGCCGTAATGCGTAGCCCTCCGCGACCCGACCACTCCCACCGCCACGCGGTCCGCTCGATCGAGCTTTCCCCAGACGTAGAGAACCAACGGCGGATCGTAAATCTGACGCAGCGGCTCTGGATAATCCTCGTCGGCCATGGAGAGCACCTCCACTCCCCGGTCCCGGATCAGCCCGAGTTCCTCGTCCAGGTCCAGCGTGTCGCGCCAGCTCGAGATGACCCCCGCCAACTCGTTTCCGATCCCGTCCACCCTGCGGAGCTGGTCGCGCGAACCCGATAGAATGGCTGCCGGGGTCCCAAAGACCTCGAGCAGCCGCCGAACCCTCACGGGACCAATCCCCGGCAAGAGATTCAGCGCCAAATAGGATTCGCGGCCGGTCATGGTCTCGTCCCAACCGGCTCGACCCTCCCCGCTGCCCGTCGGTCCCCATTCCGCACCCGGCCACAACGAAAAAACGCCCGCCGAAGCGGGCGCTCCCCGGTTCCGGCCGCCCTTTCCGGGCCGGACTCCTCAGGCCAAAACCTCATTTCTCGAAGGCGTCCTTCGCGTCGGCAGGGCGCGCTTCCTCGCTGCCCTTCCACCCCCCGAAATCCGCCCCGTCGGCGATCCATTTCTTGAGGATCTCTTTCTCCTCCGCCGTGAGACCATCTCCCATCGGCGGCATGTAGTCGGTGTGATCTTCCGGCAGCGAGACGCGCAGGAACATCGGGCTTTCTTCGGGCTTGCCCGGCGTCACGACCGCGCCGGTTTCGCCCCCTTTCACAAAGCCCCAGGCCGCGTCAAAACGCAGTTCCGCCTTCGGCTTGCGGATGCGCCCGGTCTTTTCGTAGGGCGCCCGGTGACACTCGACGCACTTCTCCTGAATGATGGGAAACACCACCTTCTCGAAACTCGCTTTTTCCTGTGCGGACGCAGCAGAAACAGTCGCAAGTCCAGCGGCGGCGCCGACGATCGTGACGATACGGATTCGATCCATGCGCGGGAGTATAAGAGCCGATTCTCACGTGACAAGGGGGAATCCCCTCACTCAGATCGCGGGTCTTCAGGCCTGGAAACACCCGGGATCTGAGCCGGAGGAAGCGACCCGTCCAAGAGCCGGTTCGCCGTATACCAAAACACAGAGTGGCCCAGTGACGCGCCCGCGTCAGACAGTAAACCGTCGAGCTGAATCTCGTAAATATAGCCCGCGCGCAACTCCTCGAGCCCGACTTCGATCACGCGTCCGTCCTCGAGAAGGTCCACCTTCTCGACCAGGACTCCGGTAAGGTCGTGCTGCGGCGATCCATAAGCGGGATGGTATGCGTAGTAATAGCGTTGGACCCCCGGCTTCCAACCCGCTTCCAACCCTCGCGCCGGCCTGGTCAAGCGGAAGCGAAATCCGTCCCTCGTCAGCCTGGCTTCGAGGATCTCGAAGGGCATCTCCCCGGTCCATCGGATGCGTTGCACCCCTTCTCCCCCCGCCCACGCCAGGTGACTCTGGCCGATCCACAAGCTCCCATCCGGAGCAAATGCCATCCGGTTGATCCCCTGCCGCAACCCGTTCCCATCCAAAAAAGGAATGCAGGCGCCCTGCAAGCGCCCCGATACTTCCTCGATCATCACCCGCATGATCCGCGGCCGGTTCATCTCCCCCACAAAAAGCTGGCCGGCGAACGGGCCGAACTTTCCGCCGGTGGCGTCCACCAACGGCTGGGTCGGCGAACTCGCCGCGATCCCGTGCGGAAAGAGCACCGCCTCCCGCTCCCGCATGCCGTCCAACTCTTCGATGGGAATCTGCACGGGATCCCGGTCCCAGCCCGGTCGCCACAGCAAACTGGCCGGGTGTCCATAAAAGCCGTCCCTCCGCACCGCGTGGAGCTTGCTGGAGCCGACCCAATCCCCCTGATTATCCGTCACAAACAACCTGCCTTCGAGGTCGAAACCGAGACCGTTCGGCGACCGGAACCCGCAGGCCCAGGGCGTCAATGCGCCCGTAGCCGGATCGACTCGAAGGACCCAGCCCCGGTAGGGCACACGAGCAAACATGCGCCCGGCGGCGTCCCGGTTCCGCGGCCAATCCTCATAAAACGCTTCTCTGGGAAGCCCCAGCGGGTGAAACGCCCCGCGCACCTCCTCGAAGATGGATTCCGCGTTCGAGGCCGTGTTCAGGGAGATCCACAGGTCGCCCTTCCCGTCCCGCACCGGTCCATAGTTGAATTCGTGATAGTTGCCGGTGATCCCGAAGCCGTCTGACAAAGTCTCATAACGCTCGGCGGCTCCGTCGCCGTCCCCATCGATCAAGCGGGTCAGTTCGGGCCGTTGCAAGACCAGGACCTCGCTTTCGCTTCGCGCCACGAGCCCGAGAGGCTCGTGCAGACCCTCGGCAAACCGCGTCCACGATCCCGCCGCCGGCTCGTGCCAATACACTTCTCCCCGGTGAAAACACACCGCCGCGCGCCCATCGGGGAGAAAATCCAGACCGCCCACCTGGGCATCCACGCCCGGTGGACCCGGGATCGACTCCACCGCATACGCCGCGGACCGATCAGTCGCCCCCCCGGGCCGGGGGGACGCCAACAGAACCGCGAAAAACACGGCGGCATCAATCCCGCTTATGCGCAACATGGATAGTCAGGTCCCGGGTTCCGGAATGAGGAGCACGCTGAAGGTCTCCGCGTTTTGCTCGGGCACAGACAAGCCCTTCTCGTTCCATTGTCCCGCCGAAGCCTCTCGCCGGAACCCTGCCGTTTCCGGCAATCCTAACCAAATCGGACCGCCGGGTTTCTCGATCGAGAAGGTCCGCCGCAGTCCGCCCGTCTCCAAATCGCCTGCCAGCGTCTCGCGGATGGCCACTCCGTCGATCTCGTAATGAAACTGGGGTTCCCCTGCGATCAATTCATACCCGCGGAAACGAACCTCGGGTGGATCGAGCCCGCTGCCGGCGCGGATCCGCGATCCGTCCGCCGTTTTCCAGATGACCTCCCCCAGCAATTCCGCGCGGGGTTGGCCCTTGCTATTCCAATGTTTGCCACAATCCAAAAAGGCGCCTTCCCACACATAGCGGAGAGAGCAAGTTCCAGCGTCCCAACAGACGTTGAGCGCCACCCCCCGGAGCGCCACCGCCACCGCCGCCGGCCCGGCATCGGGCAGGAACATCCGTTGCACCCATGGCCGCCTCGAGATCACCCCGCCTTCCTCACGGCGCAATAAATCCGGAAGGTCCGCGTCCGCCGCCAACTCCGGCAGATCTTTCCCCACGTGGATCGCCCCGTACATGATCTGACCGTGTCCGGGAAACGTGCAGACGTAGGGCAAAACGCCCGTCTCCTGCGGCATCCGCAGCACCAGCGTCTGCCGGTCGCCGGCTTGCAACAGACGCGAGGCGGCCAAGATGTGATTCGACTCCGGCACATAGGCGGCATCCGGTCCTTGCGGCCCCAGGGCAAGCGCGGCGTCCACAATCTCCTGCCGCGCCTCGCGACTATCCAGAACGAGGAGGTTGTGCGCGAGATCCGTGGAATCCGCATTCACCAGTTCCAGTCGCAACTCGAGTCCCGCATCGACCCGGAAACGGGGAGGATCGAAACGCAGTCCCTCCAACATTCGGATTCGCACAGTGACCGGTTCAGCGGTTGCCGCCGTCCCCACAAGCACAAAGGACGCCGCCGCGACGGCTGCGTACAGCGAGATTCCGCGCGGCGGTTGCCCAGTCACGGCGTTACGGGGACCGCGGCCTCATCCTCAGTTTCCAAGGGGTGCGCTTTGAGCAACTCCTCCACCGTCCACATGCCTACCTTACCCCGGTTCTCCTCTTTGACCCGTTTGACCATCTCCGGCGTGATGACGCTCGCCGAATTGCCCCAACTGTTGCGCACGTAGGTCAGGACCGCGGCGAGATCTTCGTCGTTTACCAGCAGCCCCTGGGGCGGCATCACGTTGTTGTACTCCTGGCCCGCGATCTCGATGTTTCCCATCAGTCCCCCGGCCACGGCCTTGATCATCCGGTCGGGATCGCCTCCCATCCAGGGACTGTTCACCAGCGGTGGAAACGCTCCGAGCATGCCCATTCCGTTCGGCTGATGGCATGTGGCGCACAAGCCGGGCCGCATGTACACCTCCTTGCCCCTGGCCATCAGCTCGGGGTCTAGCCAGGAGCCATCCTGGGCGCCGGCGATGGATCCCTCTCCTGCGCCTGCCACGCCCTCTCCCAAATCCTCGAGGGCCTGCCGCGCCGCGCCCCGGGTTTCCGGATCGCCCGACAGCCGGGCCACTCGCCGCAGCAAGGCCACGGCATCCTGGCGATGTTGCGGACTCCGGGCCAACGAGACCAAGGCGGCGCGCTGCACATCCAGGCCGTGGCGGAACGACGCCGGCCCGCCCGGGGCCAAGGACTTGAGCCGCGAATAGAGCAGCGCGAACAGCTCCGCATCGCGCACCCACATCAAGGCCTCCAACAGAGCCAGCAAATCCTCTTCCTCCAACTCGGCGGCCATCCGCTCCGCGGGATCTTCGGCCACGCGCAACAACGCTACCCGGACCGCCGCCGCCAGCCCCGGATCCAGGCCGGTAAGCAAGGCCCGCCGCAACGCGTTCCGGCGCTCAGCCAGAGTCTCCACCGGCAGTCGGACCAACAACTCCGCCAGCGGCCGGACTTCTTCACCGGCAGCGGCGCGTTGTTCCCCAACCCGCAGCAACAAGTCCGGCTGCGGGAGGCCGAACTCATGTGAAGCTTGTTCCAACACCGCCGCGCCATTTGCGGCATCGCTGCCCAGCCGTGCCTGAACCCATTCCACAGCAGGGTCTCGCGGCAAGGACCCAGAAGATGCTCCGGATCCGGCACAGGCGAGACTCACCAGCAGGCCGAGGACGAATCGCTGAATCGTCTGGGGTATCATACGCGAACAAAGGAGCCGGCCCAGGCCGCAGTGAAACGTGCCGGCGCCGGGGTTAACCCGCATTTCTCGTACGTTTCGTCGCGAGGGGCTGCGAACCCCTTAAGGCACGCGCAGCCAAGGGCGCAAAGTTGGGTGAGTACACCCTGTTCAAGCCCGGGGCAAGCGGAACGCAGGCAGGATGGGGTGCAGCGCGCCACAGCAGAAAGGGTATGCGAAACGTGGGTTAACCGACTTCACCGCGCCCGCGGCGTCAACTGGCTTTTCTCATACCCTCTTGTCGCGAGGCGCTTCACCCCGCCTTCTGTCCCCGCCCGCAACCAACCGCTCCCGGCGCTTGAGCACCCGGTGGGTGCGGTGTATCGCAGACACGATCCCGCCATGCCCCGCGACTTCCTCTATTTCGACCTCGAAACCCAACGCTCCGCGGGCGACGTGGGCGGCTGGCACCGCAAATCGGAAATGCGCATGTCCATCGGCGTGACCTTCAGCACCCGCCTCGGAACATACCAGATTTACACCGAGGACACCGTGGATCGGCTCGTTGACCAGCTCCGGGCCGCCGATCTCGTCATCGGCTACAACCACATCAACTTCGATTACCAGGTCCTCATGCGCTACACCATCCTCGATCTGCCCGCCCAAATCCCCAGTCTCGATCTCTGCGTCGAACTCGAACGCTCGGCAGGTCATCGCCCCAAACTCGACGACGTCGCCATGGCCACCCTCCAAACCGGCAAAACCGCCGAGGGATTGCAAGCCATCCAATGGTGGAGAGAAGGCAGGTTGATCGACCTCGCCCGCTATTGCTGTCACGACGTCAAAGTCACACGCCTGGTCCACGAATACGGCGTCCACCATTCCGCAGTGAAGTTCTACGATGGAAATCGCCGCGTCCGCAGCACCCCGGTGAAGTGGGACGCCCCGTAAGCTTGCTCCGTCGCAGGCGCCCGCCATCCCGCCGGCATCCCCGATGTCGCGGGCGCGGTCGCCCATGCGCCTTCGCCAACCCGCGAAGTCGAGGGAAAATCTGTGGCCAACAGCCCGCTCCCAGCGTATCGGTTTCTCCCGCGCCACAGCCGGTCCGCTGCTTCGCAACAAGCCCGACGCCATGGGACAAACTCTCTTCGACAAAGTTTGGGACGCACACGCCCTGCGCAAGTTGAGCAATGGCCAGACTCAACTGCTCATCGGCACGCATCTCATTCACGAAGTCACCAGCCCTCAAGCCTTCGGAATGCTCCGCGATCTCGGGCTTCGCGTCCGCTGCCCCGAGCGCACTTTCGCCACCGTTGACCACATCGTCCCCACCGATCAGTTCGAGGAACCGTTCTCTGATCCGCTCGCTGAAGCCATGATCAAAGAACTCCGCCGCAACACCGAGGAGTTCGGGATCACCTACTTCGACCTCCGCAGCGGCCGGCAAGGCATCGTCCACGTCGTCGGACCCGAAGAGGGCATCACCCAACCGGGAACCACCATCGCCTGCGGAGATTCCCACACCGCCACCCATGGCGCCTTCGGAGCCATCGCCTTCGGCATCGGCACCACCCAAGTGCGCGACGTGCTCGCCACCCAAACCATGGCCCTCGACCGCCTCCGGGTCCGGCGCATTCGCGTCGACGGCTTCCTCGGCCCCGGCGTCTACTCCAAAGACGTCATCCTCCACATCATCGCCCGCCTCGGAGCCAAAGGCGGCATCGGCTACGCCTACGAATACGGCGGCGAAGTCTTCGATCGCTTCTCCATGGAGGAACGGATGACCGTCTGCAACATGTCGATTGAAGGCGGCGCCCGCTGCGGTTATGTTAACCCTGACGCAACCACTTTTGGCTATCTCAAAGGCCGGACCTATTCCCCGCCGGATTCCAAATGGAACGCCGCCGTCGAACGTTGGCTCTCCTTTGCCTCCGATCCCGGCGCGCCCTACCACGACCTCGTCGAACTTCGCGGTGAAGATATCCCGCCGAGCGTCACCTGGGGAATCAGCCCCGATCAAGGCCTGCCTATCAACGGCCGCATCCCGCGTCCCGAGGACGCCGCAACGCCCGCCGCCCGCGCCTCCATTGAGGAAGCGCTCGCCTACATGAAACTCGAAGCCGGCGCGCCCATTCGAGGCACTCCCATCGACGTGGCTTTCCTCGGCTCCTGCACCAACGGCCGCCTCTCCGACTTCCGGGAAGTCGCCCGCTACCTGCGCGGTCGCCGTGTGGCCCCAGGAGTCAAAGCCATCGCTGTCCCCGGTTCCCAAATCGTCGCCGCCCTTTGCCGGAAAGAGGGGCTCGACCGCGTCTTCGAAGACGCCGGGTTCGAATGGCGCGGAGCCGGTTGCTCGATGTGCCTGGCCATGAACCCCGATAAATTGATCGGCGACCAACTCTGCGCCAGCTCGAGCAACCGGAATTTCAAGGGACGTCAGGGCAGTCCCACAGGACGGACCATCCTCATGAGCCCGGTTATGGTCGCCGCCGCCGCCGTCGAAGGGCGGATCAGCGACGCCCGGGAAGTCTTCGACGTGGAAAACGCCGCCCTCGCCCGTTAGCCTGCGTCCCCCAGTCCCCAGATCCATGGCCCTCGCTCCCGTCACTCAAATCCGCGGCTCCGCCGTCCCCGTCCCCGGCAACGACATCGATACCGATCGCATCATCCCGGCGCGGTTCATGAAGTGCGTCACGTTCGACGGTCTCGGCGAGTTTCTCTTTTACGATGTCCGGAAAGGCCCCGGCGGAGCCGGCACGGCTCACCCTCTCAACGACCCCAAACACCGCGGCGCCTCGATTTTGCTCACCGGAGCCAATTTCGGATGCGGAAGCTCCCGCGAACACGCGCCGCAAGCCCTCTATCGCTACGGAATCCGCGCCATCATCGCGGAGAGCTTTGCCGAGATCTTCTTTGGCAATTGCACCACACTAGGCATCCCTTGCGTCGCCGCCGCGAGCGACGACCTCGCCGCCCTCCGCGACCTCGTGGCGCTCGAGCCCTCCACGCTTGTCACCGTCGACCTGATTCAATGCCGCGTCTTGTTCAACGGGACGTCTTTCCCTGTCCATATCCCCGATTCCGCGCGTGACGCCCTCGTCCAAGGCCAGTGGGATCCCATCGCGGAGTTGCTCGAGGGCGCCGGCCAAGTCGACTCCCAACTCGCCTCCCTCGGCTACACGAGCGCGCCCGCAGCCGGTGCTTAACCCGCATTTCCTGTTGCCCCCGCAAGAGTGCGTGCGGATTCGGGCGGCCCCTGCTAGTCAGCGATTCTATTGGAGAAGGGCTTGAAGAGGGTCCCTGCGGCTCCTGTCAACCCCGGCCCCGAAAGTGAAACCTGCGGAGTAGGTCGCGGGGCGCCGGGCTACCGCTCAAAACGGATCAGCCCGCCGCCGCCCGCTTCCAGCGGAAAGCCGATGGTCGGGCCCTTACACTGGCAAGGACCGCCGCTCGGCCACCTGGCGATGGAAGGCGCCGGCTCATAGCCGGATTGCTGGAGAACGCTCTTACCAGAGAAATTCCCGGATTGAGCCTTGAGCTTTCCCGGCAGACGCGGTAAACGACGGGGAACCGCGGGAAATCTCCGGCATCCGAACTTTCAGAAAGAATGAAATACCTGTTCGCCTCGACGGGAAATCTGCTCCTGCGCCTCCTCGCGGCCTCGCTGCTCGTCTGTCCGCTTTCCGCCCAATTCGAGGACGTGGATTCCCCCGAGGGACAACGGGTCACGGACATCGAAGTGCGCTACGTCGGAGAACGCACCGTCGACGAAGCCCGGATCTTGGCCAACATGAACACGCGGGTCGGGTCCGCCTATTCGCGCGAGACCGCCAGCGACGACGTCAAACGGCTCTTCGAGTTCGGCATCGCCGACATCCTTACGGAATCCTACGCGGGCGGCGTTCGCGTCATCGTTCTCATCCAAACGCGCGCGGCCCTCAGCGATGTCGTCTTCCAGGGAAACAGCGCGCTTCCCGACTCCCGCCTCCGCCAAGAGGTCGAAATCGATGCCGGCGCGAGCGTCGATGAGGTCAAACTCCAGGAAGCCGTGTTCAACATCGAGGAAATTTACCGGAAAAGGGGATACAGCGACATCAGCGTCAGTTACCGGATCGAGCAGGATCCGCGCCCCGGTTTTTCCCGCGTGATCTTCTTTATCGAGGAGGGACAGCGCAACCGGCTCCGCTCCATCCTCTTCCAAGGGAACGCCTCCATCAGCGCTGCAGAATTGCGCGGCGTGATGGAAATCAAAGAAAAGGGCCTCATCGGAACCATCCTTCCCTTCACCCGGCGCGGGAAGATCGACAACAATGTCCTGGAGGAAGATCTGTTGCGCATCGAGGAGGAATACCGGAATCACGGCTTCCTCAACGCCCGGGTAACCGACTTGCAGCGCCTCCGGATCGAGAAGGATCCCGACCGGGTGGACCTGCTCATCATCATCGAGGAGGGCCCCCAGTTCTCCGTGGGAAACGTCCGCATCGAAGGCGCCTCCGCCTTCGGCGACGCAGAGCTGGTTCCCCTCCTCAAGCTCAACGGCGGAATGACCTATTCGGCCAAGACCATGCGGGAAGATATCGAGCGGCTCGAAGACTACTACGGCTCGCGGGGTTATGCCGATTTCCGGGTCCAACCGCGCATCGAGAACGCGGGACCCAATGTCGTCAACCTCACCTACGTGCTCCGGGAAGGCGAAATCTCCTACATCCGTCTCATCAACATTTCCGGCAACGAAGAAACCAAAGACGAGGTCGCCCGCCGCGAATTGGCAATCCAACCCGGAGAACTCTACAACTCCGTCAAGCTGCGCACCAGCCGCCGCCGGCTCGAGAACACCGGGTTTTTCTCCGCCGTGGAAATCCTCCCCAGCGACACAGAGCAAGCCGGCTACAAGGATGTCAACATTAACCTGACAGAGCAGCAAACCGGCAACATCAGCGTCGGGGCCGGTTTCAGTTCCATCGACAATGTCGTCGGCTTCATCGACATCACCCAAAGCAACGCCGACATCACCGACTTCCCCTGGCGTTCCGGCTGGCCCTGGTTCACCGGAGACGGCCAGAAGATGCGCCTCGGCATCCGCTTCGGGACCCAACGCAGCGATTTCATCTTCAGTCATACCGAACCTTGGTTCTTGGAACGTCGTCTTGCGCTCACCAATGAAATCTATTTCCGGGACGCCGACTTCCTCAGCGACGATTACACCGAAAGGAGATACGGCTACGCCGTCTCTCTGCGCAAACCGGTGACCGAAGCCTCCTTCGTCACTCTCGAATACCGCATCCAAAACGTCGAAATCTACGACATCGACCGCAAAGCCTCCGACATCATCGCCGCCGAAGAGGGCGAGTTTCTGGAAAGCAAGTTGTCCCTCGAGTTCACCCACGACACCCGGGACAGCTTCTTTCTGCCCCGGACTGGACACCGTTTCACGGCCGGCGTCTCGGTCTCCGGAGGTCCCCTGGGCGCCGAGGTCGACAACTACAATGTCAACCTCGGATTTACCCAGCACGTCTCCCTTCCTTGGGACACCATTTTCACCCTCGAAACCAACGTCGCCGTCGTCGATGGCCTGTCCAGCGGCGACGATGTCCCCATTTTCAACCGCCTCTTCCTGGGCGGCGCTTACGACCTCCGAGGCTTCAATTACCGCGATGTCGGCCCCAAAGACCAGTTCGGAGAACCCATCGGCGGCCAGACTCTCGCCAGCGCCACCCTCGAATTCACCTTCCCCATCGTTGAACGCGTCCGCGGCGCCGTCTTTTATGACGTCGGATTCGTCAATCCAGACTCCTTTGACTTCAGCAGCAGCGACTACAACAGCGACGTCGGCATCGGCGTCAGGCTCTACTTGCCCATCGGTCCCATCCGGCTTGACTACGGAATTCCCCTGGAATCCGACGACGAGAATGACTCCAGCGGCAAATTCAACTTCAATCTCGGCTACCAATTCTAGCCGGGGACCCCGCTCACACCAACTACCGCCTCCGCCGCCCCATGGCGTTTCGCTTGCAAAAGACCGAACGCGCGCCCAACATCTCTTGTCTCAATCTCAAATAAGGAAAGCCAGGCCTGTCGCCCGTCACATCATGAAAATGCATCGTCTCCGGATCCCCTTCGCTGTTCTCGCGCTTTGCGGATCCCTCCTCCCCGGCCTCTCCGCTCAGGAAATGAAGGTCGGCATCGTCGACATGAAACGCATCTTTCAGGACTATTACAAAACGAAGGAAGCGGAGAAAGACATCAACGAAGGCAAAGCCAAGGCCAAATCCCAGCTCGACGAACGCACCGCCAAATACAAGCAGCTCATCGAAAAGTTCCAGGAACTGGCTAGCCAGGTCCAGGACGACGCCCTCAATCCCGATCTCCGCGAGCAAAAGAAAAAAGAAGCCGACGGAGTCGGAGCTGAAGCCCGCCATCTCGAACGCGAAATCGCCGACTTCCGGCAGCGCAGGGAGCGGCAGCTCCAGGAATCCGTCGTCCGGATGCGCCGGACCATCCTCGAAGAAATCCGCATCGTGGTCGAGGAACGCGCCAAAAGAGACAACTACGACCTCGTCTTCGACCGCTCCGGGCTCAGCGTGAACGGCGTTCCCATCCTTTTGCACTCGCGTGACGCGGTGGATTTCAGCGACGACATCATCGGACTTCTGAACAAGGATGCTCCAGCCGGCAACGCCGCGCCTCCCGAAACGAGTTCCAATTGACGGAGGCCTCCCCTTCGGCCGTCCGTAAGTCCGCCCCTCCCGCCGCCAAACGGGCCGGGGCTTTGGGATCCGGCGCCTCCCCGACCCATATGCCGGCAAACCCTTCCCTGTCACTCGAACAATTGGCGCGCCTCGTGGGGGTCGAACTCCCGCCAGCCGCTGCCTCCGGAAGCCCTCAAGTCACCCTGACCGGCTGCGCTTCGCTCGAAGATGCTGGTCCCTCGGACCTGAGCTTCTTCGCGCATCCCCGTTACGCCGCCGCCCTCCGCTCGACCCAAGCCGGAGCCGTCCTCATCCCTGTGGATCACCAAGGCAGCGCGGATGCGCCGCATACGGTCCTCCTTCCTGTTTCCAATCCTTCAGCGGCGTTCTCTCTCGCCCTGCAACACCTTCGCCCCGCCACGGAACCTTATCCCAAAGGCGTCCATCCCTCCGCTGTTGTGGATGCCACGGTCGAGTTCGACCCCGGCCAAGTCAGCATCGGCCCTCTCTCCGTTGTCGGTCCCCGGACCAAGATCGGAGCCGGAACCGTCATTCGATCGTCGGTTGTCGTCGGAGCCGACGCGCGAATCGGTGAAAACTGCCTGCTTCACCATCACGTCACCGTCGGTGAACGCTGTATCCTCGGAAACCGCGTCATCCTCCAAAGCGGTTGCGTCATTGGAGCCGACGGGTTTGGCTACGAATTCGCCGACGGAAAACACCACAAAATCGAGCAGGTGGGAATCGTTCAGATCGATGATGACGTCGAAGTCGGAGCCAATTCCACCATCGATAGGGCCCGTTTCGGACGCACATGGATTCAAACCGGCGTCAAAATCGACAACCTCGTCATGATCGCCCACAACGTCGTCCTGGGTGAACACTGCGTCATCGTGGCTCAAACGGGCATCGCGGGAAGTTCCCGGCTCGGAAGCTATTGTGTAACCGCCGCCCAAACGGGCATCGCCGGTCACCTCCGCATCGCCGCGGGCACCACCCTTGCCGCGCGCGCTGCCGCGATCAACGACATCGACAAACCCGGCCAGTACTTGGGTTTCCCCGCCAGGCCCCAAATCCAAACGATGCGCTCCATGAGCCTTGTCGATAAGTTGCCCGAACTGTGGAAACGCCTTCGCGCCTTGGAGAAACAGGCCAACCCCTGATTCCCGCCCGCGCGTTCTCTCCTCGTCCGCTGCGCGCATGAGCAACTTCCTCGTCACCGGCGCCGCCGGCTTCATCGGAAGCGAGGTCGTGCGGGAACTCCTCGCCGCTGGACACTCGGTGGACGGGTTGGACAATCTCGACCCTTACTATAGCCCGCGCCTGAAACGCTGGCGCCTCGACCGCCTCGTGGAAGCGGCCGGGGATCCCGGTGCGCTGCCGCCCTGGCCGGATCCCTTGCCGCCTCAGTCTTCCAGCCAGAGTGGACGTTTCACCTTCCACCTTGGCAATGTCGAGGACCCGCTCGCCCTCGAGTCCTTACTCAAATCCAAGCCCTTTGACGCGGTGTTTCACCTCGCCGCCCGCGCCGGCGTCCGGCTCAGCATCGCCGAGCCGGCCCGCTACTTCCAAACCAACGTCCTCGGCGCCGTCCACCTTCTCGAGGCCATGCGCCGCCACGGACCACGGCGACTCGTGCTCGCCTCCACTTCCTCCGTCTACGCCGGTCAACCCCTTCCGTTTCACGAAGACCTTCCCGTCAACGAAACTCTGTCTCCCTACGCCGCCAGCAAACGCTGCGCAGAGATTCTCGCCGCCACCTATCATCACCTTCATGGCTTCGACATCGCCGTGCTCCGCTACTTCACCGTCTACGGTCCGGCGGGACGCCCCGATATGAGCCCCCTCAAATTCACCGATTTGATCTACCGCGGTCTGCCGATCGAAATCTACGGGGACGGCTCGCAGCGCCGCGATTTCACCTCCGTCGGCGATATCGCCCGCGGCACCGTGGCCGCCTCCAAACTTTCCGGTTTTCACATTATCAACTTGGGGGGCAATCAGCCTGTGGCCCTCCAGGATCTGATCTCGCTGATCGAGTCGCTCACCAGCCGTCGTGCCCTGCTCCACCGAAAACCCTTCAATGCCGCTGAAATGCGCGATACCTGGGCCGATATCGCCCGCGCTCAAACACTCCTCGACTGGACTCCCCTAACCACTCTCGAAGAAGGGATGCGCCGCACGGTCGCCTGGCGCCGCGACCATCCAGACCTCCTCTCCTCTTCGCCCGCCTCCCCATCGGAACACCTGGCTGGTCTCGCCGCCGGTCACACGAAACCTGTGCCGTGATCCCCCTGGAACTGCTGGCGGAGGCCCGCCTGGCGGCTGGTCAGACCTTGACCCTCCACCGCCGGGAGAACCGCTTCGCTCTGCATCTCGATCGCACCGCGATCCTCTCCACGGAGACTTCCGCCCTGGAAGAAGCGTGGGCCGCACTCGGAATCCAGATCATCTTACAGAAAAAGCAGCCCCGCGTGCTGCTCGACGGATTGCTCCTCGGCTACGCCCTCAAACACCTCGCCTCCGGTCTCCCCCCCAAAGCTCGCATCAGCGTCTGCGAACCCGAACAGGTGTTGTTGCGATGGCACCGCGCCCATCTTCGTGACGTGCACGGCGAACTGATCGACGATCCTCGCATTCGCGTCATTTCCAAAAGCCTCCTGGATCATCTTCTCCGGGCGCCTGCCTACTACGACGCTGTCTTGATCAACCTCGACCGGTCTTGCTCTGCCGGCCCCAACTCGTCCTCGCATTGCCTTCGCCGCTCCGACTCCTCCTGGCATATCGTTCAACAAGGTCTGAGAAACGGCGGCCGGATCGTCTTTTGGTCCGAAACACCCGAACCCGCTCGCGAACGCCGCCTGCGACGGCTCGGCTTCGCCACGGATCGTCACGAGATCAGCCCTCGCCCAGGAGGACGAGGCCGGAGGGAATTCGTTACGATAGCCGCGCTTCCCTACATCTCGACCGCCCACGGCCCCGTTTCCTTTCCACAACCCGGCGGCAAAGGAGACTCTTAAGGCCTCAGTCAAGCCGGTCCAGCAGCCGTCTCCAAGATCTCACGCAGTTCCCCCGCCAGCGCTTCGATGCTTCCCTCATGGAATAGGTCCGTCCTGTACTCAAACTCCATCCGAAGCTCTCCGCCCGGCCCGGTATCGGTAAGAACCAAGCTTAACTCAAACTTTGCGGTTCCTGTGTCGACCAACAGCGGTTCTACGGTCAGACCTTCCAAACCGATGAACTCGAGCTGAGCGTCCCGGTCCCGCCAATTCAACACCGCTTGGAAGAGAGGAGGGCGCAGCGGCAGGCGCTGCAGGCCCAAAGATTGGAATACCTCAGCAAACGACACCTGGCGATGCTTCGCCAACTCCGCGATACCCGCGCGCACTCGCCGCACGACTTCCCAGAACGGGGGTTGTCCGCGGTGATCGATTCGCAACGCATGTGTGTCCACCAGATACCCAATCAATGGCAACAACTCCGCGGATTCCCGGTCCGCCACGGGCACTCCCAGCACGACCTCGTCATCTCCGGACACCCGCTGCAGCAGCGTGCTGAACGCAGCCGCGAAGAAGCAGTACAGCGTCGATGATCGCCTCCGGCTCGCACAGCGAAGCCGGTCCGCCAACTCCGCCTCGAGCCGGAAACGTTTCTTCGCCCCACGCCGCGGTCCGCCTATGCCTTCGACCGCGGAGCCGGGCCATCGGATCCCCTCCGGAGCGCCCGCCAAGGCCTGGCGCCAATACCTCAGTGCATTCCGCTTCTCGACGCCGCCCGCCAACGCGTGTTTCCAGAGGGCGTAATCTCCGAACTGAATAGGCATCGGAGAAAATCTCGCCGTTTCTCCGCGCCGTCTCGCCGCATAACCGGCCGCCATCTCCCTCCAAGCGATCCCGAACGAAAATCGATCCGATACAATATGGTGCATCATCAGCATCAAGACATGCTCCCGTGTCGCCGTTTGGACCAGGGTTGCGCGAAAGCCCGGGTCCATCTCCAAGTCAAAAGGGCGCCGCGCTTCCTCCCGAAGCATGTCAGGCAGCTCCTCACCTTGCGGGTCCAATCCGGAATCGCGCAAGAAATCCAGCCTGCGAACTTCCACGGCCATCTCTGGCTGGACCGTGGCCACCGCTCCTTCCAACCCCAGCTCGATCGTGCTGCGCAAAACCTCGTGCCGTTCCATCACTCCCTGAAGAGCCGCTTCCAGAAAGCATCCCTCCAGCTCCCCGCGCAGCACCACGGCCTCACATTCGTTGTAGGCGGGCTCTTCGGGAGCCAGTTGGTGCATAACCCAAAGTCCTTGCTGCGCCCGGGTCAGCACGTAGCGGCGCGATCCCGGCGAACTCATGATTGCCGGAACTGGCTCGCATCCTCGTCCGCCTTCTAAAGAAAGCCTGTTCCGCATAACCTCTGCGAGCCGGGCGGCGGTGGGGTACAGAAAAAAATCCGAAAGCGAGAGCGCGACGGAGTAGCGCCGGCGAAGCCGGGAAACGCACTGCATGGCCAGGAGAGAGTCTCCGCCCATCTCGAAGAAATCCCGGTCGTATTCCCCTCGCGGCACACCCGTTAGAGCCGACCAGAGACAAGCGATGTCCCCCGCGATCCTCGTCCCGGCGGGCGGACCCTCCGCCTCCGCAATGACGCCGGCGGAGCCGTCCTCCTCCCAGACCGAAGGGATTCTCTCTTTCCAAGGCGACTCCTTGCTGAGACGGATGCGCTGCAGCTTCCCTGACGGACCCTTCGGCAAGCTGTCCACAAAGCATATGTGGGTGGGAGATTTGAACAATCCAAGGCGGCTCTCGCAGTAGGCGATCAATTCGCGCTCGCTGCTGATCGCTCCGGATCGAAGCACCACAAATGCCCAGACGTCTTCCCCCATCACAGCGTCGGGAACCGCCAATGCGGCCGCCTCCAATACCGCCGGATGGGCATCCAGTACTGCGTCGATCTCCAGCGGCGCAATGTTGACTCCACCCTTGATGATCAGCTCCTTCGAGCGCCCCACAATAAAGTAATACCCGTCCTCGTCTTGCCGGGCCAAATCACCGCTGCGCCACCACCCCTCCTTGTCGTCCACCGCTGCCGCCGTCGCTTCTGCATCCCGATGATACCCCAACATCAAGGGCGCACCCCTAACCAAGACCTCGCCCGGAACTCCTTGAGGAACTTCGCGGCCCGCCCGGCCCGCGATTCGCACTTCCAAACCATGGGGAAGTCCAACGGAACCTACCTTATTCGCCGCCGGCGGGAGCGGATTGGTGAAAATGTTGCCGGCTTCCGTGGATCCCAGGGCCTGCAGCAAAGGCAATTGAAAGCGGCCGAGAAAGCGGCGTTGCACAGCCGGACTCAATGCCCCCGAAGAAGAGCGCAAGAACCGCAGTCGGGACCGGATCTCCGCTAGCATCGAGGATTCAGGGAGATCTCCTTCCGTCAGTTGCAACACTTGCGTCGGCCCTAAGGCCGCCCAAGTGCAGCGCTCCGCGTGTAAAATGTCCCAGAAGCGCCGGGGATTGAACCCCGCCGGAACCACTAGCGAACCCCCGCTCAGCAGCGTCGGCGTCAAGGTCACCGTTTCCGCATTTCGATGATGCAACGGAAGCACGACCAAGGCCCGATCTTGCGCTTCGAGCCGGTGTCCCCGGACGGAATTGGTTGCAGCCGCCAGGATCCCCCGATGACAATGGACTACCCCCTTGGGCCGGTCGACGCTGCCCGAAGTGTAAATCAAAAGCGCGGGATCCTCCGGATCCAGCGCCGGCCACGAAGGCGATCCGGAGCCGTCCCCAACGACGCTATCGCCACTCTCGGCCGCCTCGAAAGCGATCGGCCGGCCCGAGTGCGCAGCGGCTTTCTCCAGCAAAGGACGGTAGGCGCGCGATACGAAAACCACTCGGCAATCGCAATGCCGCAGAATGGAACCGAGCGCTTCCGGACCGGCGTGGACGTTCAGGGGAACGGCGATAAATCCGCCATAAATCACTCCGTAGAGGAGCTGCACCGTGAAGATGCCGTTGTCGAGAGCGAAGGGCACGCACTGTCCCCGGGCCAGGCCCATTGCCCGAAGCTGCATCGCCAAAGCTCGGACCCCCCGTCCGAACTCTCCGAACCGGATCGAGACGCCTGTCTCCGGATCGACCAGGAACACCGTGCCCGCTCGGTTGCCCGCCTGCCAGTCGACTAACTGACCTACCGTGGTCACTCTCTGCGCCACATCCAACCCCCACTCCGGCGTCGCGAATCCTCCGCAAGCCCCGCCTTCCCCTATCACCGCACGATCGCCGCAAATCCGCTCCATCCCAGATCACGGCTCCCACCCCGCAGGTCCAGCCTTCAAAACGAAAGTCCGCCTCCCTAGAATGAAACTCCGCTCGCGCCCTAAGCGAAA
This sequence comes from Verrucomicrobiales bacterium, assembly GCA_035513055.1. GTDB lineage: Bacteria > Verrucomicrobiota > Verrucomicrobiia > Verrucomicrobiales > DEV007 > DATKCT01. The sequence goes on along the minus strand of DATKCT010000149.1, from coordinate 12,296 downwards.
AACCGGGTCACCGGCTGCGCCTTCACGAGTTCACGCGGCTGTTTCAAATGATTGAGAACGATCGTCTCCGGATCGATTCCGAAAGCGTGATAGATCGTGGCCAACAGCTCGCTCGGATGCACCGGATCTTCGAGGGGGCCTGAGCCCGTCTTGTCCGACTTCCCGTGCACATAGCCCCGCTTGACGCCCGCGCCCGCCACACAAGCGGTATAACAATAAGGCCAGTGGTCGCGACCATCGTCGCTGTTGCTGTTGCCCGATGTGCTCACGCCCCGCTGCGGACTGCGGCCAAACTCGCCCACCGCCACCACCAGCGTCTCTTCCAACATGCCGCGCTCATCCAAGTCCTCGATCAACGTGGCAAGTCCCGCGTCCAGCATCGGCGCCGACTGATTCTTCATCCGCTTGCTCAGATCGACGTGCACGTCCCAGGAATGATTGTCGGAATTAGCCACCTTCGGCCAGATCACTTCCACCACTCGCGTGCCAGCCTCCACAAGGCGCCGCGCCAAAAGACAGCTCTGTCCAAAGGTGTTGCGGCCATAGCGGTCGCGCAAGGCGTCCGGTTCTCGCGCCAACTCGAACGCATCTCGGGCCCGGCCGGAAATCACCAATTCCAGCGCCTGCTCATAATACGTGTTCAGATCATAATCCTTAACCGCTTCTTCGATCGCCGGCATGCGCTCCGTCACCGCGTCCCGAAGCCGCGCCCGCCGCTGCAAGCGCACCGAAAACACCTCGGGTCGCAATTGCAAATCGTCGACACGGATCCGGTCCATCTTTTCCATGTCCATGTCGTCGCCGTCAGGATAGAGATAATAGGGATCGTAAGCCTTTCCGAGGAACCCGGCCGGTCCGCCCTTCCCCACCACGTTGCTCTCCTGCAACGGACGCGGCAACATCACAAAGGGCAGCATCGGTTCTTCGACCGGCTTGAGCCGGACCAAATGCGAGCCGAAATTGGGGAAATCCTTGGGACTTGGGGGCTCCAACTGCCCGGACGGACTGACCTTGTCCGTGGTGTAGCCCGTCATCATTTGATAGATCGCTGCCGTGTGGTTGAACAACCCGTTCGGCGTGTAACTCATCGATCGGATCATCGTGAAACGGTCGTTCACTTGGGCCAGCCTCGGCAGGAGTTCCGTGAAATGGATCCCAGGGATCTTCGTGGGGATCGGCTGGAACATGCTCCGGACATTATCCGGCACGTTCTCTTTCGGGTCCCAGAGATCGAGGTGGCTCGGGCCGCCCTGCAGATAGAGCAGAATGATGCTCTTAGCCTTGCCCCAGCCTGGCCCGCCTCCTTTGCCTCCCTCCGCGGCGAGCGCCCGCATTTCCAACATGGACCCGAGGGTCAAACCGAGCATGCCCGCGCCGCCCACACGGAGAAGGTCGCGCCGGGTCGGTTGAAGATGCGGATCGCACAAATCTTTTCCAAGGTCGCCAGCTACTCGCCACATGGTGGGTCAATGGGTTGAGGATTCTTCGAATCGCCAATCTAGCAGCACCTGGCCCGCTCTGTAAAGCGGTCATCCCCCCAGACCGCAGGCCCGGTTGCGACTCAAAATCTAAAGTGTCAGACACATTGAGAGAAGTTGTCACAATCAGGCCGCGGGTTGTTCGAGCAATGCTATGTGTCCGACACTTTATTAAAAAGAGGTTACAACACACATAACAGCGTGCATTTCCGCCCATCTGGGGTGAGAAACGTTCGATCCCTGCTCGCCGTGCCCGCCATGTCCGTCGCACCCCCCATCGTTCTCGTCACGCAGTCTGTTCCGTCCAGTCACCTCGGTCCACTCAACGGTCATGCCGAAATCGTGTTTCCTCACGATCCGGAGGTGCTCATGCCCCGCGAGGAATTGCTCCGGCACGCCCCGCGCACCGTCGCCATCCTCAGCATGGGTGAAGCACGCATCGATCCTGAACTCCTCGCCTCTGCCCCGGCCCTGCGGATTGCCGCCAACGCCGCCGCCGGCTTCGACAATTTCGACCTGCCCTCCATGACCGCACGCGGCGTCTGGGCGACCAATACCCCCGATTCCTTCACCGCCGCCACAGCCGACCTTACCCTCGGGCTACTCCTCGCCCTCTGTCGCCGGATCACGGAAGGGGACCGCTTCGTCCGCACCGGCGCATGGGTCCATGAAGGGCAACGCTCCGGCCGCTGGGAAGGTATGCTTCTGCACGGTCGCACCCTCGGTATCGTCGGCTTCGGCCGCATCGGCCGCGCCGTCGCCGCCCGGGCCCGGGCTTTCGGCATGAGCATCGTCTATTGCCGATCCCGGCCGGGCTCCGGCTCGCCCTGCTTGACCCTGGAAAAACTGCTCGCTGTCTCGGATGTTGTCTCCCTCCACACTCCGCTGACCGAAGAAAGCCGCGGCCTGATCAATCGCGCAGCCCTTGAGCGCATGAAACCCGGCGCACTCCTCCTCAACCTCGCCCGCGGTCCCGTCGTCGATGAAGATGCCCTCGTCGAAGCCCTTCGCTCTGGACACCTCGGCGGAGCCGCCCTCGACGTTTTCGAACGCGAACCCCTGGTTCACCCCGGCCTGCTCGCCCTTGAACAAGTCGTTCTGACGCCGCACATCGGGGGCGCCGCCGAAGAGGCGCGGCGTGATTCCCGAATCCTCGCTGCCGAAAACATTCTCAGCGTCCTGCGCGGCCAAGACCCGCCCGGAGCACTCAACCGCCCCTGACCCAGCAGCAATCCGGCGGTCTGCTGAACAAAACTCAAGGAACGCGGTCAGATACTTTGTATCACAAAGTATGGAACGTCCGCCTTCTTCTACCACTGTCCTGTCGCCCCCGCTGTCTATCCCTCACCCTTCGCCCGCTCCCCCAGGTCCCCCGCATCCCGAGATCCATCCCGATCCGGATTCCCGCGCGAGATCCCGCCTTTCCTCGACTTCTCACGACTCCACCAAACACATCTTCGGTAAGTGGATCGCTCATTTTCACGCCAACCGTCTTCACCGGCCCGAGCCCGATTGGGAGGCCCCCACCGGACTCAGCTCTGTTCAGATCCAGAGTCTTCTTCCTTCTCTCGAACAATTCGAACTCGGCGACGGCGGCGGCCCGGCTTGCCTCATCGCCTTCAACGCCGAACGATTCCGCAGCAAAACGGAAACTACTCGCCAGGTCGTCGATCTCTGGTTCAACGAGGAACGGGAACACGCTCGCCTGCTGGGCTGCGCCGTGGACCGTTTCGGCGGCCGTCACATCGCCGGCCATTGGAGTTTCAGCGCTTTCTATCTTTGCCGCCGCTGGCTCGGGGTGCGTTTTGAGGTTCAGGCTCTCCTCCTGACCGAGATCGTGAGCGATGCGTACTACCGCGTCCTTCGGGCCCAGGTCCCCGACCGGCCGCTCCAGGAAATGTGCTCGCTTATCATCCGCGACGAAGCCGGACACATCGCCTTTCATCTCGATCGCGTCGTCGCCGGCCAACAGCGTTGGCCGGGATGGCTCCGCGCTTTCTGGCGACTCCAGTTCCGTGTCTTGGGTCACGTGGCCGCAGCCGTTCTATGGACCAGCCACGGACCCTGCCTGCGGCCTCTCGGCGTCACCACACCCGCCTACTTTCGCGCAGTGCGTCAAGGCATCGAGTCCTTTCTGAGGCGCTGCCGACGCTGCCGCTCTCAATCGCAATGGTGAGAGAACCGGGTCACCGGTCCGCCAGTCATCTCGCATCTTCGATCTCCGCATCCCCCCCGACCTCCCCTTCCAGGCGACGGTTGACTGCAGATCGCAATCTCTGCTCGATGTACGGAAAAAAGGGGTTGTGCCGCAGCCGCATCAAGGTGCTCATCGGCACCAAGAACAAGTCCCGTTCTCCGCGGAGACTCAGGTTCCCCAGTGTTAAGACCGAAACGTTGCGTTCGTCGACGAGTCCGGGATCGCCGTAAACCGGGTCGTCCATCCGGAAGGGCAGAGCGACATGGGAGAGGGAGAACACTTCCGCCGGCCACGACAAGCCCGTTTCTTCCGCGACCGGGCTGGCCTCGCCTCCGCGCCAGGTCTGCGCCACGACCTCGCGGCTTGCCGGGCTGCGGTTGGTCAACAAGGTCCGGCGGGAACTCCACTCGCCTCCACCCTTGAGGGCGTCCCACGCTCTTCCGCCACCGCGCAAGAACTCTCGCACTGCGGAATACTGGTTCATGTCGAAAAGCACGAGTTCACTTTCCGGATTTCGCAGCCGTGCATGCAATCGCGCCACCGCCGGGGCCGACACCGTCGAGTCCACGTTTGATTGAAAAGTCAGCAGCGGCGGCAGTTCGCCAATCCGGCCCTTCTTCTCCAAGGCACGCAAACCCATCTCCACTTCCTTGGTCAGCCGGTAGATCTGATAGGCTGCGTTCTTGGTGAATGAATTGTATTTGTAAGGGTCGTACTCGAACCCAATATCCTGCCACCGATTCTTCTCGAATGCGGGGATCCAGCTCAGAGCGCGGTGCCAGTCCGCCATGAAAGCCATGGGCGTCACTCCCAGCGCCGGACTGAACAAGAGAACCCCATCCGGTTTCAGCCCGTCCTCGCCGCTGATCGCCGTTGCGGCGTAATCAACAGCGAGCGCTCCGCCCATAGAATAACCTCCGAGAAAAAGCGGCGTCTCGGCTCCGGCTTCCTCCCGTGCGTGAGACACCGCCAAACGCAGGGCCGCCTGCCAATCCTTCCAATGCGTGTTGAGCAACCCGCCGGGCTGGACACCGTGCCCTGGCAGCCGCAGACACAGGACATAGCATTCCATATCACGAAAGATCTCCGCCGCCGCCCTCAAACTATAGGGTGAATCCGACAAGCCGTGCACCAACACCGCCGCCGCCCGCGGCGATTCCGGTTCGAGCACGACCGTCCGGTTCCAATCGATGCCCCCACTGACCAACATTCCATCGTGGCCTCCAAAGCGATGCAGCGGGTGCAACAGCTCTTGTTCTTTCCAGCGCCCAATCTCCTCTTGCAACCGGGCGAACAATCTATCTTCCAGCGCCAGATAGTCTTCGAAGGCGTAGTCCCCGCTGACCTTCCAGCGCGTGAATTCCCCTGCCAAAGGTTCGTGCCAGGGTTCGAGCGCCGGAATTCTCCGGGCCCGGTAAATGCTTAGCGCCATGAGCGTGACCAGCACCGCGGCTGCCATCAGCCCGAATCTCTTGGCCCAACGCTTCAGTAAAGCTGCTTTCCCGAAAAGGCGTTCCCTCGTCATGGAATCGAAAATCGCTCATTTCCCCAATCTCCGCACGATGAGATCCAACCCGGCAAGTCGTCTTTTGCAACTTCCGGGCCGGAAACCTCAAGCCTCTCGATTTTGGCATCTACCACCGCCTCCAGTCCGGGGTGGCTAAACGCATGTTCCGCTTCCTCGACAAGCGCTTCTATATGCGCTCCCGGCTCACGTTCGACCTCCACGTATTCGCCCACGAGAAAATCGGGCTTACTCGCGGCGCGACAACCGATGTCGCCCAGGTAAAGCGCCGCTTGCGCGACGCAATCGCCGAGCTTGAGGCGCTTCGCGTCATAAAACCCATGCCCGGCGATCTCCGGTTCACCAAACTTAAGGCAGGCCGCTGGGATATTCACTTTGAGAAGTACGACGAAACCGAGTAAGCCCAAGCCAGCCTTCCAATCGAAATCGAATCGGACCTGAGCCCGCTTGATGCGCGCCTTGCCGCGCACGGCATGACACCGTCTCAGGCAAGGCGCCTTGTTTCCGAATACGAAACAGAGCGCATCGAGCGCCAACTCGACGCACTTGAGTTTCTCATCGCACGGGCCCAGAACATGCCGGCAAATCACGGCGGGTGGCTCTTTAAGGCAATCACTGAGAACTACTCAGCACCCAAGGGATTTAAGAGCCGCGCCGAGCGCGAGCAGGACCAGCGCGAGAAGGAAACCAGGGCCGCAGCGCGCGCCGCAGCGCGCAAGGCGCGCGAAGAAACCAAGCGCGCCGCAGACGAGGCCGCCCAGATCCAGGCACAAGCCCGCCGTGAGCGCATCGCGGCATACCTTGATTCGCTACCCGCTCCAGAGCGGCAAAAGCTTGAAAAGGAGGCCCTTGCGCGCTCGCCCCTTGCGCGCGGCCGCCTTGGAGCTGCGCTTCGAGAAGCCATCATCCACAACCACGCCGAGTCCCTACTCAAGGAAAAAGAGGCACCTCCTGAGGAGCACTAAAGGCCTTTCCCGCCCCTTTTAGAATTTTAACGCCCTGCCGCGCCCTTGCTCCGTCAAGGGTTTCCGGCCGCCTCCAAACGTCTCCCTTGAAAGGGAACCCTCGTTTGGACCCTCGGCCGGAGGCCTCCCCAAGCGCGCTCCCCCAAAATTCTTTTAGGGGAGCGCGTTGACCTCGCAAGGGACGGGCAGGGCGATTTTGCACCTACAAAGAGCAGGCAGGGAGAACCTGCTGCTCTTTTCAAGCCAGCCTCAAAAAGGAAGAGGAAGCGGGGCAGCAGCGGTCTTTCAACGGACACCAAAAACGTGGTAGGAGGAATGTGGGAAAGCGCAATCGGAGGAAGGAAAGTTTGGGGGTTATGGAGGCGCTTGGGCCAAGGGCGGTTCAAGCAAGAAGGCAGAGCGAGGAGGAAGCCCACGCATCAGGGGGGCCCAGAGCAGAGCGCCTGGATGTCTACGAGCAAGTAACGGCAAGAATTCTTGAGAAACTTGCCGAGGGGACAGTTCCCTGGCAAAGCTATCCCTCACTACGTGCCGGCAACCGACACAGTAGAGCTTCCACACCGGCGCACTTTCCTTGCTGAGTGGAGATTTTACAAAACGCTCTTCCACGAACTCGCCCACAGCACGGGGCATGCAAGCCGCCTTGCTCGCAAAAGCCTCACGGAGACCCCGGGCATGGCGGCATCTGGCCTAAAAACCTACTGCGAGGAGGAGCTTGTAGCCGAGATGACAGCGGTTTTCCTTGGCGCAAGCGCTGGCATTATCGAGGACGGATTTGAGAACTCAGCGGCTTACCTTAAGGGCTGGATGGACGTGCTTAAAGTACGCGACCACAGAAAGTGGCTCGTGCGAGCTGCAAGCGAAGCCCAAAAAGCGGCTGACTACATCCTGGGAGTTAACCCCTTGCCCCTTTAGGAGCGGCAACCCATTGAGCCGCTTCCAAGGCGCAGCCGATGCGCAGGGCAGGGGAGGGGACTCACCGCGGCGCGCTCTTCCCGTTTTAGCCGCCTTGCTTGCCCAAGGAGAAACGCTTTCACCTTAGCCCATGCCTCTACCTACCCCCCGGCTTAAATCTCTCTTCAGGAGGCTTTCTAGGCGCCCATTCCGCTCAACCCGCCGCCAAGAGCAAACATCTCACCCCGCCCCATGTTTTGCTTCCCAGCAAGCGCACCCAGGTCCGCTTCCCCTGCGAACCTTCCGCCTTTCCCCGGCAGACTGCTGCCGCTTCGCGGCAAGCAGACTGCCTCTGGAGTTTTTACATTTCTGGCCTTCCGGGGAGGCCGGAGAGGCGGTGATCCCGAAGGGATCAGAGCTTGTAGCCGGTGGTGAAGCGCAGCGACACCACCGGAGAAGGTCCATCCATCACCAGCACCCCGGCAGGGGTGCTAGACCGCGGCCCTCTTCCTTCGTTGGTTCAGTCTTCAATTCTTGTCGCGCATTGATCGTCGAACCGGGAATGGGAGGCAATCCGAGGAGATCCAAGGCGAGATTGGCCGCATCCCCGTTCCGGACCGGTTGCCCTTCGGATCCATAGGTTGGCCGGGAGCGCTCCGGATCCGTTCGTGAATCCAGGTTCAGGGCGTAGAGATCGCGGCCACGGTTTCCTGGACCTACATCCGCGCCCCACACGTAGAACGGAATGACGTAGTTCTCGGGATCGGCCGGATCTCCATGGGAGCCCCCCGCTCCTCCGTGGTCGGCTGTGAGGATAATCGTGGTGCGGCCCGCCCAGCCTGGTTCGGTTTCCACGAAATCCAAAACGCTTCCCAGGTATTCGTCGACCCGGATGACGGCGTCGAAATACGCCTGCGTTTCCCAGTTGTCGCCGTGACCCTGTGCGTCCGGGTCGATCAGGTGGAGCAAAGAAAGTTGAAAACCGTGCGTCCGGCTGTCGGCGATCCACGCTTCGACGACGGCGGTAGACCGGTTGTCGGTGACGGGACCGTCAATGTAGGAGTCGATCTTGTCCGGGCCGTTGTCTTCGCCAGTCACATCGGGAGCGCCGGCGTCCGCGTTGTAGCTCCAGTCGAGGATGACGAGCTTGTCCTTGGTGCAGTACAGCGCTGTGGCGAGGCCTGCGTCATGCGCGGCGTCGAACATCCCTGCCACGTAGTTCCCGTTGGTCCGGTGCAGGGTCTGACCCGTGCTGGGATTGCCGTTGTTGCCGTAGCGGTGTCCTGCGTCGCCTTTGACTCCCCTGCCTGTGACGATGGAAACGTGATTGGCGACCGTATAGGTGAAATCGTAATCCGTGCGCGCATTGTCCGTCCAGACCCCCTCGGTTCGCAATCGGAAGAAGTGCGGAAGTTGGTCTTGTCCCAGGCCGTTCACCGCGGCGGGCCGGAGGCCGTCCACGGAAATCACGACGACGTGCTCTGCACTGTGGGCGAGCCCCAATCCCACCGCCGTAAGGAGAACTCCGCCGCGCATCAACCGCACTAACGTCATGGTTTCTGACCGTATCATAGATGGAGGCTAGGGCAACAGGCCGGTCGCCGCAACAGAAAGCGTGACTCCTCCAGCGGGCCTGGCGAGTGGATTCCGCGATAGGTTGCAGCTGCGCCGTGGATGAAGCTGGCTAGCGACTGTCAGGAGGGTAGGCTCTCAGCGTGCCATCGCGGGGCGGGCTTTCAGGACCGGTGGTGTCGCTACGCTTCACCACCGGCTACAAGCTGCGAAGCCACCGGCTTCTCCTGCGGCTTTGCAACTTCGTTCCATTGAAGTTTGGGGCAACGTCCAGCAGCAAATGTTAAAACTCCAGCGGCAGACTGCTGCCGCTTCGCGGCAAGCAGACTGCCTGCCGCCCAACCCGCCGCCGCGGCCACCGGCTCCTTCGTCGCCCGAGGCCGCGCCCTTGCAAAGCAACTGCGGCCACATTGCCGAGAGCCTCTTTCCTTCCGGCCTCTCCCTTTCTGCCGTGGGCGGGGGGCGCCTCAAGGTCGCCCGCGGCATAACTCGCTGTCGCTCGGCCCACAAGGGGCACTTATACGCGGGCTCTCTTGACCCGCCCCCCTTTTTGCCCACGGCAAACGGCCGGTAAGGGTTTTCCGGCGGAAAACCTGCCTGGGTTTTTCCCAGGCCAGGCTCTCACGGTTTGGGAAGCGCAACATTTGTCACGGCACGTCCCAGAATCTTGCGTTTTAGGCCGCTAGCTGCCCCTAGGAGGACAAGTTTGCATGCGGGGCGTGGGGTAGGGGAGGGAGGGCGCATTTCTCGCCAAGGAGCGCTTGGCGAGAAAGCGCTCACCTGCTGCCTGCCTGCTGGGGGCGGGGGGGCCGCTCTTTCATCATTCTTTGCTCCAAGCCCCCGCCATCTTCCTGCCGCCTCACCACCACCACCACCACCACCTCCTCCTCCTCCTCCCAGCCCTCACCTCACCAGCCTCTTCTTCCTCCTTCACCCTCCTCCTTTCGCACATCACCACGACCTCCGCCGCCACCTCTCCACTTCCGCGCTACCACCACATCCCACCCCAGGCCGAACTCTCCCGGCGGGCGGGCATTTCCATTCCAACCCTTAGCCTCATCGAACGCGGACAGGGTAACCTCGCTTCTTTTTTCCGGGTCCTTGATGCGCTAACCCTTGAGATTTACGGCAGCAACCTGCCGGGCGGCGCCTCGCTTGGCGAGCAGGTCGCTACGCTTCGCAGCCGCCGCGGCCTCGGGCAGCGCGAGCTTGCCTCCCTCATCGGCTGCACGCAGCCGACCATTGTCGCCCTGGAACGTCGGGGAAGGGGGAGAGTCGCCGTCTTAAACGCTGCTCTTCTAGCCCTTGGGCGGGCTTCAAGCTCGTTCCCAGAGGGACTCTGCCTTCTTTTTACACCCAGGCCGGCAACACCTCGGTTTTCCACGGCTGGGAGACGCCCGCTAAAGTTCTAACACCCCTTTACAAAGTCTTTGGCGCCTTTGACCTTGACCCCTGCTCACCCACTGCGAGCAGAAGGCGCGCGTCCGTGCGCGCGCGCGTCCATTTCACTCCAGAGGACGACGGTCTCTCTCTTTCCTGGAACGGCACGGTCTTCGTCAATCCTCCCTACGGCCGGGAGCTTCCGAAGTGGGTCCACAAGGCGCGAACCGAGGCCGAGCAGGGGAGCGCCACCACGGTGGCGGCGCTTGTGCCGGCTAGAACCGACACCGCCTGGTGGCACGACCACGTCACGGGCCACGCAGACGTTTTCCTCCTGCGGGGACGGCTCCGCTTCGGAGACGGCAAACAATCCGCACCCTTTCCGTCTGCTCTTTGCGTCTGGGGAGCGACCGACAAAACCCGCGCCCAGCTAAAGGCGGTCTTTCCATCCGCCTCCCACCTTCCACCAAGACCGGAAACCAGCCTTGAGGGGCCTTCTTGAAAACTCCATCCGGCTTTTTGACACCCTCTGGCACGCTTGCCCGTCGTCCCTCCGTTTTTTCTGCTACAGCGCGGCGCGCCGCTTCATAACTCCCTGCCCACCCTAATACCCGCCACCCATCAGATGACGCCCCGTGCCGCGCCCATTATTGGAGGCCAAGCGGAGGGCTTCCTGAATTGGCGGGCGTTGCGCTGCACAGAAGAGCCTTTCACGAGTGGCCAAAAAAACTGAGCTACCAGAAGAAAGTTCTTGCGTTAAGGAGACGAATTTCCCAGAAGCGATATCGGCCGGGGAGGAGATCCGGGGCAACCTCGACCTGGCATGGTCCATAATTTCCAGGTAACACCCAAATGATTCTTGGCACTTCGGCTCAAGCTTCTTCAGCGCCAGTTAGCTCTCAAATGCCTCGACTTCGAAGCGGCCCGCATGTGCCGCTTAAAATTGAACCGCCGAACGCAGGCGCAGTCGCTCACCTCTGCTGCTCGGCTACCAGAGACAGGCAGTACAGATGACAGAAGGTTCGGGCAAAGGTCCGCTGCATACTTTTTTCTCACGATACCCTGCCATGGGGATCGTGGGAGTCATTGTCAGTATCATAAGCACAGCGTTGGCCGTCTACTATGGTACTGCAAGCCTCAAAGCTCCTGACATTACCTGCGACACGTATCCCTTACGGACACCGCTTGTCAGAGTTGGTGCGTCTTCCAGTATCTCTGTGCACCACGGCACCGATGTCATTGCTTCCGACCTTACGGTCGCCCGAATCGCGATCTGGAACAAAGGCGACAGCGCGGTTCGCCGTGGGCACATTCTGAAGCCGCTTGTCATCAAGACCAGAACCGCAGTCCCCATAGTTGAGGCGACAATCCAAAAACAAAGCAGAGACGTAGTCAATACTAAGCTGGACTTGTCTGGGATTGCCACAGGTCAAGTGGCCGTAACGTGGCAGATCATGGAAGAGAACGATGGTTGTGTTCTACAGTTGATCTACATGGGTGATGACACAGTAATCTTTGAGTTTGAAGGAGTCTTTGAGGAACAGAAAGCACCTTCAGTACGCTCTTCCAGGAAGATCCGGAAGCCCACCGATCAGTACGAGTTCGATCGCGTCTCCGCCCTGTGGACTGGAGTCTTTTTCATTGTTATTGCTGTTTTCTCGGGCATTATTTTTTTTGGTCGTCGGTGGTACAGGCTAAAGTGCGAAGGTGTCGACTACGTCGTATTTCTGGGGGGGTGCGGCATGGCTCTACTTGGGATTTTCTTTATTGTGTTTTTGGCGCGTGAAACCGGTCCTCCTTTTGGATTCTGACAGAAACCAAACCTGCCAGTGGAGGCTACGTCCTAAAGCCCGCGCCTCACTGCCTGCGCTCGACGGACAACTAAAGCCCCTCTCGACAATCTTTTTTGGCTCTTCTGTCCTGTATAACACTTAACGCTGAGACGCCAAATCCTGTTGCGCGCCGCGCTTTTCACGGGATTTGCCTCACGGGACTTTCTCGAATTATGCGCGGGAGAATTCGATTTCCGCACGGGCATAGGCCGAAGAAGGGGATCCGACGTGGGTCGTTGGTCATGGGGCGCTATCCCCCAGGGGATTTGTTTTCGACGCCGAAGGCAGCTTCGTGGCGCGCCACAGGGACACTGAGCTGGACCCCGAAAACCGGGCCAGAGGTTAAGCTAAGTTTTTGAGAAGTGGGGAGCCGGGTCGAGGCTGAACAGCCTAAGACCCGATGAAAGCGAAAAGAAGAAGACACAAGCCCGAATTCAAAGCCCGGGTGGCCCT
>DATKCT010000148.1:0-32099 GCA_035513055.1 Verrucomicrobiales bacterium | reverse complement strand
CAAGCCCCCGATGGGGCTCTCCGAGATGATCCAAGATTGGGGGCGGATCCGTGAACGGCTCGCCGAGAGCCCCCGAAAGCGTCGGCCTCAGATGGAAATGCTCCAAACAAGTTAGCGCTTATGGGGCATCGCCCCGGGTTCGTGCAAGTCGATGATTCTGAGCGCTGTAGGCGCGAAACAACGGCGCGACGGAAGAGCATAGGGAACGTTCATCAATGACGCCGGAACGCTCATCGTTAAAATCGAGTGTCGAGGGGGGAGGAAGTGGTCAGTGGTCAGTGGCCGTCGAGGCGGGCGCCGCGGAAGGCGAGGATGCCTGAGCCATGATGGCGCTGGGCGCCAATGGGATCGTCCGGTTGCTGGCAAGGGACGATCCCAGTCAGTTAGCGGCCGCGGAATTGGTTTTGTTGTTGCGGGGCGCCTATGGATGGAAACCGGCACGCGTTCTGAACGCGTTGCGGCGTCTCGCGTGTCCCCTTCTTCACACCGTGGCCAAGGCGCTCCTGCCTGCAGCACAAAAAAAGAACCCCAGCCTCGCGGCCGGGGTTCTCTCGAAAAGAGTGCTGAGCCCGAAACGTTACTCCGCCTTCGCCGTGAACTGCGTTTCCGTGTATTTCCCTTTGCACTTGGCGCAGCAGAAATAAACGGCCTTGGCAGCGGTGGTGTAGACAACCTTAGACGGGTCCGCATCTTCCCCGGAGATCGGGCATTTCCCGGGCGTCGCTTGAACGGCCTGGAGTCCATCGGTGAACTTCTTCTGGCACTTTTCGCAGCAGAAATAAGTCACTTTGCCGTCGACATTGACCGAGTGACCGGCGCTGGCGTCTTCCCCAGAGAGGGGGCACTTGGCCGGTCCTTCGTCTTTGGCTTCGAGTTTGTTGTCTTCGGTGAACTTCGCCAGGCACTTCGCACAACAGAAGAAATTGGCCGAGGTGGTGACGTGGATGATCCGCTGCTCCGCGTCGGCGTCCTCGCTGGAGATGGGGCATTTGGCGGCGCCCTCATCCACCACTTTGAGGTTCTCCTGGTATTTGGCGAGGCACTTGTTGCAGCAGAACCCGGCCGTTTTCTCATTGACCTGGAGAGTCACGGCTGGGTCGACATCCTCACCGGAAATTGGGCACTTGTCGGCGGCCAGAAGGAGACCCGGTGCGGCCAAGGCGCCGAGCAGAAGGGAAAACAAGCGAATTTTCATCACGAAGACATGGGTTGATTGAGAAAGGACGAAGCGCACTTTATACAGGGAACTCCGGGAGAGTAAAGGCGGATTTGCTGGGCCGTCAAGGCACTGCGCAGGGCCGTTTCATCTGAGTTGAACCGAGTAATTTGTGTCTGACACATTATATTCGAAAGAGAGCGGCGATTCTTCCCTTGGCCGGTGATTCCACAGCATTGCGCCGCCGTCGTCCGCCGGGCATCATGAACATTTTTTGCCATGGAGACGCCGCATTCTATTTTCGAGACGGTCTTGCGAGTCCGGCCTGATGATATCGACATGCACCAACACGTTCACAACAGCCGCTATCTGGACTATGTCTTGGCCGCGCGCGTCGACCAGATGGAACGCTGCTATGGGATGGCCATGGAGCGGTTCTTCGAGTCCGGATGCTCTTGGTTCGTCAAAACGGCTCACATCGAGCACCGGCGAGCCTTGCGCCTGGGAGACAGTGCGCGGGTGCGGACCAGCATCTCGGAGATCCGGAAACGGGAAGTGCGAGTCGTCTTCGAGATCCTCCGGCTGGCGGACGGCAGGGTTTCTGCCGAGGGTTATTGTGAATACACACTGGTGGATCTGGGGAACGGGCGGCCCAAAAGCATCCCGGAGGAGGTGATCCTGAAATATTCGGTGTGAAAACCGCTGCTGGGCCGCGCCGGGGCTTCGAGGCCACCTTCTTGGTGTGCGAGCATTGACCCTTCCGCCCGAGAGGCGTAGCGTCCGCGACAGTGAAATGGATTCGCGTAGTGGGGGCAGGCGGTTTTTTTGTGGCGGCGGCCCAGGGATGGGTGCAAGCAAACCCGCCGGCCGCGCTGGAGGTTCCGCTCGAAACGGCAGAGTTCGGCGTGGATTGTGCGGGACGGGAAGGGTTTTACTACGTGCTTTACCGCAACCGCGGGCTGGATGGCGGTTGGCAGCCTGTAGCGGTGGAGGAAGGCCGGGGAGCGGGCTCTCAACGCCTTTTCGATCCGGCGCCGGTTCGAGGCCAGTCGTTTTATCGGTTGGGCGAGATTCCCGTCACCGCATTTCGCGATCTCGACAAGGATGGCGTCAGTGATATCTACGAACTTCGGAATCCGGACGGGCGACACCCTCTGAATCCGGCGGCGGTGCTGGATCCCGAGGATGGCGCCGTGTGGCTTCCTGACCGGGCGGCTTTCGAGACGCTCTCCCGACGGGACAACGTGCCGGGAGCGATGGAGATCCGGGAGGTCAAGTTTCTCATCACCGGCGTGGATACGGACCATCCCCGTTTGCATTTCATGCACTCGGAGCACTTCCCGTATCACTATTATTTTGGTGTTGTCGTGTTGGGTCTGGATCTTGAGCTTCTCGAGTTCAACGCCCAGACCTACACGATCGACGACAGCCAGCGAAAGAATCTAGCGGGCAGTCTTTTGGCTCACGACCACACCGTGGCTCCGGATGGGAGTCCGGGCCTTTACACCATCGAGTTCTGGCCTACGGACCCGGTTGCCTTTCACCGGGTTGAGCAGGCCTTCGATTTGATCGCGGCGACGATGCCCTTTGCGCGTGGCCGTTTGGCTTATCATCCCGCAGGGGAAACGCAGGAAGCGGTAATGGCGCAAGAAGCGGAGCTGTATGCCCAATCGTTGGTTCGCACCGTCTCGACGGAAACGTTGTTCGGAAACGTGGGCTATGCGGCGATGCATCCCGGGGCGTCTTTTGGACGGCTGCGCATCGTGCGGAGCTTGGGAAAGTTGCTTTCGGCGCGGGACATCGTGTTGTTGACGCGACTGCCCAACGACCTCAGTCATGTGGCGGGGATCATTACGGAGGCTCCGCAGACCCCCCTTTCCCACGTCAATCTCAAGGCGCGACAAAACAACACGCCTAACGCTTATGTGGCCAAAGCGTCGGAGAGGCCCGAGATTGCGGCGCTTGAAGGGCGGCTGGTCTATTATGAGGTGGGCGCCGATGGTTTTGTGCTGCGCGAGGCTACGCCGGAAGAAGTCGAGGAATATTACGAGGAGACGCGACCGAAGTGGCCGCGTTTTCCGCCCCGAGACCTCTCCGTAGACACCGCGGGCGTCCTGAACGAGATGGTTTTCGAGGACGCAAAGGCCTACGGAGCCAAGGCGGCGAATTTGGCGGAGCTGCGGAAAGCTGCGACGGCCGCTTTTCGGGATGGGAACCCCCTCTTTTACGTCCCCTACGGCTATGCAGCGCCGTTTTCCTGGTATGTGGCCTTCATGGAACATAATGGGTACCACGACGAGGTGAGGGCTTTATTGCAGCGCGACGATTTCCTCGGAGACCCGGAGATCCGGAACGCGGAACTGGCCCGGCTTCGAGCCAAGATCCGGAAGGAAGGAGTCATGCCTGACTGGGTCCGGGAACGGATCGGCGACGTGCAAGGACGCTTTTCCTCCGGCGTAAACCTCCGTTGCCGGTCGAGCACGAACAACGAGGATCTGCCGGGCTTCAACGGCGCCGGTCTCTACGATTCCTACACGCATCGCGTGGGCGAGGGACATCTGGAGAAGAGCATCCGGCAAGTCTGGGCCAGCCTTTGGAACTATCGAGCCTTTGAAGAGCGGGAATTTCACCGAATCGACCATTTGAGCACAACTATGGGCGTGGTGATTCATCCCAATTTCGATTTCGAGAAGGCCAATGGCGTAGGCGTTACCCACAATATCGTGGATTCGAATTGGTTGGGGTATTACGTCAACGCTCAGGTCGGCGAGGATCTCGTGACCAATCCCGAGGCGGATTCGATCCCGGATGAGTTTTTGGTGTCGTTGTTGGTGACGACTTCAGACTATTCCAAGTACGCGTACGAGGTGCAGTATGTCCGCGCCTCGAACCGGAGGATCGACGGCCGGCCGGTTCTCACGACGGAGCAGATTCATCGGCTGGCCGATTCGATGCAAGTGGTGCAGCGGCACTTTCGCAGCCTCTATTCCGGTGGCCGGGACTTCGCCATGGAGATTGAGTTTAAGATCGACGCGGAGGACCGCCTCGTAATCAAACAGGCGCGTCCTTGGGGAGATTGAACCGGTCTCCAACGGCGCGGAAGAAGGCACGGAGATGGGTTGCTGAATGCATCCCGGCGCATCGAGATTGCCGGGGAGTCCGGTTTGGTCATCATGGGAAGGCTGATTCCATAACCGCATGAGAATTCTGGACCGCTACATCGGATTGCAAGTTTTCGCCGGCAGCGTCTTTGCCGTGATCTCCCTAACTCTCGTTTTCGGTCTCGGGCACGTTTTCAAGACGATCCTCCCGAGATTGGTGGACGGCAGCCTGCCGCTGGAGCTGGTTCTGCGCTCGGTCTTGATCATCATCCCTTTTTCCCTGGCCTACACGGTGCCATGGGGACTGCTTTCGGCCGTCTTGCTCGTGTTCGGACGGATGTCGGCGGACAGCGAATTCGTCGCCTTTCGGATGGCGGGGCTGAGCATGAAGCGGATCTGTGCGCCGGTGTTTCTGCTTGCTATGATGGCGACGGGGCTGTGTCTCTGGCTGAATCTCGATGTGTCGCCGCGGGCCAAGGACAGTCTCAAGAGGGTGCTGCGGCAGAGCGATGTCACCGCGCTTTTCCGGGAGGGGGAAGTGTTGAGCGAGGTTCCGGGGAAGCTCATCTATGTGGGAAAAAGCCAGGGCCGGACGTTCCGCGATGTGGAGATCCTCGAATTGCAGGACCGGGGGAGCAATGTTCCGGCGAGCTATGTGTTCGCCGGAGAGATGGAAATCGAATCGCGGCCGGAAGAAGGCTTGATCGTGCTTCCGATGCGCGATGTGCAAATGGAGTTGAAGGACGACGAAGAACCGCGGAACGCCCGGCGCGTGGTTCACGGCATCACCTTCGGCGGCGTGGCTCCGGATATTTCCATCAGGGCGATGCTCGAGAGCGATAAGAAGCCGGACGAGATGACTGTGCCGGAGCTGCGAACCAAGATGGAGTCTCGCGAGGTTTCCTGGAAAGACCGGAACGAGCTGGGCGTCGAGCTGGCCCGCCGCGGGTCCTTGTCTTTGGCCAGTCTCACCTTTTGTTTGGTGGGCATACCCCTGGCCATCACCGCCCATCGGCGAGAGACTCTCATCGGCTTCGTCTTTAGCCTGGGAGTGGCCTTTTTGTTCTTCTTCTTCATCATCTGGGGCGAGCTTTTGGGGGATCGCGGCGGTTGGCTTCCGCACGCGTTGATGTGGATGCCCAACGTGATCTTTCCTGGGGCCGGATTCGTGTTGTTTCGCCGGTTGAGCCGTTGCTAGCCCGCATTTCTCATACGTCGTGAAGCCGGGAGGAAGCGCACGAAACCGGCTGGATCAGGAATTGGCGCAGCGTGGCTTGTGTCCTTCCCGGGAAGTCGCCCGGCGTCTCATTCTCGCGGGCAAAGTGACCGTCGGCGGCCGTCTGGCCGGGAAACCGGGCATGTCCGTGCCAGCGGATGCGGAGATCGTGGTCAAAGAGGGGCCGCGATTCGTAAGCCGGGGCGGGGACAAGCTGGAAGGCGCTCTCGAAGCCTTTGGGATCGAAGCGCGGGAACAAATCTGTTTGGATGCCGGCGCTTCGACCGGTGGATTCACCGACTGCCTGCTGCAAAGGGGGGCTGCTCGAGTCTACGCTTTCGACGCCGGATTCAATCAATTGGCCTGGAAACTGCGTTCGGATCCTCGAGTCGTGGTTCGAGAGCGATTCAACCTCCGTTATCTGCAACCGGCGGACGTCAGTGAACCCATCGATCTCTTGGTGGTCGATGTTTCCTTTATTTCCCTGACCCTGGTGCTGCCTCCATGTTTGGCCGTGTTGCGGGACGGGGGGCAAGCCGTGTGTTTGATCAAGCCGCAGTTCGAGCTGCAACGCGGTGAAGTTGGGCGCGGAGGCGTCGTGCGAGACGAGGAGCTGAGACAAAAGGCTCCGCGCAAGATCGAAAGCTTCGTGGCGGGCCAGCTCGGCATGCGTTGGATGGCGACGATTGACTCTCGGTTGCCTGGTGCTACGGGGAACCGGGAATTCTTCGGATGGATACGCAAAGAGTAGGGGTGGCGGCTCACACGGGGAAAGTTCAGGCTCGGACGGTGTTGGCGCGCGTGGTGGAAGATCTCTCGCGATGTGGTCTGGAAGTGCTGCTGGAACAGGAGACCGCCTCTTTGCTCGAAGCCGGGCGGTTCCCGGAACACTCTCTGCCGAGGTTGGCGCGTGAAGTGGACTTGATCGTGGTCTTGGGAGGCGACGGCACCATGCTTCGTGTGGCCCGCGAAGCCGGGCCTCATCCTCCTCCGCTGATGGGCGTCAATCTGGGAACTCTCGGGTTTTTGAGCTGTGCTAGTCCCATCGAAGAAGTCGCCGGGTGGATTCACGGGGGACAATTGCGGGTGTCTCATCGGACCTTGATCTCCTTCGATGTGCTGCGGGGAACCAACCGGGAAGCCGCGGGCGCAGGTCTGAACGAGGTGGCGGTCAGCCGTTCCGAGGCGGCGCGAAGCATTCACGTGGATCTGCGGATCGACGGAGAATTCGTGAATCGCTATCACGGCGACGGCCTTTTGGTCGCCACTCCGACGGGATCGACCGCTTACTCCCTTTCCGCGGGGGGGCCGATCGCCGTGCCGGAAAGCGGCGTTTTCGTCATTACCCCGATTTGCGCGCATTCGCTCAATAGCCGGTCGATCGTCGTCCGCGACGACGCCGCGCTGGAACTGGTGCTCGAAGCCGAAGGAGAACCGGCCGTATTGAGCGTGGACGGGGCCACGGTGGGCAACCTGGGGCAGGGGGATTGCGTGCGGGTGACCCGGGCTTCGTATCATCTTCCGCTGGTTATGTTGCCCCGTCAGAGCTTCTATCAGACCTTGCGGCGGAAATTGCAGTGGTACGGCAGCAGCGCGCATCGCGAAAGGGAGACACACTGAGGCACATGGTTCGCATCGACTGGCAAAGCCGGTATTTGGTCAACACGGCCAGCGTCTACGCCTTCACCGCGGCGAAAGTGGCGACCGGACTCATCCTCTTTCCGCGCTACTACGAATACTTCGACGAAACCGAGTTCGGTATCTGGGCCTTGGTCTGGTCGTTCCTTGGATACACGTTGCTCCTGGATTTCGGAATGGGAGTCACGGTCCAACGGGCCGTGGCGCGCGAAAGCGTCAATAGGAATCTGAAGAACGTGGGAGACCTATTTTCGACCATCTTCTGGATTTTCATGGGCTTTGGGCTGGTGCTGTTCTTGGGTATTGTGGGAATGCGAGGGTTTTTCTTCGATGCGCTCGATGTGCCGGCCGTGTATCAGCCGGAAGCGGCGCGCGCCCTCTTCTATTTCGCGGCGGGCTTGGGATTGATTATGCCCTTGTCCCTCTTCAAGGCGGTATTGATGGGCATGCAGCGATTGGACATCGTCTTTGGCGCCATGTTCCTGGCCACCATCGCCGGCTTTCTGGCGCTGTGGTATGGCATTGATCACGGCTGGACGTTGAGTGAACTCATGGGAGTCGCCATGTTATCGAGTTTCGGGGATGGTTTGTTGGTTCTCATTCCGGCATTCATCGCCGGGCGCGGCATCACCATCGCCCCCTCCCGCTTTTCGTGGAGGAAGCTGCACGGGCAGGTCCGGTTCTCCCTCTATGTCTACGGGATGGGAGTCCTCGGTGTATTGGTGGGGCAGGCGGACCGATTGATCGTGAGCCGTGTGTTGGGTCTCGCGGCGTTGACCGTTTATCAGCCTGCTTGGAAAGTGGGTTCGCTGGTGGCTACCGGTGGGGGACAAATCTTGCGGAGTGTGCCCTCGGCCGCGGCGCACCTGCATGCAGCCAAGGCCCAGGACAAGCTGGTCGATCTCCTTTTGCGTTCCTCGCGTTTGAGTTTCATTCTCGGGATCGTTCTTTACTTTCCTTGCGCGGCATTCATGCAGGAATTGCTGGGCATCCTAACCGGAAGGAAAGGAGTCCCTGATGGAGCCTGGATCACGGCTCAGTTATTTCTGCTGGCCACCTTGGTCTCGATGGTCGTGGGTGCGGCGACGAAGAAAACGCTGCTCATGACCGGGGAGGAACGTTTTCTGTTCCGTTACCACCTCTGGAGTCTGGTCCTGCGCCTTGCTCTGGGTGTGACCCTGGCCTTTGCTTTCGGAGTGCCCGGCGTCGCCGGCGGAGTTCTGATCGCCACATTGACCCTGAATCTGGCTCTCATCGTGCGGCGCACCCTTGCCATCACGAAGCAGACTTGGATGGCGTATGTGCTTTATCATGTGCGTGGAACCGGTCTCGGCTTTTTGGCGTTGGGAGTGGGGGTGCTGGGCGCGGCCTGGATTTGGCCGCAGCCCGCCCGTCCCAGTGTCGCCATCACCTTCCTGAAATTGCTCGTGTCCACGGTTCCAGCGCTCGCTCTGTTGCGCCGGTCCATCCGGGAAACGTGGATCCGCTCGGAGCGCGAGGTCGTGGCGCGAAGTTGTGCCGAAGCCTAATGCGTGTAGTCGTTGGCCCGCTGCGATGAGAACCAAGGCTTTCCACGCCCTTGTGCCGCGCCCCGGCTTGGCCGCCCAGGTCGCGGCCGTCCCCTATGATGTGGTCGATACAGAAGAGGCCCGCGCCCTGGCTGCCGGGAATCCCCACAACCTTCTCCACGTCGACCGGGCGGAGATCGATCTTCCTCCCGGCGTCGATCCCTATTCGGATGCCGTCTATGCCCGGGCTAAGAAGAACTTCGCCGGCTTGCAGCGCGACGGCATTCTGCAGCGCCTCGAGGAACCCTCTATCTTCATCTATCGCCAGACTTGGCAGGATCACGTCCAGACCGGCGTGGCCCTCGCTTGCCATATCGATGACTACGGAGCAGACGTCATTCGCAAGCACGAACGAACCCGGCCCGCCAAGGAGAACGACCGGGTCCGTCTCGTCGAAACGCTGAATGCCCACACTGGACCGATCTTCCTGACCTACCGGGATGACGCCTGCGTCGACCAGCTTGCCGAAAACATCGTCAGGACCGCTCCGGACGTTGATTTTCGCGATGAGAAGGGAGTGCGGCATCAGGTTTGGAAGACGCCCGATAGCGGCGCATTCGTGGAAGCGTTCGCCCGCGTATCGACAGCCTATGTGGCAGACGGGCATCACCGCAGCGCCAGCGCCTGGCGTGTGGGACAGGCGCGGCGCAAAGCCAGTCCCGCCCATGACGGCAGCGAGGATTACAACTGGTTTCTGGGGGTCTTGTTCCCGGCTTCCCAATTGCGCATCCTTCCTTACAACCGGATCCTCCGCGATTTGCACGGTCTGAGTTCTGAGACGTTCCTCGAACGGTTGCGCGAGCGGCTGACGTGGAAAGAAACCGGATGCAAGGCGCCCCGCGAAGCTGGGCGAGTTTGTGTATACTGTGGCGGCGTGTGGAACGAGTATGGTTTCGCCGGAGAGATCCCGCGGGACCCCGTGCACTCGCTGGATGTCAGCCTCTTGCAGGAACGCGTGCTGGAACCTCTCCTGGGAATTGGAGATCCGCGCACCGATGAGCGCATCGATTTTGTCGGCGGCATTCGGGGGACAACGGAACTCGAGCGCAAGGTGGATGCGGGGGAAGGAGCTGCTGCTTTCTCCCTCTTTCCAGTGACGGTGGAGCAACTCATGGCCATATCCGACGCCGGCGCGATCATGCCTCCCAAAAGCACCTGGTTCGAACCGAAGCTGCGGTCCGGGTTGTTCATTTACACGTTTTGAAGCCGGTTTGAGTTGGACAGTTCTGGACCGGCTGCCTAGTCTCGGCGGAGCCGCGGGAAACCGTCAGCCTCTTACACCCGATGTCTCCTTATCTCGCCGAGTTCGTGGGCGCCCTGATTTTGATCCTTTTGGGGAACGGCGCCTGCGCCAACGTCAATCTGAGCAAGTCCAAAGGGCAGGGATCCGGATGGATCGTTATCGCCACGGGCTGGGGACTTGCCGTGGCGATCGCGGTATACACCGTGGGCTGGATCAGCGGTGCTCACTTGAATCCGGCGGTGACTCTGGCCATGGTCACCTTGGGCGAAATCAGTCCCGAGCTGGCGGCTGGCTATGTGGGCGCTCAAGTCGCGGGGGCCTTCGCCGGAGCCATTCTTGTGTGGCTGGTCTATCTGCCACATTTTGATGCGACCAAGAATCCCGGCGCCATATTGGGAACTTTCTGCACAGGTCCGGCGATTCGCCGTCCCCTGCTGAATGTTGTCTCGGAAATCGCCGGGACATTCATCCTGGTTCTTGGGGTCCTGACTGTGTTGCGGCCAGAGAACCTCGATCCGGCGCAGGGTTGGGATGCGGGATGGGGACCCATGCTGGTGGGATTGATCGTGTTCTCCATCGGGATTTCACTGGGAGGACCCACCGGTTACGCCATCAATCCGGCGCGCGATTTGGGACCGCGGATCGCTCATTGGATTTTGCCCATCCGCAACAAAGGCGGATCAGACTGGTCCTACGCTTGGGTCCCCGTTGTGGGCCCCCTCCTCGGAGGTCTCTTGGCGGCCTGGATCTACGGAAGCCTTTGGCCAGCAGCCTCCTGAGCGGCTCATGAAGAAATACATCCTCGCACTCGATCAAGGGACGACCAGTTCCCGGGCCATCGTCTTTGGCGTTTCGGGGAACATCGTGGGCATGGCGCAAAGAGAGTTCAGTCAGATCTTTCCCAAACCCGGCTGGGTCGAGCACGATCCAGCAGAGATTTGGACGAGCCAACTGCAAGTGGCAAAGCAAGCTTTGCGGCAAGCTGAAATCACCGCGGAGAACGTCGCGGCGATCGGGATCACCAATCAGCGGGAAACGACCATCGTTTGGGATCGCCGCACTGGTGAACCGGTGGCAAACGCCATCGTCTGGCAGGATCGCCGGACGGCGCCTCTCTGCGACCAGCTCAAAGCCGAGGGCTTGGCGCCCTGGATCAAGCGCCGGACCGGACTGGTCATTGATGCGTATTTCTCCGCCACCAAGCTGCAATGGATTCTCAAACACGTTGCGGGCGCGCGCAAGGCTGCGAAAGCTGGCCATTTGGCATTCGGCACCGTAGATTCGTGGCTGGTGTGGAACCTGACCGAAGGCAAGCGCCACGTGACCGACGCTTCCAATGCGGCGCGGACGATGCTCTTCAACATCCGAAAAGGAGAATGGGATGCGGAGATTCTCGATCGTCTGGACATTCCCCCGGCGCTGTTGCCGGAGGTTGTCTCTTGCAGTGAGATCTACGGGGAAACGCCTTTATTGCAGGGATCGATTCCCATTGCCGGGATGGCCGGGGATCAACAAGCGGCGCTCTTTGGGCAGGCTTGCCTGCGTCCGGGGATGGTCAAGAACACCTATGGCACGGGATGTTTTATGGTTCTGCATACGGGGGACAAGCCGGTTCCCTCCAAGAACAACCTGCTTACGACCGTGGCATGGCGTATCGGGAAGCAGACTGAGTATGCGTTAGAAGGCGGCATCTTCGTTGCCGGAGCCGTGGTTCAGTGGTTGAGAGACGGATTGGGGTTGTTCAAGTCTTCTGCGGAAGTCGAAGCCTTGGCGGCGAGCGTGCCGGACAACGGCGGGGTCTACCTGGTGCCGGCTTTCGCCGGGTTGGGGGCGCCCCATTGGGATCCCTACGCTCGTGGAATCATCGCCGGACTCACCCGCGGGACCACCGCCGCCCATGTCGCCCGCGCCGCCCTCGAAGGGATCGCCTATCAGGTCCATGATGTGTTGCGGGCCATGGAAGCCGATGCGGGGATGCCCATTCAGGAACTCCGCGTCGATGGCGGGGCGTCGGCCAACAATCTCCTAATGCAGTTCCAATCCGATGTGCAGGGGATACCCGTGGTGCGTCCCACCATCTTGGAGACGACGGCGTTGGGCGCCGCCTACCTGGCCGGCTTGGCCGTGGGATTCTGGGAGGACCGCGATGCGATCGCGGCGCATTGGAAAGCGGACAGGATTTTCCGGCCGAAGATGAAACCCGCGCTGCGCCAGCGCTTGACCAGTGGATGGGAGAGAGCGTTGCAGCGCGCAAAAGCCTGGGAACAGCCGGAAGACTGATGCGGCGACTCCGGTGACTCGACCAACGACGGGAAACGAAGGAATCTACCGGAGTTCTCGGCCGGGCTGCCGCTTCTTTCTGGACCGATGATTTCTCGCGATCGTTTGCTCGAGGAAGCGGAAGACGCTTCGCGAATCTGGGACATCCTGGTCATCGGCGGGGGAGCGACCGGCCTCGGAACGGCCCTCGATGCAGCGGCTCGCGGCTACCGGACTCTGTTGCTGGAACAGAGCGACTTCGCCAAAGCGACCTCGAGCCGCAGCACCAAACTCATTCACGGAGGCGTTCGCTATTTGCGTCAGGGAGATCTTCCTCTCCTGCGGGAATCCCTCCGGGAACGAGGGCTGCTTCTGAGAAACGCGCCGCATTGTGTGCGACGGCTGCCCTTTGTGGTTCCTGCTTATTCGACGTGGGACAAGCCTTTCTACGGGATAGGACTGACCATCTACGACAAGCTGTCCGGGCGCTGGAGTCTGGGTCCTTCCCGCATCTTGTCGCGCGAGGAAACCTTGGCGGTGTTGCCGGCGTTGCAGCCCGAGGGGTTGCGTGGCGGCGTTCGTTATTTTGACGCTCAATTTGACGACAGCCGGCTCGCGCTTTCCCTGTTGCAAACCTTCCTGAGCCTAGGCGGGATCGCCCTGAACTACGTTAGGGTGCGCGAGTTGCTCAAGACTGGGGGTCGAGTGCAGGGCGCGTCGGCGGAAGATGGCGAGACCGGCCGGGAATACCGGCTTCGAGCGCGGGTGGTGATCAATGCCACAGGCATTTTCACTGATTCGATCCGCGCCATGGACCAAGCCGATGCGCCGCCGATGATGACCACCAGTCAGGGCGTCCATTTGGTGTTGCCGGAAGCCTTCCTTCCTGGCGGCTACGCAGTCATGATACCCAAGACCGATGATGGCCGGGTGCTGTTCGCCATTCCCTGGCATGGCCGGGTTCTCGTGGGAACAACGGACACGCCGGTTCCCGGGCCGGTCCTCGACCCGGCGCCTCTGGAGGAGGAGATCGAGTTTCTCTTGGAACATGCCGGCCGGTATTTGATCCGCGGTCCGGCGCGCGAGGATCTGCTAAGCGTGTACGCGGGGATCCGGCCATTGGCCCGGGGGAAACCCGGAGCCAAGACTTCCCGGATATCGCGCAATCACGTCCTGACAGTATCACCTTCCGGTTTGGTGACGATCACCGGCGGAAAATGGACCACCTACCGGCAGATGGCGGAGGACGCCGTCGATCTCGCGGCGAAAATCGCGAGCTTGGAGCCGCGGGCCTGCAAGACCCGGTCCCTGGTATTGCAGAGTCAGGGGGAATCGGCAGGGGAGGGGCATCCGGCCGGGCTGCGGGATTTGGTCGCCGAACAAACGGACTGGGAACAACCGCTGCATCCCGCGCTGCCTTATCTGCGGGCCGAAGTGATCCGGGCCGCGCGATGGGAGATGGCGCGCACCGTCGAGGACGTCTTGGCGCGGAGGCTTCGGGCGCTGATTCTGAACGCGCGGGCGGCGCAGGATTGTGCCGCCGCGACCGCTGCCCTTCTGGCCCAAGAGTTGGGAAGGGATGAGGCTTGGGCCCAGCAGCAAACCGCAGTGTTTCGACGATTGGCGGAGAGCTACTTGCCCGTTGGGCAGATTCCTCATGCATGAAGAAGAGACCTCCAACCAGAAGTTGCTCGAACGTGTGGTTGAGAGCGTCGATGTGGACGACTTGATGGAGAGAGTCCATGAGCGGATCGACGCGGGTTATCTGTACGGTGATTTATGATCGAGCGCGACGGCGAATCATTTCTTGCCTGGGCGCGCGAGTCTTGGGCCTGTACCGTCCTGAATCTGCACATCGACCACGACGCCGGCGGCCTGAGCAAGGCCGAACACGATTTTCGCCGGCTCATCGACCGCGCTATCCAGTTCGGAGGCAGTTACTTTCTCACCTATCACCGTTGGGCAAAGCGGGAGCAGGTCGAACGTTGCTATCCGCAGTTTCCTGAGTTTTTGCGCCTGAAGCGCAAGTACGATCCGCAGGAGGTGTTCCAAAGCGAGTGGTACCGGCACTACAAGGCGAGGTTTGCGGATGCGTAGGGGGAAACCGGGGACACTCTCCGAAGAGCCGAAGCTGACCTGCGTCGTTGTCTTCGTCGTCAATCACGGCCGCGTGGTCCAGCTTGAGTCACGAAGCCGCTGCGCCGGCGATTGGGAACTGCTTCCCTCCCGCAGCTCCCCGTTGTCCGCGGCGAGGGACTGGAAAAGATCGAGAACGCGATTTTCGGCCTTGTGCTCCGGTAGTTTACAATTCTAAAGTATTTTTCCCGGTCCTTCCATGCCGCGGCGCGGCAGGGCTGAGCCGCGGAAAACCCACTTTTCACGCCATGCTGACGATTCTCGGAGACCGTGAGGAGCGATTTTGCGATGGGATTTCGCGCCGGGGATTTCTTCGGATCGGGGCCCTCGGAATGGGGGGCGCGGCCTTGCCCCAACTCCTTCAAGCGGAAGCGATTGGGAGCGGCGGGCGGCGCCAGAAATCGGTGATCATGATTTTCCTGGCTGGCGGACCTCCGCACCAGGACATGTTCGATCTGAAAATGGACGCGCCCTCGGAGATCCGGGGTGAGTTCACGCCCATCTCGACCAACGTTCCGGGAATCCAGATTTGTGAGTTGTTCCCTCGCCTGGCGCGGATCATGGACAAGCTGGCCATCATTCGGTCGGTTGTGGGCGCGCATGGGGGGCACGACGCATTGCAGTGTTTCACGGGGCGATCGCCACAGAATGCTCCGCCTGGCGGTTGGCCGTCGATCGGCTCGGTGATGACGCGGCTGCAAGGTCCGGCGAACGCTGCGACGCCTCCATTCATTGGGTTGTCGCCGAAGACGGCCCATCGTCCTTGGGGAGATCCGGGTCAAGCGGGTTTCTTGGGAGCTGGCTGCGCCGCGTTTCAACCCAACGGCGGGGGCAGCGGAGACCTGGTCTTGAACGGCATCACGCTGGAGCGGCTGCGGGACCGCGAATCGTTGTTAGGAAGTTTCGACCGGTTTCGCCGGGCCGCGGAACTGTCGCCGGCGATGGAAGGGCTGGATGCTTTCACACAGCAAGCCTTTGGGGTCTTGACCTCGAGCCGAATGGCTGAGGCCATGGATCTGGAGAAAGAAGACCAGGGGCTCCGGGACCGTTACGGCCGGGGCTCGGACAAGCTGCAGGCCGACGGGGCTTGGAAATTGCTGGACCAATTCCTCATGGCCCGCCGGCTGGTGGAAGCCGGGGCGCGTTGCGTGACGTTGGCCTTCAGCCGGTGGGACTGGCACGGAAACAATTTTGGCCGGGCCAGGGAAGACTTTCCCATGCTCGATCAGGGAGTGAGCGCGCTGGTGGAAGATCTCCATGCGCGGGGCCTGGACCAGGATGTGTCCGTGGTGGTGTGGGGCGAATTCGGGCGAACCCCCACGATCAATAAGGACGGCGGTCGAGATCACTGGCCGCAGGTTTCTTGCGCGTTGCTGGCCGGCGGAGGCATGCGGACGGGGCAAGTGATCGGCGCTACGGACCGGCTGGGAGGGGAGGCGGTCGAGAGACCCGTGGATTTTCAGGAAGTTTTCGCCACTCTCTATCACAATGTGGGGATCGACGTGAAGAACGCGACGGTCACTGATCTCAGCGGCAGACCGCGCTTTCTGGTGGATCAGGAGTTCTCACCCATGCCGGAACTCGTGTGAGGCGGTGTCACGGGAAGCCGGGGGCGTCGAGGAAAAGATCATGTTGACTATACGAGGCGCGAAGGGCGGAAGATTCTGCGACCAACGTTCACGGCGCGGCTTTCTTCGCATCGGGGCATTGGGATTTGGGGGACTGACGCTGCCGCAGTTGCTGCGGGCGGAGGCGGAAGGGGGGCTCGGCTCCTCGAACCGGTCCATCATCATGATCTACCTTCCGGGCGGGCCGCCGCACCAGGACATGTTCGATATCAAGATGGATGCGCCTTCCGAAGTGCGTGGGGAGTTTTCGGAGATGGCCACGAGCATTCCGGGAATCCGCATTTGCGAGCACTTGCCTCAGTTAGCAGGAATGATGGACAAGCTGGCGGTGATACGGTCGTTGGTCGGCGCCAAGGACCGGCACGAATCCTATCAATGCATGACAGGAAGACACCGCGACAACGAGCCGGCGGGAGGATGGCCAGAGATTGGATCGGTGGTCTCCCGGCTTCAGGGCGGGATCAGTGCGGCGGTTCCCGCCTACGTGAATCTGTCGCCGCCGATGCAGCACCGTCCCTACAACTTTGGAAGCCCCAGCTTCCTGGGTCTGGCGCATACGCCCTTCAATCCGCAGGGCGCGGTCCGCAGCGACATTGTGCTCAATGGGATCAGTTTGGAGCGGCTGGGAGACCGCCGGCGATTGTTGTCGAGCTTCGACCGGTTGCGCCGGGAGATGGATTCGGGAGGCGTGCTCGAGGGGGTGGATGCTTTTCAGGCGCAGGCCTTCGACATGATGACGTCGAGCCGATTGTTGCGGGCGCTGGATCTGGAGCATGAGAATCCCCGAGTCCGGGAGCGCTACGGGAAGGGGACGGAGCGGCATCAGGGCGATGCGGCGCCCCGTTTGACGGAGCAGTTTCTCGTAGCGCGAAGGCTGGTCGAAGCGGGAGTCCGCGTTGTGACGATCAGCTTCAGCTTTTGGGATTGGCATGGCGGGGCTTTTCGTTCCGCCAGGAACAATTTTCCCGATTTCGACCGGGGCGTGAGCGCTTTGGTCGAGGATCTTCATCAGCGCGGCTTGGACCGCGAAGTCGCCGTCGTGGTCTGGGGCGAGTTCGGACGCACTCCGGTGATCAACAAAGACGGGGGGCGCGATCATTGGCCGCGAGTGGCTTGCGCCTTGCTTGCGGGAGGGGGTTTTCGGATGGGGCAGGTCATCGGCGCCACAGACCGGCTCGGGGGCGAAGCCGATGAACGGCCCGTGCACTTTCAGGAAGTCTTCGCCACCCTTTACCGCCATTTGGGGATCGACGCTGCCCACACCACGGTCGACGACCTCAGCGGGAGACCCCGTTACTTGGTGGATGAGGGTTTCGCCCCGATGCCGGAACTGATCTCGTGAAGGCGAAGGAACAGGTATGCTCCGGGGCGCTCAGCGGGAGTCCGCGCGGCGGACCGGAGCGGTGGGACAACGGCTTGACTTTTTGTGGAATCTTTGAAACGTGACGGAATCGAAATGTCAACGAAAGTGAAACTGCTCGAACGGGGAACGGCGGCGCTGGCGCCGCTGGTCTTGGGCACGGGATGCCTTTGGCTGGCGTCATGCAACTCATCGGACTACAGCATGGGCCAGACGGAGTATTTGGATGGGCTGGCCCGGCCCGCTCATCAGCCTGTCTCCACTCATCTGGCCCTGGTGGACACGGTCTCCTATTGGGAAGGGGATGGTGTGCCGGGCGACCCCAAGATCCGGATCAATCTGGGAGAACAGAAGGCCTTTTTTTATCGCGGAGACACGGTGGTGGGAGTGGCGCGGGTGTCGACTGGACGGGAAGGCTATGGGACACCGCCGGGAACTTTCAAAGTGACCCAGAAGGTTGTGGATCACCGGTCCAGCGCCTATGGAAATTTTGTGGACGCGTCTGGCAATGTGGTGGTGCCCGATGTGGACAGCCGCGTCGACAAGCCGCCGCCCGGCGCCAAGTTCTTGGGCGCCTCCATGCCCCATTTCATGCGTTTCAATCATGGAGTCGGGATGCATGCCGGTTATCTTCCTGGTTACCCCGACTCCCATGGATGCGTCCGATTGCCTGACTGGATGGCGAAGAAGTTCTTCGAAAACTCCACGCACGGCACACCGGTGATCGTGGAATATTGACAGGCGCCCGCGGAGCGAAATCAGACCACCGGGAGGCGCAGCCACACATCGGTGGATTGACCGGTGTTGCGAATGCCGAGAGGCATGCCCATTTGGGTGGCGAGCGCCAGGGCAAGCGTCAGACCTGTGCCGGAGTGATTGCCTCCTTTGCTGGTGTGAAAGGGCTGAAAGAGAGCCAGGATTTGTTTTTGGGAAAGGGCGGGGGAAGGATTGCGAACGAAGACATCGACGTGGGAAAGCTGCTCCGGTTCCCACATGCCCGGGGCCAAGATTTGGATTGAGACGATGGAACCATCGGCGCTGGCCTCGATGGCGTTGGCGACCAACTCAGAGAGGATGTCCCGGAGAGAACCCGGATCAGCCCATACATGGGGAAGCGCCGGTGCGGCGTGCGTCTGCAATTCAATGCCCTTCGAAGCGGCTGCCCGTTGCAGCGCGTTGGGCAAGGGAAGCAGAACGGATTCGGCGGCGACGGGCGTGATCTCGGGTGTGCTGCAACCGGCGCAGGCCCGGATCCGGTCGCCAAGACCGGCCATCAGGTCGCAGGCGCGCTTGCTTTCCTCGATATGGTTGCGGCCTTCAGGACCGAGGGCGTCGTCCATTTGCAACAAGCCCATGTTGCCCTTGACCACGGAGAGGAGGTTGTTGAGTTTGTGGGTCAGACCGCGGAGCAAGAGCTGATTGTGAAGAGCGGCCGGAGACGGTTCCAGAGCGGGGAGGGCAGGAAAAAGGAAACCCGTTTCCGTTGGCGTGTCGATGGTCTTCATGGTCCAGTGGCGCTGGGACCGCGCTACAAGATTTAAGGTATCCTGAATTCTCATGTCCAGAAAAAGTCAAGACCCTCTGGAGCTTGCCTCCGGCGCGTCTTGGACCGCCGAACTGGCCGGCGCCCTCCCCCCCGGCCGGGTCACGCGGCAGACCGGAGTGCTCCACGCGCATTCCGGGGACAAATGGCATGCCGCCGCCCTGCCGGAGGCCGTCGTCCGCGTCGAGGGCGTCGAGGAGGCGGCGGAAGTGCTGCGCTTTGCTCATCGCCGGCGGATTCCGGTGACGACGCGCGGCGCGGGAGTGGGTTACGTGGGGGGATGCGTGCCGGTCTGCGGAGGGATCGTCCTCTCGACGATGGCGATGAACCGGATCCGCGAGATCGATAGGGCCGACGGCGTAGCCGTGGTTGAGCCCGGAGTGATCACGGGAGAGCTTCAGGATGCGGCGCGGCGTCTCGGAATGTTTTATCCGCCGGATCCGGCCAGCCTGCGGGAGTGCAGCATTGGGGGCAATATCGCCACGAATGCGGGCGGGCCACGCTGTTTGAAGTATGGGGTGACGCGCCACTACGTGTTGGGGTTGGAAGTGGTGTTGGCGGGCGGCCGGATCTTGCGGACGGGAGGGCGCTGTCACAAAAACAAGACTGGCTTCGATCTGTTAGGCATGTTTGTGGGATCGGAGGGATTGTTGGGCGTGGTGACGGAAGCGACCCTGCGGCTCTTGCCGCATCCGCCGGCTCGAGCCATGGTGTCGGCAGGATGGCGCGGCATGGAGGAAGCGGCGGCCGCGGTGCAGGCGATCCTGGGAGCGGGTTATTTGCCGTCGGCTTTGGAGATTGCGGACCGCTTCACGCTGGAAGCGGCGCGGGCTCACTTGGGGGCGAGCCTGGCGCCGCAAGGCGGGGCGCATCTATTGGTCGAGGTGGATGGGCATGCGGACACAGTCGGCCGGGAAGCGAAGCGGCTGAGCGGAATGTTGGCTGGATTGGGAGCCTTGCAGGTCGAAGAGGCGTTGACCGAAGACGCCTGTGAACGCATTTGGGGTTTGCGGCGGGAGTTCTCCTACAGCCTAAAGGCGACGGGGCTGGTGAAACTCAATGAGGATGTGGTGGTGCCCCGGCGCCGGCTGGTGGATCTGGCCCATTTCGCGGAGCAGTTGCAAGCAGAAAGCGGATTTCCCGTCGCTTGCTTCGGGCATGCCGGCGACGGCAATCTGCATGTGAACATCATGGTTCCAGAGACGGAGAGCGAGGAGGCGAGGCGGAAGATCGAGATGGTTTTGGATAGATTGTTCTGCCAGGTCCTCGCCTGGGGGGGGACTTTGTCTGGAGAGCACGGGATCGGACTGGCAAAGAAGCGGTGGTTCGAGCAGGCGCTGCCAGAAACGGCGCGGGAGGTGCACCGCGAATTAAAGCGGGCTCTGGATCCGCGTGGCATCCTCAATCCTGGGAAGTTTGTTAGTGGGTAGGGAAAACGAAAGAGCGGCCGGGACGCGCTTTCCGGGCCGGATCAACGCGAGGCGCCGACCAAGAAGATGACGAGCAGGACGGCCACGATGGCCAAGACCAGGAAGAAGATCTTCCAGGCGCTTTTCGGATAACGGCCCGAGATGGATCCGGTGACGCCGTTGATGACGATCTGATTCCGTTTGCGCCCATAGTCGTAAGCGATCAGCCAGACGGGGACGAGGATGTGTTTGAAGGTCTCTGCCGTGAAGATGGGCGCAATCTGGAGGTTGCGGTGAGTATCGCCGGGAACTTCACGAGCGCAGAGCGCGCGCAGAGTGGCCATTTTTTGCTCACGAGCGAGACGGGCGGCGTCGAAGAGGACGACTTGATAATGTTCCACATGCCAACCGGAGACATAACCGGGGTCGTAGGGCACGAGGTCCTTGGTGGGGAACGGTTCAATGGCGCGGAGGATCGGGAGTTCGATGCCGCGAGAGCCGGGAACCAGGACGTCGTCGAAAGTGTGTTGAATCGCTCCGGAGCTGGGGCTCCAGCGGATTTTGCGAACTCGGCGCGTCTGTCTGCGGCCCTGAGAATCGGTGTAAGATTCGCTCACATAGTAATAGCGACCGGATTGGGCGGTCCAAGGGCAGTCGACCTGAGAGTCGAAGGTCCAATAGGGAATGTAAAGGCCGTGGACCAGGTCGATGAGGCCGTGTTTCCGGAGGTTGTTCGGCGCAAACCAGCGGCTTCCTAACCAGCGCCGCACGATGGCCTGCACTTTCTCCCGGTCGATCGAGAAGGGGAGGACACTGCCGGGGCGGATCGGGGAGCGGAGTTCCTCGTATGCGATGAGTTCCGGCGAGCCGCAGAAATCACAACGCTGAGCGACTTCTTCCGGCGAGAAGACGGTGACGGCTTTGCAGCTCCGGCATTGAACAGTGCGCCGCTCGATCTTCCATCCGCGATCCTGATCGGGGATGTCGCGCAAGGCAGTGGCAAGGTCGAGTTCTTGGACGAGACCCGTGTCCGAGGCGAGTTCCGCGGGGGATTGTGTGCCGCAGAACGGACAGACCAAGAGTTGCTTGCGGACATTCCATTCGGCCTGCGCGCCGCAGGCGGGGCACGAGAACTTCTCGAGAGCCGTGAGGTCGGCCATGAGCGCAGAGAGAGTCGGATGGCGGCGCGGCCGGGAGTGATCAGGATTCGAGGTAGGTGGTGAGATCGGAGCGGCGGATGCGGTAGGTGGCGCCGATCTTCTTGCCTTTGAGTTCGCCGGACTCGAGGACCGCGAGGACATCGGCTTCGGTGACGCCGAGGGCTTGGGCTGCTTCGGGCACTCCGAGCAGGTCTGGAAGGGCCGGAGTCGCGGATCCGCCCTGCGTTCCTGGCGAGCCGCTGCCGAGGATGCCGCCCTGTTCCTTCATCATCTGTTGGGCCATGGCCATGCCCACGGCGAGTTCGGTGGCCATACCCGCGGCCCCTCCGCCGGAAGGATGCCCCATCCCCTCGGCCATCTGGAATTTCACGTAGTCATTCAAGTTGCCGATGGCGGCCATACTGGAACGTTTGTCGATCGCCTCTTCGACTTCCGGCGGCACGGACACA
Organism: Verrucomicrobiales bacterium; assembly: GCA_035513055.1. Lineage (GTDB taxonomy): Bacteria > Verrucomicrobiota > Verrucomicrobiia > Verrucomicrobiales > DEV007 > DATKCT01. The sequence continues at coordinate 10,233 of DATKCT010000148.1, read as the reverse complement.
TTCTCGACAACGAAAGTCGCGATATCGATGCCGTACTTCGCGTTGACGAGGGGATTGATGAGGGGAAGGAGAGCTTGGCCGAGTTCGGAGTACCGGGTGGCGACGTCGAAAAGCGGAATGTTCGAGGCGGCGATGGCTTCGCTGAAAGAACTCACCAGCCGGGAGCGCATCGTATCGGAGAGTTCATCCACGCGGAAATTGTGGTCGGAACCGGCGACCTCCTTGAGGAAACGCTTGGGATCGACGACGCGAAAATCGTAGGTGCCGAAGGCGCGCGCCCGAACAATGCTCAAGTCCTGATCGCGCATCATAATCGGGTTGGTGGTCCCCCATTTGAGGCCGGTGAATAGCCGGGTATTGATGTAGTAGACATCGGCTTTGAACGGCGATTCAAACCCGTATTTCCAGGATTTCAGCCGCGTCAGAATGGGAATGTTGTCGGTGGTGAGCGTATGCTTTCCGGGCCCGAAAGTGTCGCCGAACTCGCCGAGATAGACGAATTGAACGGTCTGGGACTCCCGGACGATGAGTTGGGCGCCGTTTTTGATGGCCTTGTCCTCGTCTGGGAAACGCCACGAGATCGTCTCCCGAGAGTCGTCGGTCCACTCGATGATGTCGATGAGTTCACCTTTCAGAAAATCGAGAATGCCCATGGCTGCGAGTCGAGTTGGTTTCCCTGCGATCATGCTCGCTTGACGCGGCGCTGACAAAGGGAAAGTGGAGGGAAAGTCGAGCAGTCGAGCAGCGCCCGGCCCGCATCGAGGGCCAATGGGGAGGCGACATGGATATGCGGAGGAAGGGCAGAATGCGGCGACTGGCGATCGGCGTCAGAATGTGCTTGGCTTTCCGCCGGAATCCGCTCAGCCAGTACAAACCAAGCAGACCGGGAATCTGAAGGAGAGTCGCATGCCCGCCGCGCCGCACAGCTTTCATGTCATGGCCAAGCCAGCCGGAGCGCTGTGTAACTTGGACTGCGTCCTCACACCAGACGGAGAGCCGGGGCTCAACTATCTGTGAGAAATGCAGGGCTAGCTCTTGCTCCTTGTGGATTGTGGGAATGAAGGTGATCGTTATCGGAGTGGGAACGATGGGGTCGGCGGCGTGCGCCCACCTTGCGCGGAAGGGGGCGGAGGTTCTGGGATTGGATCAGTTCGTTCCTCCCCATGAGATGGGTTCGCATCATGGCGGCGCTCGAATGATCCGGCAATCCTATTTCGAGCATCCTGATTACGTGCCGTTGCTGCTGCGGGCTTATGCCTTGTGGCGAGAGCTGGAACAGGAGAGCGGGCGGCGCATCCTTTTCGAAACAGGCGGTCTGTACATGGGACCGCCTGGCGCGCCTATTGTGGAAGGAGCCTTGCGCGCGGCTCGCGAGCACGGCTTGCCGCACGAGCTGCTTGAGGCCGCCTCGATCCGCCAACGGTTTCCGGCTTTTCAGATCCCCGATTCCTACGCCGGCTTCTATGAGCAGCGAGCGGGTTACCTTCTTCCCGGCGAAGCCATTCGGGCGCACCAGGAGACGGCCCGGCGTCACGGCGCTATCCTGACAACGGAGCAGCAAGCGCTGACGTGGAGAACAGCGGGTGAAGGTGTTGAGGTTACGACGGCTCAAGGGAGTCATCTCGCCGATCGCCTGGTCCTGACCTCCGGCTTGTGGACAGGACGATTGTTGAAAGAACTGAGGGTGTTTCTGCGGGTCACCCGCCAGCCTTTGGCCTGGATCGAACTTGCAGACTCTGCGCCGTTTCATGCGGAGAGGTTCCCGTGCTGGTTCCTCGAAACGAATCGGCCCTGGGGACACTATGGCTTTCCCGTGCGCGAGGGAGAGTCGCGACTGAAATTCGCTCTGCATCAACCTGGCCAGACGGTTGAACCCGATGCGCCGATGGCGGAGCGCGCCGGCCGGGAAGAGGCCGAGGCTTTGTCCAGTTTCGCTCGAACGTATTTCGGAGAGGCAGGAAGCGGGAGACTTTCAACCCGGCTCTGCCGCTACACCAACAGTCCGGATCACCACTTTATCATCGGCCCACACCCGGCGGAACCGCGGGTGATTTTGGCGGCCGGTTTCAGTGGGCACGGATTCAAATTTGCGAGCGTGATCGGCGAGATTCTCGCTGAACTCGCAGTCGAAGGCAAAACGCGGCATTCCATGACGCTCTTCAGCCCGGCCCGCTTTGCAGAATGCGGAGCAGGCGACGATGTGCGGGCGCCGGGTCAAGTCCCGGGGAGTTCACTGAGGCGAGGAATCTGAGGCTATCGTTAGGGTTCCCTGGCGAACGGAAAAAGCGTCGTCCCCGGAGAACACGAGGCGCACCGTCCGGCCATCCGGGCTCATCCATTTGGCGGGCAGGCTGCTGGATTCACCGGGCCCGATATCCCAATCGGCGGTATGGAAGACGGTGGTCCACGGACCCCAGGGTTCCGGGGCGTCGTAGATGGCGAATCCGCCTCGAAAGCGGGTGTCCTCGCCCAGTCCCGTCTGGCACCAAAGGTAGCGCCGGAGCGGAGCGTTGTAGGTGATTCCGGAGCGGTAACAGCCGCCTGGGTTGGAGAAGACAGAGCCTCTCCGGGAGATCTCCGGTGTCCAGGCGGGGTCTCCCGACGGGTCCAACCCGGCAAAGAACTGCCAGGACTCGCGATCGGCCATTTGAGCCCGGGGCGCGCGCGCGAGAATGAAGCGGTCCGCCCGTTCGTAGGCGCTCTCGGAATCGGGCGAATAGACATAGACGAAATGGTCGCGGGCGCCGGCGTAGTCTTTTCCGAAGTTCAGAAAGGTAGGACAGCCGAAGCCCTCGGTGAATTTCCAATCGGCCCAGGTCCACGTGGCTCCGTGGTCGGAGGACCAACCCAGGTGAGAAAGTCCTGCGTTGCGCACGAGAAGGTAGAGGACGCCGTCCACGCAGAGGATCCCGCTGGCTTTGCGGCCCCGTGCTCCGTCTCCGAGGGTTTCAGCGGATTCCGAACGGATATTCACCCCCTTGATAGAGGGTGGTGTTCCGGTGATGCTGGCTAAGCCGAGGCTGAGTTTGTTCGGGACGAAGGGTTCGAAACCGCGGCCATCGCCGTAGGCGGAGTAGAGGGCGCCGTCATCGGCCCAGGTGAGGGGCCAGTTGTCGCTTCCCTTGGCCAGGCGCAGGACGGCGGCGGCCGGAGCCCATTCGATGCCCTTGATGACGGAACTTGGCGGGTAGGGTCCCGGACGAAGGGCGAGTGCATCGCCGGGGGGCGGCGCAGATTCCGGATCGAATCCTGCCGCAGCGGCGACGGGTTGGAGGAAAGGTTCCAAGACTTTGTAGTGATCGGCATCCGGCTCGCGCTTCCAACCTTTGCCCGCGCGGGCGACCAGGAGGTCCAACGAGGGCATCACGACGATGAGGCTGTCGTGCAGACCCCAACTCCAGTAGGCGTCTCGCGGAACGCTTTCGATGGCGCCGTCGGCATTGTTCCACCAGAGCAGGCCGTAATGGTGTGAGGCCTTGCCGTATTCCTCCGGTTTTCGGACGGGCAGTGCTTCGCCGCCGGGAATGGTCTGGGAAGCGAGCCTGATGAAGTCCCCGGGAAGCAATTGCGCTCCGTTCCAGTCGCCGCCGCGCAGCCAGAGCAGACCGAAGCGAGCCATGGCGTCGACGTTCGCGCTGATGCCGGAGCCGAACTCGCGACGCATGATGCCGGAGATCTGTTCAGGGCGATAGGAGTTCTTACGCCACACGAGGTCGGCCGGTCTTACTCCCAGGGGCGTGAAGAGGCGTTCGAACATCAGCTCATTGAGATCACGGCGGCAGGCGAGGGTGATGCACTCGGCCAGCCAATTGGGACCGCTGTCGCTGTAAGCCCACTCCGTTCCCGGCTCGAATAACAGTTCGACGTAGCCGCCGTTTTTGTCCCATCCCGCGGTTTGGGAGGCGAGCTGCGCGATGGTGATCTTGTCGAGCCAACCGGTGCGGGCGTTGGACTCCAGCGGGATCCCGAAGTTGGGGTGGTGTGTCGCAGCCCGGTCATTCAAGCGCACTTTCCCGTCGGCGATGGCGAGTCCCAACGCGGCGGAACCGAAAGACTTGGTGGTCGACTTCAGATCATAACGGCGTTTGAGATCGCCCCAAGACATCACGAGTTTTCCACCGCGAACGATGCAGCCCGATCCGTTGCCGGTCAGCGCGTAATCCCGCGCGCGCGCGAGTTGCTTTTCATCCAATCCGGCTTCGGCTGGGGTGGCGGTAGACCAGCGTTCTCCCGGCGTCTCGGCGATGGCTGGAGCGAGCGCTGTGACGTGAAGCAAAGACAACGCGGCAACGGCGGCGGATAGCGCTTGGACGAAGCGAGGGCACTGGGTCTGCATTTTTCTGGCGCGCTTTTGGAACATTGAGCCACAATCAGGCCGGATCGCCAAGCGCAAGATCCGCCCTCTGCCTGCGGATGTGGCGGAAGCGGCATCCCTGCGGGCGCTCCGCGGCCTCCTGCGGAGCAGTTGGATTCCGGCATTTTTAGACGCCGGACAAGAGAAGCCGCCGGTTTTTCCAGAGATAGGAGCAGCCGGAGACAACCGTAGTGAGCAGCGTGGCGGCGATGAGGACCTTCCCGGCGATGGCGGGTTGCATCCACGATGGCGCGAAGAGGGTGGCGGAGAAGACCGCTCCCAACGGTTCTTCAGAGGAGGCGAGCCAGGCCAGGAAATAAATAATGGCGGCGATTTGGGTGACGGTTTTCCATTTCCCGAGGGAATCTGCGACGAGGACGTCGCCTTGCGATCCGGCGATGAGACGAAGCCCGGTGACGAGGAATTCCCGGGCGAGAACGACGACGACGGCCCAGGGGGGAAAGAGAGGATTGGCTCCGGCGGCGAGCATGATGAGCGCGGAGCAGGTGAGGATCTTATCGACGAGCGGGTCCATTAACTTGCCGAAATTGGTGATGAGACCCCAGCGTCTGGCAATGAGTCCGTCGAGCCAGTCGGTCAAGGAGGCGACGATGAAGAGGCCCAGAGCAACTTGGGAACTCCAGGGAAAAGAGAAGGCGAGGACGGCCACGAAGACGAGGGTCATGAACAACCGCGCTACGGTGAGTTGGTTTGGCAGGTTCATGACTGACTGGCGCCGGAGAAAACAGGTTCTTTCCAGATCGGGATTTCCGTTTTGATGGCTGCAAGGTAATGCTGGGCGAGGGCGAACGCTTCGGTGCTGTGGCGGGTCGCCACTTGGAGCAGGAGCGAGGTTTCCCCGGAAGGAACGAAACCAACGCGGTGGTGGACGTAGAGGTCGTGCCCCCCGAACCTGTCGAGGGCGGCAGCGGAGAGTTGGCGGAGGGATTTTTCAGCCAGAGCTTGGTGACAGGTGTAGCGGAGGCCGAGCAAAGGGCGGCCATCCTCGACGTCGCGGACGACTCCGAGAAAGGTGAGCACCGCTCCGTGTTCCGGGTCCTGATGGGCCGGCGGAGGTTCGACTGGGTCGCTGGAAATAAGGCAGGTAACCAAGGGAAAACGCCGGTTGACTTGGGATCCCCTTGTCTCAAGGTTCAGCCCTCGCGGGGCGGCAATTAGCGCGAAGGGAATTCGATGAGCAAGAACGGCTTTGGATTGATTGGGCTGGCGGTGATGGGACAGAACTTGGCGCTCAATGTCGAGAGCCGCGGTTTTCGGGTTTCCGTCTACAACCGAACGACGGCGACAATGGAGAAGTTTCTCGCCTCGAGCGGCAAGGGAAAATCGATCGGCGGCTTCCGGACTCCGGAGGAGTTTGTGGCGAGTTTGGAGCGGCCGCGGCGGATCATGCTCATGGTCCAGGCCGGTCCCGCGGTCGACTCGGTGATTGGGCAGTTGATGCCCTTGGTGGAACCGGGCGACGTCTTGGTCGATGGGGGAAATTCATTGTATACAGACACCGAACGCCGGGCCCAGGAACTCGAAAGCAAAGGGATTCTGTTCCTCGGCGCCGGCGTGTCCGGCGGCGAAGAAGGAGCCCTCAAAGGGCCTTCCATCATGCCCGGAGGAAGTTTTGCTGCTTGGGAGGTTATGGAACCGGTATTTAAGCGCATCGCCGCGCAAGTAGATGGAGAACCCTGTTGCCGGTTCATGGGACCCGGCGGCGCCGGGCATTACGTGAAGATGGTCCACAATGGAATCGAGTACGGGGATATGCAGTTGATTTGCGAGGCCTACGATCTGCTGCGCAATCTACCGGGAACCGGTATCGAAGAGCTGCACCGGATCTTCGCAGGGTGGAACGAGGGTGAACTCAACAGCTATCTCATCGAGATCACCTCGAAGATATTCACGGTGCGGGACGAAGAAACGGGATTGCCGGTGGTGGACCTCATCATGGACAGGGCTGGCCAAAAGGGGACTGGGAAGTGGACGCTGCTTTCCGCAATCGAGATGGGAACGGTGGTTTCGACGATCAATGCGGCGGTGGAAGCCCGGATACTCTCGTCGTGGAAAGAGAAGCGCGTCCGGGCATCGGCGCATCTGCGGGGCAGCGAGAGTTTGAATCCGGGGGTGAACCGGGACGAGTTCATCGATGCGGTGGGTGCTGCGCTCTACGCCTCCAAGATTGTCTCATACACGCAAGGAATGGACATGCTCGTGGAAGCCAGCCGCTTGCATGATTGGGGACTGCAATTGGGAGACATCGCCACGATTTGGCGCGGCGGATGCATCATCCGGGCGAAGTTTTTGAACCGGATCAAGGAAGCCTACGAACGCGAGGCTTCCTTGAGCAATCTCATGCTGGATCCTTTCTTTCAGGACGTTTTGAACCGGAGCGAAGGAGCATGGCGGAAGGTGGTGGCTGCGGCGGTGTCGGCGGGGGTTCCCGTTCCAGCCTTCTCTGCTTCCTTGGCCTATTACGACAGTTACCGGCAGGAACGGCTGCCGGCCAACTTGTTGCAGGCGCAGCGAGACTATTTCGGAGCACACACCTACGAACGGATCGATCGTCCGGCGGGAGAGTTTTTTCACACCGATTGGCCGGATGTGATCGAGTAGAAATGCGTGTTCATGGTTCAAGGAATGGACCGGGGCGGCGGCTCCCGGAAGGAGCGGGCGGCCAGAATCCCGGAGGCCAAGCCGGCTCCATGGGCGATCCAAGAGACATCCTTGCGGCCGGGCAGCAGCCCTGAGGGGGCCAGTCCGTAAACCACAAGAAGACCCACAGCAATGGCGATCCATGCGATGCGCTGCTCGACGAATCCACGGGCGAGGACGAAACCGAGGTAGCCGAACACGAGGGTGCTGGACCCGACGGTGGTGGCGCGTTCGGTCAGCCAGATCACGGTCCCGCTGACGAGGATGACGATGAGGGTTATGCAGGCGAAGCGACGTATGCCAGAGAGGAGGACCAGGAAGGACAGGACGAAAAGGGCCGGTGTGTTCGCGGCGAGGTGGGCGAAATCGCGGTGGATGAAGTGGGCGAAGAGGACGCCGGGCAGCCCTGCGAGGGAGCGGGGGTGAATTCCCAATAGATTGGTTAGGACGCTCCGGCGTCCGGCGACGAAGAAGTCGATGGTCAGGTCCCAGGCTTTCAGGGACCACAAGAGAATGACGAGCAGGGCGGCGCCGGCAAGAGCGCGAAGGAAGGATTCGGGTAAGCGCAGGCGCAACGGCACGGTTCAACAGGAGGTGGGAAGGCCACCGGCCAATTTCACGGTATGGTCGATGGCTCCGGCGACGAAACCCAGACATTCCACGGCCCCCTGCGGCTTTCCGGGCAGCGCAATCACGAGTGAAGAATCCACGAGCGCGGCCATGCAACGCGAGACCAGGGCGTTGGGAGTGGACATCATGGAACGAGACCGCATGATTTCGCCGAATCCCGGAATCTCCAGGCGCATGACATCGCGCAGGGCTTCGGGGGTGACGTCGCGCGCAGCGATCCCGGTGCCACCCGTGGTCAAAATGAGAGCGCAACCGCGGGCGGAGAATGCCCGCACTGTTTCGGCGATCCGGGCCCTATCGTCGGGGATGACGGCTTCGGCGGCGACCGGCCATCCTCGAGCCTCCGCTTCGGCGCGAAGTGCTGGTCCGCCGGCGTCTTCGTACTGTCCTTGGGAGACGCGATCTGAGATGGTGATGATGCCGACGTGAATGGAAGGCATGAGAGCAAGAAGGGGAAGGGGCCGGAAGCTACTGGCTAAGCGGCGGGCGCGTCAAACTCTAGCCCGAACTTTTCTCCGAGAACCGAATGGAGGGGCGTTCCGGGCCGGTGGCAGGCCAGGCTGTCCTGAGCGGGCGCCCGTTGCGAAGGTCCGTCCAGGCCGGGTGAACGAGGTTGTCCCCCTCTCTCGTGGAGGGACGGGCGACCTACCGCTCAGGGTCTCTCAGAAAATGTTCGAGAAACGCGTAAACCTGGGCGTTGGACTCGATCGTCGGCGTGTGGCCATTGCGCATGGTCATTGCGACCCGGTGGGTGTGCCCTAGAAACTGGTTCAAGGCGATGGCATGGTTCAAGGCGGTCCAGTGCTCTGGACGGTCTTGCGCGCCGCCGGAGACCAAGAACGGGCGCGGTGCCATCAAGGCGTGCAACTCGTGGAGGTTGCGGCCGTCGGCGATCAGCTTCTTGTAAGCGCCGGTCCGTGGGTTTCGTTCGTTGGGAATGCCAGGGCTACGCTGCTTTCCGGGCGGCTGATCGTAGTCGTGACCCAGATACCACTCTTCCCAGTAATTGGCGTTGGCGTCTTTCTCGTTCCAGACGATGCCGGGGTCGATCCACACCGCACTGGCGAATCGCTCATAGAGGCACGACGCGAACATTGCCCACTTCCCGCCGAAGGAGTGGCCAGCGATTCCGATCCGCTCGGGGTCCACCTCCGGCAAGTTCGCCAGGGCGTTGCCGCAGTTGGCCGCCACGTAGGCCAGGTAGGATAACGGCTGGACGCCGGTTTTGGCGCTGGCAGGGCGCTCCGGGCTTACCCCGCCGATGCACAACACCACAAAACCGCGTTTGGCAAGCTGGTAACCGAAGTCCAATGTACCGCGGACTTCCTCGTTTAACCCCGCGCTGTCGGCCGAGCCGTACCAGGTCACCAGGACCGCGGGGAAGGCCTCCTTGCCATCGGGAATGAGCAAGTATTGCGGTCCGGCGAACCGGCCGGGAGCAATCTCGACCTCCACTTCGTGCCGGGTGAAATTCTCGACGTGTTCGTTTTGCTTGTAGTTGATCCGGGGTTTCTCAACGAGGGCCGGCCAGGGTCCCATCGCGCTTTGCCAGTAATCCAGAATCTCCTTGCGTCGCCGCGGCCAATCCTGCGGGGTCTCGACCGGCGTGCCATCATCGAACTTCATCAAAGAACGGTAATCGCCGAACTTGTCCTTGAATTCCTCTGGCGGAGTGAAGAACTGCTCCATCTCCGCCCAGGTGGTCGAGCTGTCTCGACTCATCACGAGGCATGGCGCCAGCAGAATTGCCAGAAAGCCGAGTGTCCGTGGTTTCATGGTCGCAGTTCTTCGAAGGAACCGGGTGGGAAATCCATTTCTGCCCACCGGCGAGTTGAGCGGGCGCCCGAAGCTGGAAGCAAGGGTTCCCATGGAGTGGAAGGTGACAAGATGGCCCGCGAAGGTCAAGGACGGCCCCCGGATTCTCATAGCGGGCCTGCCGCTCGCGCCTTGTCTAGGTGCGTTGGGCAAGCAGCCCGCGGATCGCTTTGCCTCCGCGAATGAGTTGCCGCACGATGTGGAACAGCGGCGAGAAGTTGAGCGGCGGCAAGCTATTAATGAATGCCGGCCGAAGAGCCATCAGAGGATTCAGAGTTCCGGCCGCTGACCCTGGCACCTGTGGCGCGGGCACTCCTGCCCGCGAAGGCTTGCGGCTCAATGGCGGCCAGGAGTGTCCGCCCAACGTAGGGGCGGGCGTCTCGCCTGTCCCACTCTTCTAACTGGGGCGCGGGCACTCCTGCTCGCCCTTGAAGTTTTTACATTTCTGGCCTGCCCGGGAGGCCGAAGATGCGGTGATCCCGAAGGGATCAGAGCTTGTAGCCGGTGGTGAAGCGCAGCGACACCACCGGAGACGATCGATCCATCACCCACACCCCGGCAGGGGTGCCAGCCCGCAGCTCACCGTAACCCCTGCATAACCATTAGAGAAGGTGACATGATAAAGCAGGCATGTGTAGGTGGAGGGCATGGCCAGCCGGTTGCTGGCACCCCTGCCGGGGTGCGGATCGAGATGCAACTCAGACCGGTGGTGTCGCTGCGCTTCACCACCGGCTACAAGCTGGGAAGCCTCCGGCTTCTCCCGAGGCTCTGCA
>DATKCT010000147.1:0-7569 GCA_035513055.1 Verrucomicrobiales bacterium | reverse complement strand
GCTAAACCGTTTGCCAAGACCTTCGCGCCTGAACCATGTTGTGGAAGATCGTTTTCCCCAACCATGATGCCCTTCCCCTGCCTCGCCAAGCATCTGCCCGGCTTCGTGCTGGCCGCGCTTGCCGTCCTTCCCATGAACCTTCCCTCAGCCGTTCAGGTCGTTCCCATTCCCGCTGATCCCGCTGTTCCCCGCAACACACTCTACCCGGGCAACCGCGCTCCGCTGAATCCCAACCCTCTCATCAAACTCCCCATCGCCTCAATCGATCCCCGGGGCTGGATTCGCCGCCAGTTGGAACTTCAAAGCGCCGGGTTTCATGGGCATCTCAGCGGGATCAGCACTTTTCTCGGACGCGAAAACAACGCCTGGTTGAGCCCCGAGGGCCAGGGCGATCACGGATGGGAAGAAGTCCCCTATTGGCTCAAAGGTTTCGGCGATTGCGCCTACCTCATCGGCTCGGCCGGCCAGATCACAGAAGCCCGGATCTGGATCGAGGCGGCTCTCGCCAGCCAGCGTCCGGACGGTTTCTTCGGACCACACGGCAGCGGCGCGAAAAGCACGGTGACCAGCACGGAAGGGAAATACGATCTCTGGCCAAACATGGTCATGCTCATGTGCCTTCAATCCTATCATGAGTTCACCGGAGATCCGCGGGTGCTCGACCTGATGACCCGTTACTTTCGCTGGCAACTCAGCGTGCCCGAGGACGACTTTCTCCCGCCTTATTGGCAGCAACAACGCGCCGCCGACAACCTGTGGAGCGTCTATTGGCTCTACAACCGCATCGACGACCCAGTTCTGTCCGCGGACTTGCTTCGCCTGGCGGCCAAGATCCATCGCCACACTGCCGATTGGACCGGTGGAGTTGCCAATTGGCACAACGTCAACATGACTCAGGCCTTCGGGGGGCCCACTTTCTACTGGATGCAATCCGGCGAAACCCGGCATCGCGACGCCGCCGAACGCAACTGGAACATCATTCGAGAAGCCTTCGGCCACGTGCCCGGCGGACTCTTCGCCGGGGATGAGAACTGCCGTCCTGGACTTTTTGATCCTCGTCAGGCCGTCGAAACCTGTGGGATGGCCGAGATGATGTTCAGTTGCGAACGCTTGCTCTCCGTCACCGGCGATCTGGTTTGGGCCGCGCGCTGCGAAGACGTCGCTTACAACTCTCTGCCTGCCGCCCTCACCAGCGATCTGCGTGCGCTCCGTTACCTGACCGCACCGAACCTCGCCGTTTCCGACGCAGCCAACAAGGCGCCCGGATTGCAGAACGGCGGCCCCATGTTCCACATGAATCCGCACCTGCACCGTTGCTGCCAGCATAACTTCGGCCACGCCTGGCCCTACTTCGCTGAGCATGTTTGGATGGCCACACCGGGGAACGGCCTGGCCCTGGTCTTTCCAGCCGATTCGCTGGTCGCCGCGAAAGCCGGAGCGAGGGGAACCGAGATTCGCATCGATACGGTCACCCGCTACCCCTTTGACGAGAGCATCGAACTCCGCCTGGAAACCGCGTCGCCGGTGGCCTTCCCCCTGTTTCTACCTCTCCCGGGCTGGTGCCCGGCGCCCCAACTCAGCATCAATGGCGAAATCCAGAACTTCGCGGCCCATCCCGGTCACTGGATTCGTGTGGACCGGACTTGGGAGAGCGGAGACACCGTCGGGCTGAAACTCCCCATGCAGATCTCACTGCGCACGTGGGCGCGAAACCACGACAGCGCCTCCGTGGATCGCGGTCCACTCACTTTCTCCCTGCGCATCGAGGAAAGCTACGTAAGGGCTGGCGGCGACGGCTCCTGGCCAGGTTGGGAGATCCATCCTCTCTCGCCGTGGAACTTTGCTTTGATCATCGACCCCTCGGACCCGGCCAGGTCCTTCGAGACAGTGGAACGTCCGTGGCCGGCCGATAACACGCCCTTTACCCTCGATGGCGCTCCCGTGGAGCTTCTGGCTCGCGCTCGCCGGGTTCCAGAGTGGCGGCTCGACCGCTTCGGTCTCGTCGCGCCCCTCCAGGCCAGTCCCGTGGCGACGGCAGAGCCCGAGGAAATCGTCCGCCTCGTCCCTATGGGCGCGGCGCGGCTCCGCATCTCCGCGTTTCCCGTCGCCGCCCGGGATGGCCAAGGCCACCTCTGGGAGCGCCCACCCCTCCCCCAGCCCTGGAAAGTCACCGCGTCTCACTGTTTCGAACACGATTCTCCAGCCGCGGCCGCCGATCGCATTGAGCCCGCCTCCTCCAACGACCAGACCGTCCCTCGCTTTACGTGGTGGGATCGCAAGGGATCCACCGAGTGGTTGATTTGCGAGTTTGAAAAGCCCAGAACTCTCCGCGGCTTTGAAGTCTACTGGTTCGACGATTCGCCCCAGGGAGGATGCCGCATTCCCGCAAATTGGCGCCTTTTTGCCCGCGTCGAGGATGCTTGGAAATTGCTCGCCGAATCCGGCCCTTCCTCCATCCGCGGAGACGCGTGGAACCGGCTCGACTTCCCCGCGATTGAAACCGTGGCAGTCCGTCTTGAAGCCGGCCTCCAAGAGGGATTCTCCGCCGGCATCCTGGAGTGCCGGACCATTGAAGACTGATGGAGCGGGTCCGGTACGCTGAGAAGGCCGGACGGTCCTGCTGCTCAGTTACGGATCGATGTATCGCATTGAACATCTGCTGATCACCGATGATTTGACTGCGCTAACACTATTCTATTCCCGCGATACACATCGATGGGGGATTTTCTTAATACTTTGAAGTAGTTAAATATAGTAATCACTTGATTATCAGTTGTAATTGCTTGCACGGACCTGTGGGTTCTGTCGTCTCTGCCTCATCGCGATGTTCCGGTTTACAGACCTCCGCCCACCCGGCATGCTGCAGCAGTCATGAAGCCTCGCCCTCTCCGTCTTTCCCGCCGCCAGTTCATCGGCGCCGGCGCCACCGCCGCCGCGCCTTTCATCCTTCCTTCCCGCATCTGGTCGGCCGAGACCAAACCGAACGACCGCATCCAGCTCGGCTTCGTCGGTATGGGCACTCAAAATCGAGGTCTTCTCGACAACTTCATGAGGCAATCCGGCACGCAAGCCGTCGCCGTGTGCGAAGTGGATACGACCCGCCGGGAAGCGGCCCTCCGTCAAGTCGAGCGTTTCTATTCGGAGAGAGCGGACGCGGACTGGGCGGGTTGTCAGGCTTACGTTGATTTTCGCGAAATCACCGGGCGCGACGACATCGACGCTGTGGTCATCGCCACGCCGGACCACTGGCATGCCATCATCACCATCGCGGCGCTCGAATCCGGGAAGGACGTCTACTGCGAAAAGCCGCTGACGCACAATATTCACGAGGGGGTTGCGGTGATGGCCGCGGTCGAGAAGCACAAGCGGGTTTTACAGACCGGATCGATGCAACGTTCCATGACCGAATTCCGCGTCGCCTGCGAACTCGTGCGGAACGGGCACATTGGCAAGGTCGAGCGAATCGAATGCAGTTTTGGACCGCCTGGAAAACCCTGCGACCTTCCGGAGGAAGCGTTGGAGCCCGGGTTGGACTGGGATTTCTGGCTGGGTCCGGCGCCGGAGCGCCCTTACAATTCCACCCTCAGTCCCCGGGGTGTGCATCGCCATTTCCCCTCCTGGCGCGACTATCGTGAATACGGCGGGGGCATGGTAACGGACTGGGGAGCGCACCACCTCGACATCGCCCAGTGGGGACTGGGAATGGACGAGAGTGGCCCGGTCGAATCCATCCCTCCGAAGGACGGCGGGGATCGGGGCGCCACGCTCGTCTACTCCAACGGCGTGACGGTCAAACATGGCGGCGACATCGGCGTGCGTTTCCACGGAGAGGACGGCGAGGTGGCGGTCGATCGCGGGCGCTTCGCCTTTGTCCGAAAGGGCGAGCAGGTGGCTCAATTCCTCGGGCGTGACGACGGAGGATCCCTGGAGTCGGCCCTTGCGATTACCGGTCGCGACTATCTCGCGGATCCCGAGGTCAAGCTCTATCGCAGCAACAATCACATCCGCGATTTCCTCGCTTGCATGTCGTCGCGCGCCAAACCCATCACCCACGAAGGCGTGGGTGCGCATACCGCCATCTGCTGTCATCTGATGAACCTCGCCTACTATCACGGGGAGAAACTTCGATGGGATCCATCAACGTTTGCCTTCACCGGCGGCACGGGCAACGCAGACTGGCTCACCCGCGACTATCGGGGAGTTTGGAAAGTGACTTAGCCGAAGCCTGTTTGATGATCACTCGGATGCGGCCTCTTCCCCGCCGGAGGGGCGCCGGCCTTGCAGTCTCCGGATCAACGGCGCCGATTCGGCACGCAACTCGGGACTGATCTCGTCTCCGGCGAAGACCCGGATGAACTCTTCGCGAAGGATCCGGAGGACTTCCGGATTCATCCCCGCGGCTTCCAGGGATCCCGCTTCGGATTGAGACCTCGCGCCGAAGCCCACGAACGATCCTGCCAGACCTCCCAGCCAGGCCATTCGCTCTTCGGTGGTCATGGCCTCCATCCGCCGGGCCAGCAGACGCGATCCGTCCCTCCCCGTTCGCCGGTAGAACCTTCTCTCATCCGGGGTCAGACTGCTCTGTTCGCTGCCGTCTTGATTCTCGCGGCCCGACGCCGCGCCGCTCTCCGTCCCTTTCCCTTGGCCCCGCGTCTCCAGTCGTCCACACCACCAGTGGACGCCCGCGGCCAGGCTCCAGATCAGCGCCAGCCACAAAGCCGCCCAACGCGCCATTCTCCATCGCCGCTCCCGCATCAGCCTTGCGATAGACCGCCCTCCGGTTTCTCGATGGTCGATCCCCATTCCGGGCCGCGGGTGGCCGCAGCAGCTCGGCGCAGACGTTCCATGATGGCCACGCCTAACCCACGCTCCGGAATGGGTTCGGCAAGGATTTCGTCCACACCGGCGGCATCCAGATGGCGCAACACGTGAAAGAAACGCACCGCAGCTTCCCGCAGTTTCCCCGATCCCGGACTTAGGGCCACAACCACTTCAAAGTCCGCCAATCCAACATATCCGTCTTCGGGCGCCCCTCGCAGACTCAAAAGAGCGTAGCGCCGGCCGGGCACTGGGGTAAAGTCCTCCGGGATCTCGAGCAGTCGCAGGGGCGTGCGCGGCGCGTAATGGCCCGGCAACTGGCCCGGCGCGCCGGGTTCCGCGCGGCTTTCTCGCTGACAAAGCACCACTTTCCCGAATGGCTTGAGATCCTCCGGTGTAACCGGGCCGGCCCGGAGAATCCGGATCTCGGGCTTTCCTCGCTTCAAAGCCGGGGCGACCCGCACGATGGTGGATTCCAGTCCCTCCGGACACGCGCCCCCATCGAGCAGCAACGGGATCCTGCCCTCCAACTCCTCGAGAACGGCCGCGGCGGAAGTGGGGCTGATGCGTCCGAAACGGTTGGCGCTGGGGGCCGCCAGAGGGCTCCCGAAATCCTCCACCACCTGCCGGAACACGCGATGCGCGCTCATCCGCACGGCGACCGTGCAGAGCCCTGCCGTAATGAGATCGCCGACGGCGCCGGTTTTCGGCAAGACCAAGGTGAGGGGTCCAGGCCAGAAAGCCTGAACCAGTTTTCGGCATTCCGCGGCGACTTCCTCCGGAAGGCAAGCAACCCGCTCGAGGTCTTCACGCCTCGCCAGGTGCACGATCAAGGGATCGAAACGCGGCCGTTCCTTGGCTTCGAAGATCGCCGCCACCGCGGCCTCGTTTGCGGCATCAGCCGCCAAACCGTAAACGGTCTCGGTGGGCAGAGCGACGATCTCACCGCGACGCAGGGCTTCGACCGCAGCGAGAACGCTCTGGCGCAGGACGTTGCGCGGATCGGTCGCCAACACTTCGGTCTTCATCGCGGGCTTCCCATTGTCCGTGGCGGAGCGGGGAATCCGGGCTACTCTGTTACGCTCTCCTCACCCGTCAACATCTTCGCCCAGCTTCGCCCGCATATGCCTCGATCCTCCGCTGTTTCCTCTGGCCCCCGCAATGTATTGCTGGTCGGCATGATGGGCTGCGGGAAATCCTCCGTCGCCAAGAAGGTCGCCGCGGGCCTGGGCTTTCGCGTCCTTGATTCCGATGAACTTGTCGTCAAAGAAAGCGGGATGAGCATTCCGGAGATATTCGCAAAGGAAGGTGAAGAAGGCTTCCGCGAACGGGAATCGGCGGTGCTCGCGGGGATTGCCGGCGTCGACCTTCACGTGATCTCGACAGGCGGCGGCATCGTGCTTCGCCCGGAGAACCGGGCCCGGATCGGCGCTCTCGGCTTCGTCATTTGGCTGGCCGCCGACGTCGAAAGCTTGGCGCGCCGCCTTCGACGCAGCCGCAACCGGCCCCTCATCAACGTGGAAGACCGCGTCGAGGGACTCCGCGCCCTGCTCGACCTTCGCGAAGAACTCTATCGAGAGGTGGCGGATCTGATTGTCGACACTTCCAATCTCACTCTCGAGGAAACTGTTCACGGCATCATCGAGAGCACCCAATACCATTTCGCCACGTTGCGCTGAGCCTCGGCATGCTTCGAGCAGAAGACAACACACCGGCTTATTGGAAGGCTTTGCTGCAAAGGGAGTCCGCGGCATTGGGCTTTTCGCTGTGCGGCATCGCGGAAGCTGGCCCAGCTCCTCACGCTGAGCTTTTTCTGCGCTGGATCGCCGAAAAGAAGCACGGATCCATGGACTGGCTGGCCCGCCGGCCGGATCGCCGCACCGATCCCCGTTGCGTCCTCCCCGGGGCCCATTCCGTGATCGTTCTGGCGCACAACTATTTCGCCGGGAACCCGCCGGTCCAATCCGCGCGCCCCGGCGCTTTCGCCCGCTACGCCTGGGGCTATGACTATCATGACGACATATTGAGAAAGCTCCGCGTTCTCCAAGACCTGCTGCGCCCGTCCGGCGCGGCGTCTCGCGCTTATGTCGACACGGGGCCCGTGCTGGAACGCGATTTCGCCACGGAAGCGGGCGTTGGCTGGAACGGAAAGAGCACGGTGCAGATTCATCCCCGCCTGGGCACGTGGTTTTTCCTCGCCGTCATTCTCACCACCCTCGAACTTCCGGCGGACACACCCTTGCCCGATCGCTGCGGGTCCTGCACCCGCTGTATCGACGCTTGCCCTACCCGCGCCATCACCGCAACTCGCCGCCTCGACGCCCGGCGCTGTCTTTCCTATTGGACAATCGAACACCGCGGAACCATCCCCCTCGAGTTTCGCCGGCCTCTCGGCAACCGGGTATTTGGCTGCGACGATTGTCTCACCGTTTGCCCCTGGAATCGCTTTGCCCAAGCTTCTCACGAAAGCGCCCGCCAAGCGCGCGAGTTCGTCACGCATTGGAATCTGGCCGACTTCCTAACTCTCGACGAAGCGGCATTTCGGGGCCTCTTCCACCGGTCTCCAGTCAAGCGAACCAAGCGTTCCGGATTCCTCCGGAACGTTTGCATCGCGCTCGGCAACAGCGGCACGCCCGAAGATCTTCCCGCCCTGGAAGCCTTCGCGGCGCAGGAGCCGGAGTGGTTGGCCGAGCATGCCCGCTGGGCCGTGGGCGAGATCGAGGAAAGGCACGCGCTTCATCGAAGCGGCGG
>DATKCT010000146.1:0-6356 GCA_035513055.1 Verrucomicrobiales bacterium | reverse complement strand
GCCTCCAAAAGAGCGGGCGATGCTTGCCGAGTCTCTGTGGGAGAGCCTTGTGGACCCATTCGAGGTGCCTGCGTCCGCTGACGATTCCGAAGCGATCGCGCTTGCCATCGAGCGGGATCGACAGTTGGAAAGCGGTGACGTCCAGCCGATCTCTCACGAAGACATGATGGCGCGCTTGCGTCGATGAGGGTCGAGTATCATCCTGCAGTCGAAGCCGAGTTGATGGAGATTCGGCGGTACTACGAGGAGCGGTCGCCCGGATTGGGTACACAGTTCGTTGATGAGTTTGAGCGGCAGGTTCTGTTGCTAGCGGCAACAAAGGTGGGCGACGTGGCTGCGGCGTACATGAAGGCGAAATACACAGTGGCCAATCCGGAGGGCCGAGAGTTCAAGACTCTCTCCCGCATGTGGATCATTCCGCGTGGATCGTTCATGTTTTTGATCAGCATGTCAGGGACTCAGGAAGGGCCGGACGTTTCCGAAACAGAATTCAAGGCCATTCTGGATTCAATCAGGATAGAGAAATGAATGGCGAACCAGTCGGTCGAGCGAACCGCCACCCCGCCGCTTCTCCGTTTCACGCTGGGCGGCAGTTCAAGAATGCCTCGTGCGCTCCACCGCTCCTGTCGGCGGCGGTTGCTCACCTCTGACGTTCTCCGGGAAAAGCTCTTGCGCGGACAACGGTATTGCGCATGATACCGTGAGTGTATGTCGTGTTGGACACATCTGTTCTTGTTTCCGGACTCAGGTCGAACCTGGGGTCGAGCTTCCAGATCCCCTCCGAGCGATTCGCAGGGGAGATCTCAGCATCGCCCTATCGGTGGCATTGGTCTTGGAGTATGAGGCCGTTGCCCTACGACCGGGACTCATTCCGGGGCTCGGCGCACTGGAGATCCAAGCGGCGATCGATGCTTTGTGCGCCATCGGCCACCACCAGCAAGTGTTTTACACGTGGAGGCCATTCCTTCCCGATCCTGATGATGATCTCATTCTCGAGCTGGCGGTGGCAGCCGGGGCTGAGCACATTATCACGCACAACCTCGGAGATTTCTCCGGTTCGGATTCCATGGGGATCCGGGCAGTCACTCCCGCTGAAGCGCTCAACATGATTTAGATTATGGCAACGATGTCCGTCCGCGTTCCCGACTCTCTCCATCGCGCGATCAAGGAACTCGCTGCGAAGGAGGGCTATTCGATGAACCAGTTCCTGATCAGCGCTGCGGCAGAGAAGCTCGCTTGCCTGGAGACCGTTGAATACCTGCGGCGGCGCGCTGAACGGGCAGACCTAAAGGATTTCGATCGCATCTTAAAAATGGTTCCGGCGACCCCACCCGATCCGGGCGACGAGCTGCCCCCGAGCTATAAACGGAGAACAAGGCGTCGCTCCTAACGCCTGACCCGATGCTCGGTATTCCGGGAATGAGGGAGTCGATCCGCGAAGGTATGGACGAGCCGCTTGAGCAGTGCAGCCGGCAGATCGACACCGCGCTCGAGGCGATTCGTAACGACGAACCGGGGCGCCATTGATGCCGCGCCGCGATTTGAATTTCGCTCGCGGGCAAAGGCGCTCATGGCGACGGTGGCGTTCTCTCCCACTACACTTGCGCCGCGTCACTCCGCAGACCTCAAAGGTGGCGGTGAGGCGCTTGTTTCAGCCGGGATTCGGATAGCGCCAAGTTGGCGGAGATTGACCCAGAAGGCGCGCTCTTCCTCCTCGACGATCTGCGCCACCAGATCCGCGGACTTCAGCTTCTCGACTCCGGGCTGCTGCGCCTGTTGATTTATTCTGCAACGCCGCGCGAGAGATTCGTCGCGAGGCGCTGAAGGGTATGACAAATGTGGGTTGAAGGGCCCTTCCCCCTTCCCGGGAAAACGGCTCTAGGAAAACTGCTTGGAACGTCCTCCGATTTGAGCTAGAGACCCCTTCCAGACTGGCCCGAAACGAAACCCCCGGCTCCCGAACCTCTCGAACTCGATCCCCCTCCCCTCTCCATGCCTCAGGTCGATACCAACGGAATCCGCATGCACTACGAAGAACGGGGCTCTGGTGACCCGCTTCTCTGCATCATGGGCATCACCGCGCCCGGGGCGGTTTGGGAACTCCATGCCCAAGTCTGGGAACAGCATTTCCGCTGCATTCTCGGCGACAACCGGGGAGTGGGAGGGAGCGACAAGCCGGAAGGTCCTTACTCCAGCGCCATGATGGCGGACGATTACGCGGGCCTTCTGGACGCACTAGGAATTGAACAGGTCCGGGTCGCCGGTTGCTCCATGGGTGGAATCATCGCCCAACAACTCGCTCTTCGGCATCCCGAAAAGGTGCGCAGCGCCGTCATGATGTGCACCTGGGCGCGCTGCGACCGCTACGCCAGAAGCATCTTCGAGCACATGAAAGACTGCAAAGCGCGGCTGCGCCCCGAGGAATTCATGAAATGGGTGCAGTTGCTGATCTTCACCAAAACATTCTGGGACAACGAAGACGGCTGGAGCGGGATCCTTCAAGGTCAGAGCGAGGCTTCCCTCAATCCCGATCCACAGCCGCTCCACGCCCTCGAAGCCCAAGCGGCCGCCTGCGTGGACCACCAGACTCTCGATCAGCTCGGGTCGATCCGCTGTCCCGTCCTGCTCACCCAGGGACGGGAGGACATTTTCACCCCCTATTGGATGGCCGAAGAACTCCACCACGGAATCCGGGGGTCGGAACTCTTCGTCATCGAGAAGGCTGGGCACGCCCATCATTGGGAAGACCTCGAAGCCTTCAACGGCAAAACCACCGAATGGCTCCTGGCCCATTGATGCCGGGCTGCACAGACGTTTCCTCCCCCAACCTCTTCTCCTAACAATGAGCACAATACGATTCGGAAGCGAAGTTTACACTTGGTTCATGCAGGAATCCGGGAAGGCCTATGAGAACAAGCTCGATCACATGATCGCCGTGGCCGCCGAATCCGGGTTCACCGGCATTGAGCCGATGCATTTTTGGATGGGCGATCTCAGCGATCCGGCCCGGCTCCGGGATTGCCTGGCCGAGCATCGGATGGAGCTGGCCGGAATCGCCTTGGTCCTCGAGTGGAATCATCCCGAAGAAACGCCCGGCGAACGGAAAGCAGCGGACGACACCATTGCCTTGCTCGGGCAGTTCCCCGGAGCGACGCTCTGCACCGTTCAGCTTCCTACCAACCGCGACGGCCTGGAACAACGCCGGCTCAACTTGACGGCGAACGTCAACGCCGTTTCCCGCCGGGCGAAGGACGCCGGCGCGCACGCCTCTTTTCACCCCAATTCCCCTCACACTTCGATCAACCGGACCGCGGAAGACTACGATGTCATTCTCAACGGGCTCGATCCTTCGGCGACCGGCTGGACGCCCGATGTGGGGCACATCGCCAACGGCGGTATGGATCCTCTGGGAACGATGAAAAAATGGGCGCACCTGGTCGATCACGTCCACTTTAAGGACTGGGATGGAGACCCCGAGTGGGCGCTCATGGGCGAAGGGAAGATCGATTTCATTGGGATTACCCGCTGGCTAGTCGACCAGAACTTCAATGGATGGATCATCTGTGAAGACGAAGCCGAAAAGGCAGTCCAGGATCCCGACGGAGTCACCCGCCACGACGGCCAGTGGACGCGGGAGCATCTTTTGCCCCTGGTAAGTTGAACACTGACAGCCTCCGGGCCGATTCCGTGGATGCCGGCGCCTAGCCCACACCGGCCTTCTCATCTTGGATCCGGTGTTGGGAATGGAATAATTCCGCGGCATGACCAGCTCGTCTCTTCCACCCGGCCCCATGCTTTCTTCACCGTCAGGACCGTGGTGGAAGGGGCTGAACCGTTACCACTGGTTCGTCCTCATTGTCGCCGCCTTGGGCTGGCTCTTCGACTGTCTCGACCAGCAACTCTTCAACCTGGCCCGGAAACCCGCCCTCGATGAACTGATCGGAGGGCCCGATGTCGCCGCAGGAGTCGTTACCGCCAGCGGATACTACGTCACCGGCATCTTTCTGTTGGGATGGGGAACCGGCGGACTCGTCTTTGGAGCGCTGGGCGACCGCATCGGCCGGGCCAAGGTGATGATCTGGACCATCCTCATCTATTCATTGTGCACAGGGCTCAGCGCCCTATCGCAAAGCTATTGGGACTTTGCGCTCTATCGCTTCCTGACCGGGCTCGGCGTGGGAGGTGAGTTCGCCGTAGGCGTGGCCCTGGTCGCCGAGGTGATGCCGGACCGGTCCCGCGCCGGAGCGTTAGGCCTCTTGCAGGGTCTTTCCGCGCTCGGCAACGTCGCCGCCGCGATCATTGGCCTCAGCCTTTCTCAACTCGAAGAAAGCGGCGCGATCGGCAGCGCCTGGCGTTGGATGTTCGTAGTCGGAACACTGCCCGCTCTCCTCGCCGTCGTCATCCGCATGCGCCTCAAAGAACCGCAGCGGTGGCTCGAGGCCCGGGCCCGGCAGCGCTCCGGCGATCTGCGCTTCGGCTCTTACGCATCGCTCTTTGCGGACCCGCGCTGGCGCCGCAACGCCCTCGTGGGCCTCGGCTTGGCCAGCGCGGGCATCATCGGACTGTGGGGCATCGGCGTTTTCTCGACGGATTTGATTCGGGCCGTGCTGAGCAACACGCTGGAAGGCCAAGGGCTCTCGGATGCTGAATTCAAAGGCAAACTCACGTTCTGGACATCGGCGAACTTATTCATGTTCAATGCCGGCGCGTTTCTGGGGATCCTCGCTTTCAGCCGCATCACCCGCAGCATTGGCCGCCGGCGCGCCTTCGCCATCGCTTTCGTCCTGGCTCTGGTTAGCACTCTGGTGGTGTTTCGCTATCTTTCCAGCGCGCATCAGATTTTCTGGCTGGTGCCCATAATGGGCTTTTGCCAGCTCTCGCTCTTCGGCGGCTACGCGATCTATTTTCCTGAACTCTTTCCGACCCGGTTGCGAAGCACCGGGACCGCATTCTGCTACAATGCGGGCCGTTTTGTTGCCGCAGCCGGCGCCTTTGTCCAAGGGGCCTATGCCGCATCGCTGGCTCAAAACACGGTCGACACCCTCCGCCATGTGGGCATGGCGGCTTCCGCCATTTTCCTCCTTGGCCTGCTGGTCCTCCCGTTCGCTCCGGAAACCAAAGATCAACCTCTGCCCGAGGATCTTTGAGCGGGATTTCTCATGCCGATTCGTGGCGAGACCACTGCAAAGCCCTTACTGCGAGACACTGGCTATGCGTCGACCGGGACAAGGTAAGGAGGAACGGCGCCAGGATGGGCGCAGCGCGCCACAGCAGAAAGGGCATGAGAAATGGGAGTGAACGTCCTGACCAGGAACCGGTCTCATGGCGTCTTTCCCAAAGTCCAGATCCGAAGCTGCTTTTAGGCGCGCCTTGAGTCTCGAAGGGCCTATGTTTCGCTTCCAAAGCCGGCCCGCCCGGCGCCTCGACCCATGGCTACGGACCACTCCGGCCCCCCTGAACGCTCACCTGGAGAACGGTTGCGACCTGCCCGTAACTTTCCCAACACCCGTTGGAGTCTGGTCTTACGCGCGCGGGAAGATCACGAAAGCGCGAGCGGGGCTCTCGCCTCACTGTGCGAGGACTATTGGTATCCTCTCTATGCCTTCGTCCGCCGCGACGGCTGGTCGCCAGAAGACGCCGAAGATCTGACTCAGGATTTCTTCCAGGCGGTCCTCGAGAAGGATGTCTTCGGCCATGCCGACCAGGAGCGAGGCCGCCTCCGCAACTATCTCCTGGCCGCCCTCAAACATTTCCTGCTAAACGCGCGCCGCCGAGAGCGCACCATCAAACGCGGCGGCGGGACCCGTCCACTCCCCTTGGATCACGCCTGGGCTGAGGAACGTCTCGCGGCCGAACCTGTAGACCCTTCCGATCCAGAGATCCTCTACGATCGCCTTTGGGCGCGGCGCATGCTTGAGCGCACACTGGCGGATCTCCGAACTTCGTACGACAGTCTGGGCAGCGCCAAGCAATTCGAAGTCCTGCGCCCGTTTCTGGGCGGGACCGAACCGGATGGATCTTACGGCCGGGCGGCAGCCCGTCTCGGCGTTTCTGAAAACGCTGTCAAAGTCGCTGTTCACCGGCTCCGCCGCCGGTTCCGCGAACATCTCCATCGCCACGTCGCCGACACGCTCGCCGGGAATTCGGAGGAAGAGATCCGGGCCGAGATTCTCCATTTGCTCCGTTCTCTCGGATAGCCCGCCTTTCCCGGACAGCCAGGGCTGTTTCATCTGCGGAGCAGATGAACAAGCCCTGGAAAGAAAGTGTGAAAAACGGCTAGATTTTTGAGGCCGGCTTTGGCAGGAAGTGCGGAATGAAAAAGCCGCAGCCGGGCCAGGAGTTGCACAGCCGGGTGA
>DATKCT010000145.1:0-12654 GCA_035513055.1 Verrucomicrobiales bacterium | reverse complement strand
TAGCCGAAAACGGGCTAGAGCCGCCGGCTCGCTTGCCGGACTGGCGGGAACAGTGGGAGGCGAGCGAGACGACGCGAGGTCGCTTGGCGCAACTTGGAGACTCGCTCCCGCAATCGCCGGGCGGAAATGCCGTCCTCACGCTTGACTCGCTCGAGTGGGTGGAGCGGCTTCCCGATGGCGCCTTCAAGCGGATTCCCGCCGCACGGCTCAGGCAGTTGATAGACGGGACAATCACGCAGACGCGGCGGCCGCCGTGGATGACGGTCCGGATCGGTGACCCGCAGGGCCCGCCGTTGTTTCCCGGTCGCGTCGATCCCTCGACCCCTCCGCTTCCCGCAGCTTATCGCGGGCGTTTACAAGTCGAGACGCGCCTGACGGACCGGGACCGGCTCTTCGCTTCGATCCGGCGCCAGACCACTTGGATGATCGCCGTCGCAGGGCTGGCGGTCACGACGGCGGCCGCGGGCCTCTGGCTCACGCAGCGCTCTCTGCAGCGAGAGCGTCAGTTAAACGCGCTGAAAAGCCAATTCGTTTCCAGCGTCTCGCACGAACTGCGGGCCCCCGTGGCCTCCATGCGGCTCATGGCGGAAGCCCTGCACTCGGGAAAGGTGACCGGCGAACGTGCCGCCGGCGAATTTCACCGTCTCATGGCCGGGGAGGGAGCCCGGCTTTCAGCCCTTATCGAGAACGTACTCGACTTCGCGCGTATCGAGCAAGGACGCAAAACCTACCGGAAGGAACCGGCCGATCTGGCGGCGCTCGTCGACGATTCTATCAAGCTGATGCAGCCGCAGGCGGAAGCGCGGGCCGTCCGTCTCCAGTTTGCCAATGACCTCAAAGGTTTCACGCCGCAGATCGATGCGCAGGCCATTCAGCAAGCGCTCGTCAACCTGCTCGACAACGCCATCAAGCACGCGCCGAAGGAAACGGAAGTCACCGTCCAACTTGGCCGGAACGGAGCCAGGTGGTTTCTCTCGGTGCAGGATCAGGGACCCGGCATCCCGGGGAGCGAGCACGAACGGATTTTCCAGCGTTTCACGCGGCTCGGGAACGAGTTGCGGCGAGAGACCCAAGGCACAGGGATCGGCCTGAGTTTGGTGAAACACATCGTCGAAGGCCACGACGGCGAGGTGCAGGTGGAGAGCGCGCCCGGATCCGGAGCCACCTTTTCCATGCGCTTCCCGGGAAGTTGACCCGGAACGCGCATGGCACGCATTCTCATCATCGAAGACGAACTGGCCATGCGCACCGCCTTGGCGGAAACCTTGCGCGGCCACGGATATCGCACGCTGACGGCGCACGACGGCGTATCCGGCCTGGAAAAGGCCTGTACGGAACGGGTCGATCTCATCCTGCTCGACATCATGATGCCGGGGCTCGACGGCTTCGCGCTCTGTCGCGAGATCCGCCGCCGCGGCATTCGTGTTCCCGTCCTCATGCTGACAGCCAAGGGCATGGTCGACGATCGCGTGCAAGGCTTGGACTCCGGAGCCGACGATTACCTGGTCAAACCCTTCAGCATGAAGGAACTTGTGGCTCGGATTCGCGCACTCTTGAGACGGAGCGAGAGTGAACGGCGATGTCCGCAGAAACTCGTTCTCGGTACGCTCACCGTGGATTTTCCCCGGCAAACCTGTCAGCGCGATGGAAAGCCCATCGAGCTTTCGGACAAGGAGATGAGGATGCTGCGATTGTTAGCCGAGAAAGCGGGAGAAGCGGTTTCCAGAGACGAATTCCTCGATGTCGTCTGGGAATACAACGCTTATCCGACCACCCGGACCGTGGATAATTTCATCCATTCCCTGCGCGCGAAACTCGAGCCAGACCCTGACAATCCGCGGTATATCGTGACTGTGCGCGGCATCGGCTATCGCCTGACAACGGAAGGTTGATTTTCACTCGGGCGGAATCGACGATAGAGAATTGCGGGGTCATCTGGCTCTGATATTACCAAGCTCAAACGGAATCGGGATCCAGGGGCGCGGGATTGAAACCGGCGACCAGGACCACTCCGAAGGGAACGCCAGAGGCGGGGTCGATCCAGATAAAAGGGTAAGCGGCGATCGCTTTTGCCCCATGTGGGGCATCAGGCATTCCTCAGGCCATTGCTGCCGTGGTGTGCTGCGGGTTCGCAGGAATCGGATTTGCCGGCTGCAACAGTCTGCGCCAAGCTCGGGCTCGTGAGCATGCGGCGCTGTATTGGGATGGAAATGGATCTGCCTTTGTGGGGCGCGCGATCCGAGGAGATTCTCGGCCTGGAAGCATTGCGTGAAGAACTCGCCGCGTTCCGGGATTTCGGAACGGGAACGCGGGTATACACGCGCGAGATTGCGGGGCGAGAGATCCCATACTTTGTCAATGAGTTCTGGACGGCCCGGCAACGTGCGGCGCAGCGCTTGCACGAAGTGTCCTACCGGGCCTGTTTCAAACCGCAGTTGCCCCGCTTTTTCATCGAGCGCCTGACGCGTCCCGGCGAGCTGGTTTACGATCCATTTCTGGGGAGGGGCACTACGCTGATAGAGGCGGCCCTATTGGATAGATCGCTTGCGGGCTGCGATATGAATCCGCTTGCGGCGATCCTTTGTGCGCCTCGCCTGGATCCGCCCCGCTTGGCCGAGGTGGAACGCCGGTTGCAAAGCATACCCAAGCGTCCGCGGGGCGAGGCGCGCGAGGATCTCCTGGCATTCTACCATCCAGAGACGCTTGCGGAGATCTGCGCGCTGCAAGAGTATTTGGTGGAGAGGGAGCGCGACGGGGCGGCCGACCGGATCGATCGTTGGATCCGGATGGTGGCGACCAATCGCCTGACCGGGCATTCGCGAGGTTTCTTCTCTGTATACACGATGCCGCCCAATCAGGCCGTATCCATCGAGAAGCAGCGGCAAATCAACGAAAAGAGAGGACAGACGCCGCCGCGGCGGTTGGTGGATGTGGTGATCCGGGGCAAGACCAGATCCTTGTTGAATGGGCTGACGTCTGAGCAGGTGGAACGTCTGCGTCGCTGGTCGAAGAAAGCGGTATTGGCGACACGATCGGCTGAAGCGACACCGGAGATCAGCTCGGACTCGGTGGCTTTGGCAGTGACATCGCCTCCGTTTCTCAACGTGGTGAATTATCGCCGGGACAACTGGTTGCGCTGCTGGTTCAACGGCATTGACCCGGAGGCCGTGGGGATCTGGCATTTCGGGAATCCGGAGCAATGGAAGGCGGCGATGGCGAAAGTGCTGGGCGAGCTTCGGCGGGTGCTGCGGCCTGGCGGCGTGGCGGCCTTCGAGGTGGGAGAGGTGCGGAAGGGGTCGTTGTTGCTCGAGGATTTGGCGATTCCGGCGGGGCTGACGGCGGGGCTGAATCCCGAACTGGTGCTGGTCAACGCGCAGGAATTTACCAAGACCTCGAATTGTTGGGGCGTGGACAATCTGAGCAAGGGAACGAACACCAACCGGGTGGTGCTTTTCCGGAAACGGGCGGATTGAGCCCAGCCGCTCCGGCTATTGGGGCAGGGTGGGAGAGAGGACGAGGAGGCGTTTACGTCCCGCAATTTCGACGAGCATTGCCGTGCGGCGTCCGTGATCGCTGGCGAGGTCGAGGAGTTCCGAGTCGCTGAGTTGGCGGAGAAGGGGTGGACCCGTTTCAGAGGCGAAGGCGAGGGCAGGTTGCACTGAATCGAGTGCGGATGCGGATTCGGGGGTTTGCGGATGCGTGGCCAGGGCAAGGGCCCGGATTTCTCCGCCCCACAAATGAGCCAGGCCTAAGGCTCCGGCCGTGAGCAGAGAGAGAGGAATGGAGCAGCAACTGGCGCGGTTCCGGCTCCGGCGGCGTTGCTCTTCGCGGCGGCCGGTTTCGATCCAGTCCGCAGCGGAGAATCCGGCTGAGGGGTTGCCGTAGAGATCGAGCAACAGATGTTCGGAGTGATCCGAGAACGGCGATTCGTGTGAGGGATTCATGGTCCGCAGGGGTGAATTTGGCTTTGGATGGATGCGCGGAGGAGGGCTCGCGCCCGCGCCAACTTACGTTCTACGGCCTTTTCGGTGAGACCGCAGCCGGCCGCGATGCGGGAGACGGTGAGTCCGTCGAAATATTTGGCTTGGACCAAGGCCCGGGAGTCTTCGGGGAGGGCTGCAAGCGCTGTGGATAGGGCCTGAAGCAGCGGATCGCGGGAGCCGCAGGACGGTTCGTGAGCGTTGCGACCGTTCACCTTCCACCAGTGAGTCCAGCGACTCAGCAGGGAGCGATAGCGGCAGCGCTTGCGCGAGGCGTCAATTGCGGCGCAGCGCGCCGCTTTGGTTAGCCAGCGCCAGAGAGCGGCTTCGTCCGGGAGCGGGCCGAGGGAACGCGCGATGCGCAGATAGGTTTTCTGCAGCACATCGTCGGCCTCTGCGGAGTCTCCAGCGGTGAGGGCGAGACAATACCGCGCGAGCCGATGATGAAAGTGATGGTAGAAGAGGCGATAGGCGGCTTCGTCGCCGCGATGGATGCCGAGGGTGAGAGAGCGGATCGCGTCATTGCCCCGCGCGTTTGAGGACGCGGCGTCGTCTTGGGCGAGCGCGGCCACGGAAGGGAGGGCGACGTTCGGGGCGGCGGGGCGCATGTTGTTGATGTCAGGGAACTGGGCCGGAACCCTGAAAGTCAAATCTACCGTCGCTGGGGACTTTGTTCGAGCAGAACTTCGGCGGAGCGAACTCCGGCGTCTACCTGTTGCTGCTTCAGGCGGAAGATCTCCGCTTCCCGCCGGGCGTCGAGGAAGGCGCGGACGAAGTCGACAGCGGCTTGCGAAGAGCTTTCGACGATGAGCACGCCGCTTTCGCCGTGCATGGACAGCTCGGGCTTCGCATCGGGGAAGAACCTGTGCACGTATTCGACAAGGGTGACATGAAGTTCATCTTGTTTCTGACGGCCTTCTTCGGACTCGTCGAAGAGGAGGCCCACGAACATGGGAATGACGAAGCGAGTTGGGGCCGGAGAGGGCGCAGGAAGGGCGGTGTCGAAGACGCCGTTGAGGAGGGGCCGATTGATCAGGCCGGAGGGGTCATGGGTTACCTCAACCGGCTGGAGAGAGTCGAATTGGGCGGTTTCCGCCGGGCCGGCGCCGGCTTCTGGGGCCGGTGGAGATATGCCCAGGGAGCCCGCCAGTAGGGATCCGCTCCCATCATTTGAGGAAGCGCCGCTAGCGCCAGTTGCGGCCCCGGATTGTCCGTCAAAGAGACCGTAACGGAGGCCGGAAAAGACAAGGTCCGGAGAGTTTGGGGCATCGAAAATGTAAACGGCGGCGGAAGAGTTTTCATCGTCGGGAACGATGGTTTCGAGGTTGGCTCCCGCCAAGCGGGCGACGAGTTGAAGCAGGATCTCCGCGCTGACGGAGCGGACGTCGATGGGCGGCACCGGCTGGGACTCGGCCGAAGGACTCACGACGATGTTCGGAGGATTGACGTAGTGAGCGGAGGCGAGTTCTCGAAACGCGACGACGAAATCCACCAGAGTTCCGCCTGGGAACTCGAACTGAGGAAAGCGGCCTGCGGCGGGAGGAGCACCAGCCTCGTCCGAAACGAACAACTCCTGAGCCTGCGCCTGGGACGGAAGAAGCAGCGCCAGAGCGCTGCAGATGGAGAGGGAGAACGCTTTCATCATTAGAGAAGACGCGCGTCAGGCGCAAATCCCCCTCGAAACGGCGAGAAAGAGGGCATTGCCCGCAGGAATGGTGTGGTTTCGGGATTGCCGGACCAGAGAATGGCTGGCAGCCTCACCTCACCATGCCTACGGGGTCGCGAGAAGAATGAAACAGTATCGCCTGCGCCAAGAGGGAGATGAACTGAGGATCGCGGAATGCGAGGCTCCTCTGCCGGTTCCGGGACCGGGAGAAGTCGTGGTGCGGATGCGGGCGGCGTCGTTGAACTACCGCGATCTGCTGGTATTGCGGGGTTCTTCAGGCTCCGGGGGCGGCGAAGAAGTGATCCCGTTGTCGGACGGATCGGGCGAAATCGTGGAGGTTGGAACAGGGGTGGTCGGTTTTCGCCAGGGCGACCGGGTGGCGGCTTGCTTCTTTCCGGATTGGGAGGATGGCCCGTTCGACCTTCGCTATCACCGGAAGGCGCTGGGCGGGTCTGTGGACGGGGTTCTCACGGAGTTCGCTGTTTTTCCGGCGAGCGCCTTGGTCGAGGCGCCGCCGCATTTGAGTTTTGAAGAAGCGGCCTGCTTGCCTTGTGCGGCGGTGACGGCCTGGCATGGCTTGGTGGAGCGGGGCGGGTTGGCGGCGGGTGAGACGGTATTGGTCTTGGGGACCGGCGGAGTGGCGATATTTGCCTTGCAGATCGCGGTGGCTCGGGGCGCACGAGTGATCGTGACGTCGCGCAGCCAGGCCAAACTCGAGCGAGCCCTAGAGTTAGGGGCGTGGACCGGCGTGGCCGTCGGTGAGAGACCGGACTGGGACCGGGCGGTGTGGGACCTTACGGACAAGCGAGGCGTCGACCATGTGGTGGAGGTAGGCGGGCCGGGAACGCTGGGCCGTTCCCTGAATTGCTTGGGCGCGGAGGGGCGAATCGCACTGATAGGTGTATTGACAGGCAAGGGGCCACCGGACGCAAGCTTGTTCCCATTGTTGGCGCGCAACGCCCGGATCGACGGCATTTACGTGGGTTCACGCGCCATGTTCGAGCGGATGAACGATTTCCTCACGCAACACGCAATCCATCCGGCGATTGATCGGGTGTTCGGGTTCGGGGAAGCTGCGGAAGCCTATGCGCATTTGACGTCGGGCGGACATATCGGAAAAGTGGTCATCCGATTCGAGGAGACTTGATGGAAGCGCGCGCGGGGCGAGGGAGTCCCTGTTGATTCCTTTCACGAACGACGGAGGATTCATGAAGACGATGTGTTGGAAGCCATTTGGGTTGGGCCTGCTGGCGACGGTTTTGGAGTTGGGAGCGACGTGGGCGGCAATGCCGGTCGAGGAACTGCGGAGCTGGCTGGAATCCGATCGGGGCAGCCGGGGCGTCCTGGCCGGACAGGGCTTTGCCGGGGAAGCGTTGACCCAGGAGGAGGCCTCAGATGCCGGCGCGCTGTTGTGGGAAGATTTCGCCCAGCGCCTGCGGAAGGAGCGCAAGGAAGAATTCGAATCCAAAACGATTCGCAGCGGTGATCTCGAGATGCGGTTTGAGCGCCGGGTTTTTGGAGAAGCTCCCGAAGGCGGTCGCAGTCTGTTCATTTCCATGCACGGAGGGGGTGGAGCGCCGGCGCGGGTGAACGACCGGCAGTGGCGTAATCAGATCGGGCTCTATGAACCGGAGGAAGGGGTCTACCTGGCTCCGCGCGCGCCGACGGACACATGGAACCTGTGGCATCAGGAGCACATCGACGGGATGTTCGACCGGCTGATCTTGGGTTGTGTGTTGTTCGAAGGGGTGAATCCGGACCGGGTCTATCTGATGGGATACTCGGCGGGAGGCGACGGGGTCTTTCAGTTAGCTCCACGAATGGCCGATCGGTGGGCCGCTGCAGCGATGATGGCGGGACACCCCAATGAGACCAAGCCGGAGGGACTGCGGAACATTGGGTTCACCTTGCATATGGGCGGGGACGACGCGGCCTACAACCGGAACGCCGTGGCGCGGGAATGGAAGGAGAAACTGGCGCTGCTCCGGCAGCGCGATCCGGGAGGCTACCGGCACGAGGCGGTGATCCATGAGGGTCTGGGCCATTGGATGGAACGTCGGGATGCGGCGGCGCTTTCGTGGATGCAGCAGTTCACCCGGGATCCGGTTCCGGAGCGGGTGGTGTGGCTCCAAGACGACGTGACACACGGGCGCTTTTACTGGCTGGCCGTCGACGATGAAGAGCGGAAGGCGGGGACGCTGATTCAGGCTGCGCGCGAAGGGCAACGGATTTCGGTGGAGGCCGAGGGCGTCAAGCGGCTCCGGATCGCCTTGGACGACCGGGTGTTGAATCTCGACGAGGAGATCGTCGTGGTTAGCGGAAACAGGGAGTTGTTCCGAGGCAGGGTCGAGCGGACGATCGAGGGATTGTCGCGCACTTTGGAAGAACGCGGCGACCGGGGATTGACGTTCAGCGCGGAGCTGCGCGTAGAGCTTACTGAGGAGGGGGAGTGAGCTGTTTCACGAAATGAACCTGACGCGCCACTTCTTCGAATCCGAGAGAGGGATAGAAGCGGTTTCCGACGGCGTTCTGCTCCAGAGTTTCGATTTTGGCGGCTTCCATTCCTTCCGCGGTGAACCAGTTCAGCAGATGTTCCAGTAGGCTCCGGGCAATGCCTCGGCTGCGGAATTCGGGAAGCACGGCGAGATTGGGAATCCAGCCGATGCGGCTTTCCCGGTCGAGCCGGCCCGTCACGTAGGCGACAGTCTCGCCGTCCTCTTCCCACACGAAGACGCCCCGTGCGTTTTCCCCTGCGGTGTCGGCGTCGATGTGGCGGAGCTTGCGCCAGCGCCAATCGCGACCCCCGATGGGGCCGAAGCGGTCCTCGATGTTCTTGTCGATGGCGACGCCTTCAAAACAGACGGCGGTGATGTGGCGCAGGCGGTCGAGATCTTCGGGGCGATAGGGGCGGATCATAGCCAACCGAGTTGTGTGGCGACAGTGTGGGAGGTGAGTAAAGCCATCAGTAAGGCGACGGTTAGTCCGATCCAGCCGGCGGCAAGCAGGGGAGGCGTGAGCAGACCGGTGGCGCGCAGATCGGGACGGGTGGCGAGGTAAAGCATGGCGGCGGCCAGGGCGGGAAGTCCGAGGACGGTGAGGGCCTGAGCGAAGAGGATGAGGTGAACGATGGGGAGGCCGGTCGAACGGCTAACTACAGCGATGAGCATGGACAGCACTAGGATGAGTGCGGTGAAGACGCGAGTTAGGGGGCTTTCCATGGCCGGGCCGAGGCCGAGTCCGTCGGCGAGGATATGCCCTCCGATGATGGCATTCATGAGAAAAGAGCTGAAAGCAGCGGCGAAAAGTCCCAGAGAAAAAAGGAGGCGGGCGCCAGAACCGAACAGGGGCTGAAGTTGCCGGGCGATATCGGCGGCGGAATCGAGCGAGACAGGTTCGGTCCGGCTGTGAAAGACAGCGGCGGCGGTGATCATGATGACCAGGGAGATGCCTCCCAGGACGGCGATGCCGGCGGCGACGTCTATCATGCCTTCGCGCACCTGGGCCCGGGTCCAGCCTTTTTCGCGGACCAGGTAGGCTTGATAATAAGCGCCGGCGACGGAGTAGGTGGTTCCCACCAGCGCCGAGACGGCGAGAAGAGCGACGGGAGCGTTGCCTGCGGAGGGGGTTTGCGTGAGACTTTGAACCGAGGGAAGGAGGCCGCGCAGGACTGCGGCCCAGTCGGGCTTAGCCAGGAAGATGTTTCCAACGAAGGCGGCGATCATGGCCAGAACCAACAGCAGCATGAGACGCTCGATGGGCCGGTAGAGGCGGCGCAGCCCGAAGACGGTGGCCAAGGCCAGGCCGTTGAGGAGCATGAGGAGGGAGATGGCCTGGACGTTCGCGAGGGGAGGGCGCCCGGGTGGAGAGAAAGCTTCGAAGGCGGCGAGGACGCCGAAGTTATTGCTGGTTTGGAAGGAAGTGACGATCAGGAAGACGACGAGCCCGATGCCCGCGGCGACGGGCCGGCCAAGGCGGGAGGAGAGTTCATCACAGAGCGTGCGCGAGCAGGCCAACCCGAGGCGGGCGGAGAGCAGAACCATTCCGGCCATGAGCAGACTGGCGCCGACGAGCACCCACAGCAGGCTGTAGCCGAAGGCGGCTCCAACGCGCGAACTGGCCAGAATGCTGCCGGGACCGAGAACGACGGAGGCGACGACGATAGCGGGGCCAAGAGTCCGGAGCAGACGCCCGCCAAGCGGGGAGGAACGGGCAGGGGACGCAGGCATGCCGGGTGGCGCCGAACGGCGCAATCAGTTCAGGATGGGAGTCCGAGAGCGAGGCGAGGGTTGCGGCAGCAGAGCAACTCCATGTCCTCCTCCGTCAAACCCAGAGCGGGCCCGGTTTCGCAACGAATGCGGGTCCACGTCACGGTGGACCCAATGAAATGGGAGCGGTCCGGAGAGCGGGCCACCAAGTCGTCCCCGATGTGGATGGTTTGTTTGCCCAGCGTGTAGAGGCCGGGGCCGAGGCCGGCGGCGGCGATGGCGTCGGTCACGAAGATGGCGCGCTCGATCCCGGTGCATTTCAAGTAGTTTTTAAGAGCGAAAAAGGGGATGTGCACGCCGTCGGGAATAAAACTAACCCAGAGCTGATTGGTCAGGGAGAGGACGCGTTGGATGATGTTGTCGTGACGGTGGAGTTGCATCGGGCAGCCGTTTCCCAGATGGGTGAACAGCGTGAGTCCGGAATCGATGGCGGCGGCGAGGAGGTCGATCTCCGGATCACAGTGACCGGCGGCGACGCACAATCCTTGAGCGGCGAGCCAGGAGGTGACGGCGAGGCCGGGATCGCGTTCCGGCGCCAACGTGATCAGGCGAACGTAGCCTCCGCCTGCGTCGAGGAGGCGTTGCATGGCATCGAGGGAGGCGGGTCTCATGGCTTGCGGAGGGTGGGCGCCCGCGTATCCGCATTGTTCGTTGAGGAAAGGACCCTCGATATGGATGCCGGCGATCAGTTCGCGCGCCAAAGGATCGCGCTCGCGCAGTTCGACGACTCGGCGAATGCGTCGTTCCATGGCGTCGAGTTCGTCGGTGATCACCGTGGCCAAGAAACCGTCCACATTTTCGCGGCGCAAGGTTTCACAGGCGGCATGCAGGGCTTCTGGATCGAGGCTGTCGTGGTTCAAATCGACGCCGCGGTACCCGTTGATCTGGAGGTCGAACGGCCTCATCCCGGGACGGCGTCGAGTTGATCGAAGAAGGCCAGGGCCTTGTCGCGGTCTAACGGAAGGTCGACGGGCGCCCCTGTGGCTGCGGACCAAAGGGCGGCCCAGCCGGTTTCCGCGGTCGATGCAGCAGCTGGGAAGGAGAGATGCGACTGGCGGTTTTGCCGGATGCAGCCGAGGAAGTGATCGATGCAGGCTCCAGTTTGGTGTTCGAGGACGTCTCCGGAGTCCGGGGTGGTGGTGTCAGCAGGCCAGGCGAAGGCTTCCGTTTGCTCCCGGGCGCAGCGATCGAGATCGAGGGGATAGATCCAGCGGCCTTCGGCGTGAGCTTTGGACCAATAGCGCACTTTCGAGGGGCGATCCAGGTAGGAATCGAAAACAAGACCCCCGCCAACACCGTGGATGTGATGATAGGCGTCGTAGCCGTTGGCGTGATCGATGTTTCCAAAGCAGAATCCAGTCGCGCCGGAGTCGAAGAGGATCTGGATACTGTATAGGGGCGGGACCTCGAACCCACGGGATTGGATGGTGCTGCTGGCGGCGAAGACGCGTACGGGGCGGGCTTGGTGTGCGGCCATGATATTGAGCATGACGGAGAGGGAATGGATGATGCCCATGCCGATGGCGTCTCCGATGATGTGGCGATCAAGTTTCCACCGTTTCTCGCCTGCGATGTTGATCGGATGCCGATAGTTTACCTGGATCTGACTGATGGTTCCGAACAGGCCGTCCCGGACCATGTCGAGAATGCGGTTCTCCAGCGAGTCGAAGTTCATGAGGTAGTCGACGAAGGTGATGAGGTGCGGCTGGCTCTCTGCGAGTTCAATCTGACGCAGAAAGTCCCGGTAACGCGTGGCGCAAGGTTTCTCGCAGAACACGTGTTTTCCGGCTTCGAGTGCGGCGATGGACTGGGGACCGTGACTGCTGTTGGGAGTGCAGAGGACGACCGCGTCGACACCGGGCGTTGCGAGGAGTTCTTCGTAGCGCGGCTGGTAGATGCCTGGGTCGAGCCCCAGGTCGAGGAGGGTGGCGTGGGCGCGTTCCGCGCTGCGCTGGTGCAGAGCGCGGATGCGGACGCCGGATTGGCCGAGGAGACGTTGGAGAAGGACCGTGCCCATCCAGCCCGCCCCGGCGAAGCCGATTCCGATTTCCTTCATCGTTTCAGGAAAGCAGGGAAGCGCCGGCGTTGTCGAGGAAGAGCCTGCAGTCGGGATGGCTTTGAAGAATGGATGCGGGAACCTCGGGCCGCACGGGTCCGGTCAAGGCGTCGCGGACGGCCTGAGCCTTCCGCTCGTCGGGAACTGTGCAGATGATCGCGGAGCTTCGCATGATCTGGCGGATGGACATGGAAATGGCGCAATGGGGGACTTCGTCGAGAGTGGGAAACCAGCCCTCTCCAAGTTGTTGCCGGCGGCAGGCCTCGTCGAGGTCGACCAGGATGTAGGGTTTCTCGATGGTGAAATCCGCCGGAGGATCGTTGAAGGCGAGGTGGCCATTCTCCCCGATGCCTACGAAGGCGACGTCGATGGAGCATTTGGAGACGAGCGCGCTGATCCGGCGGCATTCTCTGCCTGGATTCTCGTCGGCGTCGATGAAGTGGAAGGCGCGGAAGGGGAGCGGCAGCTTACTGACGAAGCGCTCCCAGAGATAGCGGCGGAAGGAGGCGGGGTGGAGAATGGAGAGCCCGACGTATTCATCGAGGTGGAACCCGGTGATGCGATGCCAGGGGACGTCCCGTTCGAGGGTGAGGGCCTCCAACATCTCGAACTGGGAGGCGCCGGTCGCGACAACGATGGAGGCCTGGCCGTGTTGGGAGACGGCGCCGCGAAGGAGTTCCGCGCCTG
>DATKCT010000144.1:0-27594 GCA_035513055.1 Verrucomicrobiales bacterium | reverse complement strand
CTCTGGGCTCGAGGGCCGCGAGAAGAGCGTCGACGGCCAGAAACCCGGCGTTGTGCCGCGTGCCGGAATAGCGCCGCCCCGGGTTGCCGAGGCCGATGACCGCCTTGCACTGCACCGGAAAATCTCCCTCGTCTCCTCTCCCATTGAGAGGATTGAACCCGCCTCACCCGGGGGAACGGATCAGCCCGCCCCAAGCCTAGGCTTCCGCGGATACTCCCTCGACCCCGGATTCGGCCTCGGTCAAAGGCTCTTCAGCCCGCGGTTCCTCCACCATGGCCACGATGATGTCCCCACCGACGGCGGGTTCCACGCCTTCCGGAAACACGATTTCGGCCACGTGCAGGGCCTGGCCCAGATCCAGCCCGCTCACATCCACCTCGATGACGTCGGGCAGTTGGCGTGGAAGACAACGCACCGAAACTTCGTGCAGATGCCGGTCCAGCAACCCGCCCTTCGACACCCCCACCGGTTCTCCCAGCAAAGCCACGGGAACGGTGATCTCGATCATTTCGTCCTCTCGCACCGCATGGAAATCGACGTGCATGACATCGCCGTTCAAGGCGTTGTGCTGAACGTCCTGAAGAATGGCGAGCTTGTTCTGCTCCCGCGCTCCATCGATGTTGAGGCTGACCAGCATGTGCTCGCCGGCGCTGCTGTGCAGCAGATGGAGCAATTCCCGGGCATCGAGATCCAAGGCGTAATTCTCTTGGTGCGCCCCGTAAATGACTCCGGGCACCCGGCCCGTGCGCCGCAAGCGGCGGGCGACCCCGCGCCCCGAGAGTTCGCGCTTCTTCGCGCCTAAAGTGTGGATAGTGGCCATGGTTCGCTGCGGGGCTTCTGAATAGGGTAGGATTGCAGGGTAGGATTGACCCGGAAAAAGCGGCGAATCAAATCATGGATTCGGCTTCGAGCAAGCAAAAGTGCATGTGCATCGCGAGAGAAAACGCCGAAGCGAAGGTGTGGAGGTAAGCGGATTCGAACCGCTGACCTTCTCATTGCGAACGAGACGCTCTACCAACTGAGCTATACCCCCGGGACGGTCGAATGGGCATCAACTTGGAACGGGCCGTTCCGGCCCGCAAGGCGATTTTTCTCGCCAAACGGGAATAGAAACGCTACTTTCTGCTTCTGATCCGTAGCGAAAGGTCGAATCGTCCGCGCCTTATACCCCCCCGATGGCGTGAAAAAGCGGTATTTCGCGGGTTCATTCCTAAAAGAACTGACCATTATGAAGATCGTCCCAACCCCACTTCTTCGGAGCGCCGCTTTGGCCGCGCTTCTCACGGGTGTCGCGACCGCGCCGGCCTCGGCTGTTGTCACGTTGTTCGAATTCACCTTGGGTCTGGGCCAGGAAGCCCACGTGGTCGATCTCTCTTTGGAGGGAGGCGGCATGGCGAATCCTTCGGGAGGTGGAACGGCCTCCTACGACAGCGAATCCGCTATGCTTTCGTGGGCATTCAGCTTCACCGGCCTTACCGGCCCCGCTACAGCAATGCACTTTCACGGGCCCGCCGTGCCCGGAGTTCAGGCCGCGGTTGCGGTCAATGTCGGGGGCGGCGGCTTGGAGAGTCCCATCAGCGGAAGCGCTGCCATCACTCCGGAACAAGCGGGCGAACTTTTGGACGAACTCTGGTACATCAACGTCCACACCGCCCAGAACCCGGTCGGTGAAATCCGGGGACAGGTCACGATCGTACCTGAGCCCTCCTCCATGCTCCTGGCTGGTTCGGCGCTCGGGTTGCTGGGTTTGGCGCGCCGCCGCCGCCGCCGCCCGGCTGTCTGACGGACCCCCCTGCGGACCCCTGGGTCCAGCTCAGCCAGTCACGTCAACGGCCACGCCGCCAACCCCACCTCAGCGGCGGCCGCCTTTTCGAGTATTCATCGATAGAATGCTCGGACCGTGGAAGACGACGCCCGAGCCGCCCGTGATGATGCGCCGCACGGGAACCCCGGTTTCTGGATCCGTCTGGAGCGGGGGTTCCGTCATCCGTTGTTCGACTTCGAACCGCCTGGGCGGATCCCCAGGAGCCTGAGGGATGGTCTCATAGATGTAGATAGGCATCGCGCTGAAGAGTAGGGTTCGGTTGTTCCAAGTGAAGCTAGCCCGCATTTCTCATACCAGCCGAGCGAAGCGAGACAGCCAGCCCCTCGGGACTGGCCGATGGGCGGAGCGCAGCGACGGCAACGCCGCGCGCAGCCGAAGGCGCAGAGCTGGGTGAGTACACCCTTTTGGAGCCCGAGACAAGCGGAACGAAGGCAGCATGGATTGTGCAGCGCGCCACAGCAGCAGAAAGGGCATGAGAAATGTGGGCTAAGCGGAGGGTCTCTGCAAGCCTCCTGGACTGGCAAACTGCTGACGAATCTCGCTTCATCAGCAGCCTATCATGTTGCTTTTCTCCGCCTCGATCTCCCCTGATTGGGAGAAAACTTTTTGACTCCCTCCATCTTAGCTTCATCTTCCTGAACTAGAAACTCCACCCCCCAAAAAACATCGCATGAAATCCCCAGCACTTCCCGGGGCCCGCTGGGCTCTCGCCGTCGGCATTGCCATCCTCGCTACCTCCGCTTCGCTGCGTGCCGCAGAATACGTGCAGGATTTCTCCGGCGTAGCCAACGGCACAACCGATCTCGGCGACGGAACGGTCATCGGAAGCACGACCGGATCCGCCTCAGTCCAGAATGAGGCGCTCCAGCTCACCTTGGATGGAGTAGGCAGCTCCTTCGGATCCTTTAAGATTCCCGGACTCGGCGCCGAACAGGAGCAAGGTCTCCGGATCCTCTTCGATTTCTCCCTTTCCGCCGCGGGAACCCCCGCCGACGGTTTTTCCGTCAATCTCGGACCCATTTCGCTGGATCCGGGTGAGAATGGCGCCGGGGAAGAAGGATTCAGTTCGGGCATTGCTGTCGAGTTCGACACCTATAACAACGAGGGCGAGGGCTTCGACAACGGCATCGGTGTGGACGTTAGCTTAAACGGAGGCGACGTCCCCGGAGGACAGCTTCGCGAAGTGGCCGGCGCCAACCCCAGCAACAACCGCTTCTTCCGCTTCGATGGAAGCTTTCGCACCGTCGATATATACATCATCCCCGACGGCGGCGGAAATTCCGTCGTTTACGTCGAACTCGACGGGGAAACGCTTTTTGAAAACCTTCTCGTGGAAGGCTTCACTCCGGTAGCCGACGACGTCATCGCCTATTCCGCACGCACGGGAGGCGCCACCGAGACCCTCCTGATCGACAACGTCGCCCTCACGACCACAGCGAGCAGGACCCCCCGAGATCCCAGGATTACGGTCGCCTCGAGCCTGAACTTTGGCGTCGTGGAAGCCGGCCAGGTCCTCGATGCCATGCTCATGGTGACCAACGACGGCGCCTCCGAAATACTGGCGATCAACGCCTCCTCGTCCATCTCTGGTCCGAACGCAGCGCTCTTCACCTTGCCCAGCGGCGCCGCTCAGACCATTCCCCCAGGGGAAAGCCGGAATATTCCGGTGCGCTTCCTGGGATCGAGCGAGACCGGACCCAAAACGGCCGCGCTCACCGTCGTGAGCAACGACTCCTCCGAGCGGCTTCAAAACCGCCTGGTCAACCTTCAGGTCATTGTCATCCCCAGCTCGGCCGGACTCGCCGAATACGTTCAAAACTTCGATGGCTACAACAACGGCGACACCGACCTTGGCGACGGCTCGATCATCACGAGCAACAATGCCGCAGCGGGCATTTTCAACGACAGCCTGCGGCTGACCCAGAATGGTCTCGGCGGCTCCCTCTCGTCCTTCGCCATCCCTGCTCTCGGCGAACAGTCCACCATGAGCTGGACAGCGGATTTCCTCTTTTCGCTATCGGGTGGCGGAGCCACGCCCGCGGACGGCTTCTCCTTCAACTTCGGACCCATCGCCGACAATGCGACCGGCAATGGGGAAGAAGGCTTTGGCGTCGGGATCGCGGTGGAATTCGATACCTGGAACAACGAGGGCGAAGGAGACGAGAACGGCATCGGCATTGATGTCAGCCTCGATGGAGGTGATATTCCCAACGGACAGTTGCGGGAAGCCGCCGGGGCAAATCCCACCGACAACCAGTTCTTCAAGTTCGATGGGAATTTCCGGCCGGTCTCCATTATTTACCAGCAAACCGGAGCGACGACGGGTGAAATCACGGTCATCTTGGACAACGTCACTCTCTTCGATGCGCTGCCCATCACCGGCATCTCTCCGGCCAATGACTGGCGTTTCGCTTTGAGCGCCCGGACCGGCGGCGCCACGGAAGAATTGCTTATCGATGACCTCGTCGTTCGCGCCCCTTACGTCGAACCTCAGATTTATCTCCAAACTTTTGATAGTTACGACCCGGGGACGGACGATCTCGGAGACGGCACGACCATCACCACCAACGCCCCCGGCATTGCCAGCGTGCAAGATCAAGCCCTCCGGCTCACCGCCGACGGAGCCACCGGCACTCTCTCCGCCTTCCGCATTCCGGCCCCAGGCCCGGCCGCCCCGGACAGCTTCTCCGTGCGTTTCGACTTCGCCCTCGAAGCCGCAGGACGTCCCGCAGACGGATTCTCGTTGAATTACGGCGCTATTCCCGCCACTCCCGACCAAGGTGAGGAAGGTTGGGGAACCGGTCTCACCGTGAGCTTCGACACCTGGGACAACGATGGGAACGAGGACGGCTTCGGCAACGGCGTCGGTTATGATATCAAGGCAAACGGGACCATCGTGCCCGATGGATTCTTCCGGATCGACAACCAGAACTGGAACGACAATGAAGCTTATACCTTTGATGGCGAGTTCCGGCGCGCTGAGATCTCTTGGAAAAAAACCGGCCCGGACTCCGGCGAACTGAGCTTGACCGTCGCCGGGCGGACTTTCTTCGACAAGCTTCGCATCCCCGGCCTCGTGCCTCAGACAGACTGGATCTTCGCTTTCGGAGCGCGCACCGGCGGCGCCACGGAGACCCTGTTGATCGACAATGTCGAGATCGCCGCTCCCGCCACCTCGGCGCCGGCCGTCCGCGATCCCCAGATCGACGGCGATCGCAGCCTGGCCGTCTCCGCCTCTCCGGGCGCCACGGCATCGGACAGCTTCGTGGTGATCAATATCGGAGCCACCCAAACATTGGTGCTCAGCGAGACCTCTTCAATTACCGGTCCCGGCGCGGCATCGTTCGACATCCTGACCCCGCTTCCCGCGAGCATCCCCCCTGGCGAGATGCTTGACATCGAGCTCAGCTTCACCGGCCAACCCAACATCGGCACCATCGAGGCCTCCCTCAACCTCGTGAACAACGACGCGCTCGAACAGGCCCGAAACCGCCGGATCGCTCTCAGCGGAGTGACCTTCTCCCAAGGAGGGACCTATCAACAAGACTTCGATAGTTATCCGAACGGCACTCAAGACCTCGGCGACGGCACCATCTTCGGCAGCAACAACAACGTCCACCAGATCATCAACGGTGCGCTGCAACTTACCCTCGACGGAACCGGCGGCTCCCTCGGCTCCTTCAAAATTCCGCCGCTCGGTCCCGGACCAACACAGACCTTCATCGTGACCTTCGACTTGGCCCTGATCTCCGCCGGAACGCCGGCCGACGGGTTGTCCTTCAACTTCGGGAGTATCGCGGACGATCCTACCAACCATGGCACCGGCGAGAACGGCTACGGCAGCGGGCTCGCGGTCGAGTTCGACACCTACGACAACGGCAACGAACAAGGGATCGGCACCGGCATCGGAATCGATGTCAGCGTCAACGGCGTCTATGTCGGTCATCAGCGGATCGACACCAACGCCGGAGAGACGGCGACTAGCAACCGCTTCTATCAATACGACGGCGTGTTCCGTCCGGTCGAAATCTCTTGGGTCAAGAGCGGCGAAGATTCAGGCTTGCTCACCCTCATTCTCGACGGCGAAATCATCTACCAAGAACTCGAGACCCCCGGCTTCAATCCCACGGCCGCGGATCGCTTTGCCTTCAGCGCCCGCACCGGCGGAGCCTTTGAAACCGTTTTGATCGACAATCTGATCATCATCGGAAGCGACGAGGATCCCAACATCGTCGTCCGTCCCAACCTCGATTTCGGCATCGTCGATTCCACTGCCGGTGAACAAGTGCGTCCGCTGGCGGTGCGCAACACCGGCGGAACCGAGACACTCGAGATCACCAGCGTCAGCATCTCCCCCGGCGGTACGCCGTTCTCCGTGGAATCCTTCCCAAGCACAGTGGCTCCAGGCACGGAAACGCCGGTCAATGTCGCCCTGGATCCTTCCGTGGCCTCAGGTTTGCAACTCGCCACTCTCTCCATCCAGAGCAATGACCCCAGTTCACCCGTGACCACGGTCAACCTCCGGGCCAGTATCCCGGCTTCACCGGATCTCGTCGCCCACTACCGCTTGGACGAAACCGAAGGAACCGACGTCCTCGATGCCTCGGGACGGAACCGCCATGGAACTTACGTAGCCGCCGGCGGCGGCTCTTTCACCCTCGGAGCCGACGCTCTTGCTTCCGGAACGGCACTGGCCCTCGACGACGCCGGAGGCAACGGAGCCGGCTACGTCCAGATCCCGGCCTTCCCCCAACTTTACAACTTTTCCCTGTCCATGTGGCTTCAGCGGACCGCCTCCGATGAAGGCTCCGTCTCGGCCCTCTTCTCTAAGGGAACTGAAGACGGATCCATCCCCTATGCCCTCACCCTCTTCGATGGACTCGCCGGTCTCGGAAACGGCAGCCCCTTCTGGCTCGTCGATGAATCCCCGGTCGAACCAGAATTCGGCGCGGACGGAGTCATTCAGCCTGGCACGGTCCACCATCTCGTCCTCACCCATCGAGACGATAACGGAGCGGATCTCGGCGCCGTGCGGACCCAGCTCTATATCGACGGCGTCTTGGTCGCTGCCGTGGATAATCCCAATGGCTATACCGACATGGAAATCCCTCTCCAGATCGGAGCGCGAGCCGGGG
This sequence comes from Verrucomicrobiales bacterium, assembly GCA_035513055.1. Lineage (GTDB taxonomy): Bacteria > Verrucomicrobiota > Verrucomicrobiia > Verrucomicrobiales > DEV007 > DATKCT01. Next base: position 20,634 of record DATKCT010000144.1, on the reverse strand, counting down.
AGAATGGATTCACCGGGTCCGTAGACGACGTCCAAGTCTACAGCCGGATCCTGACCGAAGCCGAGATCGCCTTCCTGGGCGACAATCCCGGCGCCATTGTCGGCGGAACTGCTCCCGTGGACCCCACCGACAGCGACGGCGACGGAATGACCGACGCCCAAGAAGGACTGGCCGGAACCGATCCCAATGATCCTTCCGACTACTTGCACCTCTCCAACACCGAACGCACCGAAGAGGGCATGGTGGTCGAATGGGCTTCCAAAGAAGGTGTGGACTATGCCGTGGAGTTTTCGCTATCCATGGAAACCGGCTCCTTCACCGCCATCAACGGAGCGCCCATCGCCGGAGACGGCTCCGTCCTACGCTTCGTCGACTCGGATGCGGGACGCATCGGTGGAGAGAAGGGACACTGGCGTGTCCGCGCCCTCGGACCGGAATAAGCGGTTCACTCTTCGAAGGAAACCCCTGTGCTGGCCAGAGCGGGTTGGCCGTGGCGAAGCCCGTCCCTCCACGAGAACCGGGAAAACCTCGCTCACCGGACTTGGGCCACTCCCGCCGGAAGGGCGGAAATTCCTATCGTTCGTGGAGCCTCAAGCCCTCGCGGGCAGGAGTGCCCGCGCCACGATAAGAAGAATGGGACAGGCGGGACGCTTGCCCCTGCGTTGGGGGCGGCCCGGGCCGCATTCGCTACGAATGCTCCTGAATTCCAACGGACTCAAGGCGAGCGCGATCTGCAAAAGACTTGATTATCGCCTCCTTGGTAACGAGAATCTCGAACACGATCATGAAACGCATCTTCCCCATCCTCGCCGCCGCCGTCCTCGCCATCTACGGAGCTTCTTACGCTCAGAATCTTCGCAAGTCTGATCCTCACGACGTCATGGAGGCGACCATTCATCGGCCAGCAGAGATCGAATGGCAAGAGGGTCCCCCGTCGCTGCCTCCAGGAGCCAAGTTCGCTGTCCTCGAGGGAGACCCCGCCAAGGAAGGATTCTTCACCATGCGCATTTGGTTGCCGGATGGGTATCGCATCCCTCCACATACCCATCCTAAGACCGAACATGTCACCGTGATCAGCGGTGCTTTCAATCTCGGGATGGGCGAGAAGTTCGACCTCAGCGCGGCGACACAGATGCCCCAGGGCGCCTTCGGATTCTGGCCCGCCGGCATGAAGCACTTCGCTTTTGCGACAGGCGAAACCGTGCTTCAACTCCACGGCATCGCGCCATGGACCATCGAGTATCTCGATCCCGCCGATGATCCGCGGATCCGTTAACCGGCGAACGGAGAAAAGGCGCGGACACTCTTGCCGCCGTTGAGCCGCAAGAGTTCGCGGGCAGAAGTGCGCGCCAGGCGAGAGAGCAAACTCTATCCTCACAAAGCCGCTGCCGTCAGCCCGCAGGGCAGTTGCACCGTCGCCCGGGCTCCGCCCTCGGGCCGGTTCGTCATAGATACCCGGCCGCGATGCAGATCGACGATCTTCCTTACGATGGGCAATCCCAAACCCGTCCCCATTCCCGCTGGTTTCGTGGTAAAGAACGGGTCGAAAATGAGGCCCAACTGATCGGAAGGAATGCCCGGCCCCGTGTCGTCAATCTCGATCCTCACCACCGCGTCTCCTTCCCGCAATCGCATGCCTCGACGGACTCCCTCATCGTGAGGAAGCCCCGAGACGCGCGACAGCCCGGAGCGGATCGTAAGACGCCGCTCCCCCTCCCTCCCCTCCATGGCCTGCACCGCGTTCAAGAGCAGGTTGATCAACACCTGCTCCAACTTGCCGGCATCGGCTCGGACCTTCGGGAGATTGATCTCCGGTCTCCACTCCAGCTCCACCCCTTTACTGCGAATTTCGTAATCCATCAAGAAGAGCGATTGTTCCACGACCCGGTTCAAGTCCGTCTCTTCCAAGCTGAGCGTCCGGTCCGCCGCAAAATCCAAGAGTCCCCGGATGATCGTATCGGCCCGGTGCACCGCCTCTTCCATCCTCTTGAGGATCACCGGGATGTTAGGATCCTCCGGCTCGATGCCTTCAGATAAGTATTCGATCCCCATGAGAATGCGGGCCAAAGGATTCTTCACTTCGTGCGCCACGCCCGCCGCCAACCGGCCCACCGACTCCATCTTCTCCGCCTGGATCAACTGCCGTTGCATCCTCCGCAACGCTTCGTAAATGTGCTTACGCTCGATGCCGTGCCGTATCGACCGCCGCAACAACGGCGCCGAGAGAATATCCTTTGGCAGACAATCCTGACCGCCGTGCTTCACGATCTCGCGCGCCAGTTCCTCATCCTCCTGCCCGGTCAAGACGAGGATGGGGATCCTTCGCGCTTTCTCGTAGAAGCGGGTGAACGTTTCAAGACCGCGGCAATCGGGCAGGGATAAATCCAGGAGAACGATGTCGAAGTCCTCTTCGCTCACTCGTTGCAAGGCCTCTTCCAGGGTGCAGGCCATCGCGAGCCGGGTCTCAAAATACGGCTCGCTTTCGTCCAGATACTCCTGGGCCAAGCGGGCGTCCCCCGGATTATCCTCCACCAACAACACTCGCAGCGGACCCGCGCCTTCCCGGCCGCTAGGAACCGAGAAACCCGTCCCGCTTTCCTCCTCCGCGTTCAGTCCCGCGGCAACTTGACGATGCTCAGCCAGAAGCCCTTGATGACCTGCACCACATTCACGAAGTCGTCCAGGTCCACCGGCTTCGTGATAAAACAGTTGGCGCTGTTGTCGTAAACCGTCGCCACATCTTCAGGAGCCTCGGATGTGGTCATAACCACCACGGGAATGCGCCGTAACCCCGGATCCCCCTTGATCTCCTTCAACACCTCCCGGCCGTCCTTCTTGGGCAGATTCAAATCGAGAAAAATGATGTCCGGTCGCGTCGAACCTTCGTAGGGGGACTCGCGCCGCAAGTAGGCCATCGCCTCTTCTCCATCCGTCGTTACGTGGAAATTGCTCGGAATCTCGCCTTCCTTCAGAATCTCCAACATCAACCGGATGTCCGCCGGATTGTCTTCAACCAGGAGGATGTCGACCTTGCCGCCGGAAGAGTCCATGAATCGATTCGGGAATTTCGGACCGGTAAGCCCGCGGACGCGCCGCCTCAACGCGAGCGCCCAAAGAGGATTATTCGCGATTCCTGGGTGAAATCCAGCGCAGAATCCCGATCGCGCCCGGCTCCATCGCCCCGGACCTCTCGCGCTTGTGCGGGGCCTCGACGCTGCGTTATGCTTTCCGGGCCAGCCGGGCAATCTCAGGCTCCGGCGCCCGCCCTATGAACCCATCCCTCGAGTCTCCCACCCGCGTGCTCCTCGTCGAGGACCTTCCCGCGGACGCTCGCATGATCCGCGAGCTTCTTCGGGAAGGCGCCGGTGAAAACGCCTTCGACGTGGTCCAGGCCCCCTGCCTCCGCGCTGCACGCGACCTCCTCCAAGACCCGGGGCAATTTTTCGACGCCATTCTTCTCGACATGCACCTGCCCGATTCCGATCCGGAATCCACCGCCAAAGAAGTGCATCGCATCGCGCCCGAACTTCCCATCGTCGTCATCACCGGACTCGAAGACGACGACCTCCGCCACAAGACCATCGCCGACGGCGTCCAGGACTTCCTAACCAAAGCCGAACTCCATCCGCCCGTCCTTGTCCGCAGCATTCTTTACGCCGTCAACCGGCAGCGGCTCTTCAACGAAATTGCCCGGTCCCGGGAACGGACCGCCCAACAACATGCCGATTCCGTCGTCCGCGCCGAGAAAGCCCTCCGCGATTCCCAGGCCCTCTACGAATCGCTGGTTGAGAACCTCGTCCAAAACATCTTCCGAAAAGATCTTCAGGGACGTTTCACCTTTGCCAATTCCAATTTCTGCCGCAACGCCGGCAAGTCGCGGGAAGACATCATCGGACGCACCGACTTCGACCTGTTTCCCCCGGATCTCGCCGCCAAGTACCAGGGCGACGACCAGCGCGTTCTTCTTTCCGGCGAACCGTTAGAAACCGAAGAAGCCTACGAATCCGCCGACGGCCAGCGCCTCGTCGTCCGGGTCGTCAAAACCCCCGTGCACGACGCCGCCGGTACGATTATCGGGATGCAAGGCATCTTTTGGGACGTCACCGCGGAACGCCGGGCTCAGGAAGAACTCCAAGCCCGCACGATCGAACTTGAACGCAGCAATCGCGACCTGGAACAATTCGCCTACATCGCCTCACACGATCTCAAGGAACCGCTCCGGATGGTCATCAGTTACGTCCAACTCTTGGATCGCCGTTACGCAGCCCAACTCGACAACGACGCCCGGGACTTCATCCGCTTCGCGGTCGACGGAGCCCGGCGCATGCAGCAGCTTATAAATGATTTGCTAGTGTACTCCCGCGCGGGAACCCGCCATGCCGAAGACCGGACCATCGAGTTGGAGGATATCCTCCGCGACGCGCTCTCCAACCTGGAAGTCGCCCTCGAAGAGTCCGGCGCCGGCGTCCACCATGATCCTCTGCCCAAAGTCAAAGGCGACCCTACCCAACTCGTGCAGCTCTTCCAGAACCTCATCGGCAACGCCGTAAAGTTCCGCCGGGATCGCCGCCCCGAAATCCACTTGTCCGCCGAAAAAGCCGACCGGCGCCATTGGATGATCTCGATCCGGGACAACGGCATCGGCATCGAAGAGCGGCACCGGGACAGAATCTTCCAGATCTTCCAGCGGCTTCACGGCCGGGAAGAGTATCCGGGCACCGGAATCGGTCTCGCCGTCTGCCGGAAGATCGTGGAACGGCACGGCGGCCGCATCTGGGTCGAGTCCGAGCCCGATAGAGGATCCACCTTCCGCTTCACTCTTCTCGCCGCTCTCGACAGCGACCGGAAAAGCTGACCTCCCTTCGGCCTGTCCGTGCGCTTCGTCATTCCCGGCGACCGCTGAATGCCCCCGCCACGGTGAGATGAAATGGGACAGGCGGGACGCCTGCCACTACGCTGGGGCGGACACTTTTGATCCCCATCGAGCCGCAAGCGTTCGCGGCGCGCCTCTCGGAAAGGGTGTGAGCAATGCGGGTTAAAACGCCCTCCCCACGCGACACCGGGGATTGCGTGTTGCATTCTCTTCCATTCTGAGTGAGGTGCAGCCCCGGCGCGCCATGCCCAGAGACGAGTCTATTCGCAAGATCCTCCTCATCGGCTCCGGGCCTATTGTCATCGGTCAAGGCTGCGAGTTCGACTATTCCGGCGTCCAGGCCTGCAAGGCCTTGCAGGAAGAAGGTTTCGAAGTCGTGCTCGTGAACTCGAATCCGGCCACGATCATGACCGATCCCGAGTTCTCGTCCCGCACCTACATCGAGCCCATCACCGCCGGCATCGTCGAACGTATCATCGAGGCGGAAAGACCCGACTCCCTCCTCCCCACCCTCGGCGGACAAACCGCGCTGAACACGGCGATGGACCTCGTCCGCAGCGGCGCCCTCGACCGCTTCGGCGTCCGTCTCATCGGCGCCAACGCCCTGGCCATCGCCAAGGGTGAAGACCGCCAGCTCTTCAAAGACGCCATGATTCGGATCGGACTCGACGTCGCCCGTTCCGGTGTCGCTCATGGTCTCGATGACGCTCTCCGCATCGCCGAAGACATCGGTTCCTTTCCCCTCGTCATCCGCCCCGCCTACACCCTCGGCGGAACCGGAGGCGGCATCGCCTACAACCGGGAAGAATACGAATCCATTGTCCAGCACGGCCTCGACCTCTCCCCCGTCAATGAAGTGCTCATCGAGGAATCGCTTCTCGGTTGGAAAGAGTTCGAAATGGAGGTCATGCGCGACCGCCGAGATAACTGCGTCGTTATCTGCTCCATCGAGAACTTCGATCCCATGGGCGTCCACACCGGCGACTCGATCACCGTCGCCCCCGCTCAGACCCTCACCGATAAGGAGTTCCAACTGATGCGGGACGCCTCTTTCGCCGTCATCCGCGAGATCGGCGTCGAAACCGGAGGGTCAAACATCCAGTTCGCCGTCAACCCCGCCGACGGCAGGATGATCGTGATCGAGATGAACCCCCGCGTTTCCCGCTCCTCCGCCCTCGCCTCGAAGGCCACCGGATTCCCCATCGCCCGAATCGCCGCCAAACTCGCCGTCGGTTACACCCTTGACGAACTTCCCAACGACATCACCCGCGAAACTCCCGCCAGTTTCGAGCCCACTATCGATTACTGCGTGGTCAAAGTGCCGCGCTTCACTTTCGAAAAGTTTCCTGCCGCCGACCCGTCGCTCACCACCCAAATGAAGAGCGTCGGCGAAGCCATGGCCATCGGACGCACCTTTCGCGAAGCCCTCCAAAAAGCGCTTCGCTCCCTGGAGACAGGGCGGGGCGGCCTGGGAGCTGACGGACGCGAACCCCCCTCTTCCTTCTCCGATGATGCCGTCCGGCGCAAACTCAGCGTGCCCAACGCTGAACGCGTCTTTTTTCTCGGAGAAGCTTTCCGGCGAGGGCTCGACTTTGAAGAGATCCACCGGCTCACTTCGATCGATCCCTGGTTCCTGCGGCAGATCCAGGACCTCGTCCAGGAACGCCAATCCATCGAGAATAACCCCGGAGGTTACGACCTTCGCAAAGCCAAAAGGCTCGGCTTCTCCGACAGGCAACTCGCCTTTCTTCATGGGTCCACCGAACCCGAGATCCGGGCCCGCCGCATTGCCGCAGCTATCCTGCCCACCTACCGCCTCGTTGACACCTGCGCCGCTGAATTCGAAGCCTACACGCCTTATTACTACTCAACCTACGGCGCTGAAACCGAGATCCGCCCTGGCGTAAAACCCAAGATCATGATCCTCGGCGGCGGTCCTAACCGGATTGGTCAAGGCATCGAATTCGACTACTGCTGCGTCCACGCCTCCTTCGCCCTGCGCGCCCTGGGTTACGAGACGCTCATGGTTAATTCCAACCCGGAAACGGTGTCCACCGATTACGACGTCAGTGACCGGCTCTACTTCGAACCTCTCACTCTCGAAGACGTCCTCAATATCTACGAGGCCGAGAAATGCCAGGCCGCCATCGTTCAATTCGGCGGACAAACCCCGCTTAACCTGGCCCGCGACCTCGAAAACAACGGCGTTCGCATCATCGGCACCTCGCCCCGCAACATCGAACTGGCCGAAGACCGCAAGTTCTTCTCCTCCCTCCTCGAGAAACTCGGTCTCGCCCAAGCGCCCTCAGGAACCGCCTCTTCCCGCGAAGAAGCCCTCGCCATCACCGCCCGCATCGGTTACCCCGTCCTCGTCCGCCCTTCCTTCGTTCTCGGAGGCAGGGCCATGATGATCGTCTACAGCGATGACGAACTCGCGCAATACATGGATCAGGCCGTCGAGGCCAGCTCCGAACGCCCCGTCCTCGTCGATCGCTTCCTCGACGAAGCCACCGAAGTCGATGTCGACCTCATCTCGGACGGCGAAACCACAGTCATCGGAGCGATCATGGAACACATCGAACAAGCCGGCGTCCACAGCGGCGACAGCGCTTGCGTCATTCCCTCCTTCTCCCTGAGCGACGCCGTCAGAACGCACATCCTCGAAGCCAGCCGCAGCCTGGCCAGGGAACTCGAGGTCCGCGGCCTCATGAACATCCAGTTCGCCGTCAAGGAGGGCGAAGTTTACGTCCTCGAAGTCAATCCCCGCGCCTCCCGCACCGTGCCCTTCGTCAGCAAAGCCATCGGCGTGCCCCTGGCCAAACACGCCGCCAGCATCATGGTTGGCAAGACCCTCGCCGAGCTTGGGTTCACCCGCGAGATTGTCCCCGAGCATTACTCCGTCAAAGAAGCCGTGTTTCCCTTCGTCCGCTTTCCCGGCGTCGACATCGTGCTCGGCCCGGAGATGCGCTCGACCGGCGAAGTCATGGGCATTGACGCAGATCGCGGGATGGCCTATGCCAAGGCCCAGATGGCCGCTTCCGCTCCACTGCCCTTGCGCGGAAATGTTTTTGTGAGTGTCAAGGATCGGGACAAGGCCCTCATCCCGCTGCTGGCCCGGGATTTCCACGAACTGGGTTTCAAACTCTTCGCCACCACCGGCACCGCCGCCGTCATTGAGTCCGCGGGCGTCCCCGTCAAACGCCTGCCTAAGCTCGACGAAGGCCGTCCCCACGTCCTCGACATGATCAAGAATGCGGACATCCACTTTGTGGTCAACACACCAGACGACCGGGAAACTCGCGCCGACGAAATTCGCATCCGCAGCGTCGCGGCGGCGGCCCGAATCCCCATCATGACAAATATCAGCGCCGCCCGCGCCTCGATCGAAGCCATTCGCTCCTTACAAAACGCCGAAGTGCAGGTCCGTCCTCTCCAGGACTATCATAGCCGATTAACCGATGCCGCAAACCGGAATTCCAAACCTACGGGCTTCTGATCCTTAGGAATGAGCAATCCCCGCAAGGGTTCGCGGGCAGGTGCGCCCGCGCCACGAAGAATCCTTCGCAGGCGGTAGTGCACGTTCCTGGAGTCAACGCCAAGGGACGCCGAAGGCCATTGCGGGGCGGATACCTTGATCCATTATTGAGCCGCAAGGGTTCGCGGACAGGAGCGCCCGCGCCACAGGAGAGAAAGCACGCCCCTATACGCTTCAGCGGCCGCGAGCACCTCTGCCCGGCGCACTGCCCGGCCCTCGCGAACTCCCGCCGCCGCCCGACGAACGAGCGCCGGCCGATGAGCCGCCCGATCTGCCCGGTGCGCTCTGGCTAACACTCGAACGTCCACCCGAAACGCTGCTACGGTTCGGCGAAGGCATCGAAGGCGACATCGACCGGGGTGCGCTTGGCTGTGCCGAAGGCGAGGGTCGAGCCGAGCGCGATGGAACCGGAGCAACCCGGTTCGTGCGAGGCGCACTGACGCTGGGCGCCCTGGATGCCGGCCGCGCCGACGGACGCGATGGAGCCGGCACCGAGGGAGGTGTGTAAGAACTGCGTACTCTCGGCGAAGCCGAACCGCGATTCGGCACAACAGTCGCTGGACGCGAACTGCGTCCAGGGGAAACCGCCGCAGAACGGGAGGATCCATCCGAAGAACGGGAGCGCGAAGCCGTCTGGCTCGAAGAAGGCGCCCGTTGCGTGCGGGAGACCGTTTCCGGCGCCCGAGCCGGACTGCGGCCCGGGCTAACGCTTCGGGATCCGCTGCCGCTCGTCGCCGCCGGCCGTGAAACCGAACTCCCCGCACGGCTCGCAACGGATTCGGGACGGCTCCGTTCTCCGGTCGCGATTCGCGGCCTCGGAACAACCCCGGCGCTTCTTCCCCCTGATGCACCCGCAGCAGCGGTCTCTGTCCGCCTCCCGGCAACTCCGGCACGACTGGTGTTAGTGTTGGTTGCCTCTCCCCTCCCGCGAACTGCCGATGAGCCGCCAGACCTGAGCGCCGCAGGACTCTGCGATTCGGTTCGAGCCACGTTGCGCTGCGATGGCGCTCCCCGGCCGCGGGTCGTCCGTTCACCCGTGACAATGCCAGGACGTTCTCCGCTCCGCGACGAGCGGGCGACTCGGGCAGCTTCGCCTCTCGTCGAGCCGGATGCCTCGCTCGAACCCGGGGCCGCCTGCGTCCCGCGGCCGGGCCGATCGGCGGAATCCGGCGAACGCCGGCCATCGAGGCCCGCTCCAGCCGGTCCCTGCTCATCCCGTCCACCGCGACGATCCAGCGCCGCTGCCCGGTTTCGTGTCTCCGGAGCTTCGCCGCGCGCCACCCGAAGGTCGCGCTCGGGCCCCTCAACGCTCCCTCTTCCGGGCCGGGCCCCAGTCCTCATACGGCCTTCCCGCAAGCTTTCGGCGGCAGCCGGCCTCCCCGGCTCGCCCGCCCGATCCGCCGACACGCGCTGGCGATCCGCGCCGGAACCGCCTTGACCTCGCCTGCCGCCATCCGCTCCGCCGGCCTCAGCCAGGGCCGCCCGCTCGACGCGCCCTTCTCGCCCCAGCCGGTCGCCGCCAGCCGCTCTGGCGCCCCGGCTCACCACCGCCGATCCCAAGGAATCATAGGTGCGCCCCCATCCGCCCCGGCGTCCGGCTTCGCCACCGCGTCCTTCGCGCAAGGTGAACGCATTGGCTCCATCCCGCGACCCATAGGCTCGGTATCCCCGCTCATAACCGCGACCTCCCGGCCAGCGGGAAGCCACCCGGCCAGCGCCGCCATACGGACCGTAGCACTTCGCCGTCCGCACGAATCCGCCATGTCTGTGACGATACCGGGCCCCACAACCGTAGGAGTACAAGGCGGGACGGTGACAGTGATAATAATTCCAATACCGGTAGCGATAGTGATGAGAATAGTGATACCTGTTGTAGTAATGCCAGTCATACCACTCGCTTCCGGCCCAGTAGCCCAACCCAAACAACACCGCCCCTCCCACAACATAACTTCCCCAATATCCCGGATAATACCCGCTGATCACCGTGGACGGAGTCGAATGATAGACCCGGACATAGGTCACAGGATAGACCGGGCTCGTCGGAGGAATCGTATAAATCGCATCCGGAACACTGTCGCTCAGCACCCATGGTCCATAGGGAGATCCCGCCGTGAACCACACGCCGTCGTGACAGGCGTAATACACACTCTGCCCGCCCGTCTCATAACTGATCACGTCTTGCGGCGTGTTGATCCCATATCCCAAGGCCGTGCCCTGTATCGGTTCGAACTGTGCCGGCCCGTCGTATTCCACCTCCAAACGAGCGCTCTCCCGGCTGATCTCGGCCATCCGTGGAGTCGAAGCCAGCAACGCCGCCTCCTCCGCCTGAGTTGTTCCCGGAACCGACGCCAGCACATCGGTCCAATCGCCATCCGAAGGCAATGCCCTAAAGTCGTCCGGTAAATCAAAGGTCGCCGCCGACCACGGCCCCGTCAGTTGCCGCGCCCGAAACCAGCGGCCCGCCGCCAGAAAGTAGTAATTTCCCTCGCCGCGATGATACAACACGGTGCTGTCGGTGTTCACCACCGCCGAAAGCTTGAGATCCGGAAGCGGCTCCAGCCGCGGCATCCCCTGCGTAACGATCAGCTCGGCCGGCTCCGTCGATACAAAAACCTCGGGAACGAAGGCAAGACGCTGACCCGGCACATGCTGGCGCACCTCCTGCCAGTTTCCGTCTTCCGGCAGATTGCTCAAGCCTTCGGGCAAGCCCTCCGCAAGCTTCCACGGGCCCGCCAGAATACTCTGCGTCTCCATCCACCCATTCTCGACCAAAAGGAAATTCCGTCCCGTCGCGGGGTCGCGGAAGAGATCCCAGTTCGTATTGAGGCAAAACTCCAAACTGCCGCCTTCGACGACCGGTTCAAAACGCGGCTCCCCCAAGAACACAATCAGAATCGAGGGAACCCGGCTGTGAAATATGGGCGGAGGTTCGAGGTTGACCGCTGCCGGGGGCAGACCGCTCGCCGCCGACCCTCCAGCCAGCCGGGCCGCATCCGCACGCGCCAATATCAAAGGCCGGTCCTTCGCCAAAGCGCTGAACAGGGCCAGTTCCAGTCTCACCACTTCATCCGGAGCTGCTCCCGGAAACGTCGCGCGCTCCACTCGGGGGTCGGACAGCACCACCTCTGACTCCCCGGTTCCCGGCGCCACAACCGCCGTCACCCAGACCGCCCCGTAAACCGGTTCCAACTCCCCAGACAACTTCACCTCTACCGCCGTCCGCAACTTCACACTCGCCCCGGGGCTGCCGCTCCAAACGTCCGCTTCCGGACGAAAAAAGACCACTGAGTCGCCGGCCTCCGTTTCCATGGACTTCGGCCACTCCCACACTTCCCGGGTGGGCGCCTCCCCAGTCCTCTCCACCCTATTCTGAATTCCGGAATCTCTCTCAGCCGCGCCGTCGGCTACCGGGGCGCCCTTCCCGCACGCGCTCAAGCATGAAAAACCGAGCAATAGGCCGCCGGCTGCCAAGCGTTTCCCCAGAATCGTTATGAAAAACTCCTTCGCCTTCATCACTTTTATTTTGATTGTACGCCCCAGCGAGCGCTTTTCTTCCCCGCGTCTTCTGACACGATAGACCAGATCCAGTCTTTCAGACGAAGGCCGCCGCGCTTTTCTTCAGAAAAAATTGGCAGCAAGACGCGAAATGCGGGCTCAACCCGTACTTTTGAGACCCTATACCGGTGGCGCCGGTGGCGCAATTTACCCCATCCACCCCATCCGGCCTCCGTTCCGCTCTGCCCAGCCCTGAAAAAAGGGTGCTTTCACCCAGATCTGCGCCCTCGGCTGCACGCCAGCGGGCAGAAAGGACTTCGCGGCGTCTCGCGACGGAGACGAAACCGTATGAGAAATGCGCGTTAACCCTCTGCCCGCAGCCCTTCAGCAGCCCGGTTTCCGCCCAACGCCGGGTCGAAAGACGCGCTATCGGCCCGCCGCCAATGCGTCGAGATGTTCTAGCGCCCGCGTCTGCAATCCGACGGAACGTGCCTCCATCTCTTCACGAAACCGCGGCGACACATCTCCCGCCAATTGAAAAACCGGTCGTTACCCGGAATTCGACCCAAGGCCGCCACGTCATGGGACACCAGCGTTTCATGTGCGGGAGAAAAATGCGGGTGATCAAGAAAAGCTTCGATAAGCGCAGGCGTGACCGCCGCAGATGCGAGCCGGTTGCGGTTTTCCATCCGCCAGTCAGCCGGGCTCTTCTCGACTCAACGTCCGTCTGACTCGAGATGTTCGTGCAGAATCCGCCTGACTTCCTCTATCGCCTCGGGATGCATCTGCGCATCGTGATGAGAAGGAACGATCTTTTCCGACACCGCCCAGTCAATGTGCGAACTCCAATACGGCACCACTCCGTCACTGCTCTGTTCCAAGGGACCTTTCCGGCCCCGGTTGCCGATGATGGAATGACACACCACCCTTTCGTCCCGCGGAAGATCATTGAGCAGGCGGAGCACCGGCGAATCGCTCTGCAGCAAATTGATGCTGTTGAAATCCCCAGTAAGCAGCGAGCGGCCAAGTTCCGTCGTCGCCTGGAGCACCGTAGGGGTCCGCACGCTCAAAAGATCCATCGGCAGCCGGATGAGAGAAGCTCCGAAACGCGCAATGGGCTTCAACGCTAGAGGACTGCCGCGATGCGGCGTCGAAATGAAGATCACCCGGTCCACGAAGGGCTGCGGCGCCACCGCCATCAGGTCGCGCACCCTTTGCGCCGCGGCCTCGTCTCGCACGAGCTGACTCATGGGGAGGCGCACCAGCTTGCGCATGACCTGCTCATCATAATCGCGAATCTGTACGCTGGAAACCAGACCGCCCATGCTATGCCCAATGAGCACGAACCGGTCCAGAGCCGGCGTCGAAGGTCCCGCTCCTAACGTCGTTCGAAGAGCCTGCATCGACTCGCGTAATCCCGCCGAGCTGTACCCCAGCGGAACGCCTGAAGGATAACGGAAGAACCAGAATTGATAGTTCTTTCGGATCACTTCGTCCGCCATCAGCCCGTTCAACATCTCTCGAAAGGCGGACGGCACGGACATCAAACCGTGTGTCATGACCACAGGAATCCGGTCCCCGCGAGGAGCCAAATAGGTATGCAACTGCGTCTGATCGATAAACTTCGCCGGACGAAACATGCCCATAATCCCCACTCTCAGCCCAGCGGCTGTCTCGAGCGTCATGGCCAGAGGCACGGTGAAGTCCGATGCCAACTTCACTTTCCGCCTTCCCACCGTAGCCTCGTCCTCCTCCAACACGTCGTAACAGGTCAAGAGGACTCGCTTGCCGCGCTCGGAAAATGTCAGGACCGCCGTGGCCGGAAATGCGAGTTGCGGCCTTCTTCCCCGCGCGCTGAGTTCGTCCGCAGCGGCGGGCGAAAGCTTGTAAGAGAGCATCCCCCCCAACCCGTCTTGGATCACCCGCTGTCGAAGCCCCTTGACCACGGCGCGGTCCGCACCGGCCACGTCCGCCCATTGGAGCGGATCCAAGACCGCGGTTCCGCTGCGAGCCACCTCGAATTGGACGTCGCTCACGCGGACCACCTTTCCCTCTGCCGCTTGCTCGGTCGCCCGAAGCCGGTGCGCCAAAATGGCCGCTTCGCCGCAGGCGTGATTGTACAACCGCCGCATCTGCTGCCCCGCCTCTCCAGACGGTTCGAGGATCTCTTCTCCCCAAAGGGCGCGGGCCGCCTCGACATAAGCACCCAAGGCCCGGCCGGGATGGCGATTCCTCCAATCCCGCGCCGCACGGATCTGCGCCTCCGCCGCGGCAATCCGCATCTCCGGCTCGACCCGCCGCGCGGGCGACGGGTCTCTCCGCCATTCCCGCAACAGCTCCCGGCTGCCCGGCGACACCAAATTGCTGTTCAGAATGGAAGCCGGTTGGTCCTTGTAGAGCACGGGCGCCTGCCGCTCCATCATCCGCACTGACCCGCAACCGGAACCCAACAGCGCCGCGATCAGCAGCAGTCCCCAGCATCGCTTTCCTGCCGTCGCATCAAGGAATCCGGGAACTCGATTGTCTCTCCACATGGGATTTATTCGTAGATTCGATGGCTTGGGTCCTGCCCGGCGCTTCATGAAGCCCCTTTTCGAGCCCAACACCGGCTTCCGTCGCCCTGTCTGCATTTCTCACACCTTTTCGCTGCTCACAAGCCGAGACCAACAGAACGCAGTCAGTAAGGGGCGCAGCACGGCGCAACCAAAGCAGTTTGAGTAATGCGGATCCAGCTTCACAGAATCGGAGCGAAGAGACGGCACACGTGGACCGCGAATCGGAACAGAACTCCCCGCTGCTCCAAAGAATCCGGCGGCTCCAACTCCGATCGAGAAAAGTCTCGCTCCAACATCTCCGCCACCCGCCCCGCAAAGCCCCGGTCCGCCACCAAGACGGTCATCTCGAAATTGAGTCGCAACGAGCGATTGTCCAAATTCGCCGTCCCCACCGCGGCCAACTCGTCGTCGACGACCAGCACCTTCTGATGCAGGAATCCGTCGCTGTAACGAAAGATTTTGACCCCCACTTCCCCGACCTCTTTCATGTAGGAAAAAGCCGCCAGATACACCATCAAGTGATCCGACTTGGCAGGTATGAGGATCCGGACATCGACCCCCCGAACCGCCGCCAATTCCAACGCATAAAGCACCGCTTCGTCCGGCACGAAGTAGGGACTGGCGATCCACAGTCGCTTCTTGGCCATCTGAATCGCGTTGAGGAAAAACAGGGTGCAGGCCTCCCTGTCGTCCCCAGCTCCCGTGGCCAGCGGCAAGACGGCAAGGTCGGCTCCTTCCGCCCGGCGGGATTCCCAGCGCAAGGGACCCAGCGGCTCGCGCGTCGCCCAATACCAATCGGCGACAAAAGTCGCCTGAATCATCTGCACCGCCGGACCTTCCACCCGCACATGCGTGTCCCTCCAATGACCAAACATCAAGCTTTTCCCCAGATACTCGTCTCCCACATTGTGACCTCCCACAAAAGCCGCCCGGCCGTCCACCACCACAGTTTTCCGGTGATTCCGAAAGTTGATCCGGAGTCCGCCCAAACTGCCCTGAGCTGACCCGAAAGCTGACACTTGAATGCCGGCCCTTCGGAGTTCATGAAGGTAGTGAGCGCTCAAATCCTTGCTGCCGATCTCGTCGTAGAGCACATAAACTCGCACACCCTCCGAGGCTTTGCGTCGCAACACTTTCGCCACGCGTTGGCCCAGGGCGTCATGCCGTACGATGAAGAATTGAAAGAGCACGTAGTCCTCAGCCCGCTCGAGGGCATCGAATATCGCTGCGAACGTCGCGTCGCCATCCACTAACAGATCGACCGCATTGCCTGAAGTGAACCGGTCTACCGTCAGTTTCTCGAAGGTCTGGAGATCCGGATCCGCAGCACAAGGTGGATCGAGATAGGGACCCAGGCATTCCCAGACGCGCGCCTCCCATTTTGGGTGCTCGGCCAACACCTGGCGAATGCTCTGCGTGTATTCCTGAAAGTTCCGCCGGCCAAAGACCCAATAAAGCGGCAAGGAAAGCAGCGGAAACGAAACCAGCCCGATGCACCACGCGATCGTGCCTTGCGAGGTCCGGACACGAACCAGCGCATGGACAGCGCTCAGCAGTCCTCCCCCGTGCAACAACAAAAGGAGCGCGCCCCATACGACCTCCGGAATCACCATGAATCTTATCCGCCGTTGCGCCTCCAGTCAGGAGTTCTGAGGCTCGCGCGAGCATCTCTCGACCCAGCCGGCAATCACGCCGCGGAAACTCGCCCTAGCTCCCGGTGAGATCTTGGACTGGCCGCCCGCTTCCATAGCACCCTCACATCCTCAACGGCCGGCGCCCACTGCCGGTAAGCGCCGAAGCGCCTCATGCGCCGCCTCCCGAATCATCAGCTCCCGCTCCTGCGGCGTCCGCGACCGGTCCAATTCCGTCCCCACCGTTCCCCGGTATAATACCAGCCGCCGGGTCGTTGCATCCATCACATCGATCACCAACGATCCCGTGTCGTGCGTCCGGCTCATCATCTCGGGAGAAACCGCCGCCATTGCCGCCGCAGTATCCGCGGACCGGTCGTAGCCAAAATACCGGTTCACGATCGCCGTGGTCGTCCCCTCCTTCAACACAACCAGATAGCCGATGCGATACGCAGGGCTGGCCGCTCTCCGCATATAGCCTTTCCTGCTCATTTCGCCTTCAACCGCTCGCCGGATCGCATCGTGAGTCGCCGGGCTGTTTCCAAAGGGATTGATCATATCGTCTTGCCCCGGATCGAGGATCCAGTCGTAGGTCGATGCCCCTGGAATGGCCGCCGCAGGAAAATAATCTCCCGAAGAAGGAAATTCGCGCGAAGTCGAACTGCAACCCGCTGCCGAAAACACAAGACCCAACGCAAAAAGGAGCAGTCGCAGGTATTTCACGCTCGCCTTATAAGCGGCTGCCGCTCCGGCGTCAACAGCCGTGATCTCTTGCTCCCAGCACGCCACTGCCTACGCGCCGATCGGGACAAGGCATTGGCGTTGAACGTTTTCATGCGTTTGAACGCAACGGCCAAAGGAAGCCGGAGACTCTCCCCTTGAACCTCAATCTCCCGCCCGGGGAGCCGGCCGCATCCCCTGCCCCAAAAAATACCCTGCGTGCGCCGGCTGATTGTAAGACACGTTCTGCCAGGCAACTCCCAACCGGTAAACCGGGTCCTGCATCAATGCCGGGATCCGGTGCTCCGTCGGATGCGTCGTCGTGAAAATGCGCAGCTCCCGGCCGTCTCGCGTCCGCGCCACGATCTCCTCCCGCCAATCCCCGTAGATATCCGCGCACAGGCAGGGATTCGATTTTGATCCATTGTTCGGCTCCCCCCCGTGCTCGCGCCCGTCGAACAGGGGCATCTCCTCGAATCGCTCGAAGTCCCACTTGGTGACAGTCACTCCATTCAAGAGTTCCCGCAGAAGATCCCCGTCCCACCACACTCCCATGTTGCAAGTGCGCGGCGACCGGTCGTCGATGCGTTCCCCTTTCGCCGAGAACAAACCCTCTACACCGCGTCCTTTACCCCACAGCTCCATGCCCGGGTAGCGCGGATCGATGTCCAGCGCGCAGGCCCGTCCCACGCCATCGCGCCCCGTCGACGCCACTCCGAAAAGCTGTTCGCCGGTGCGGGCGTCGCGCAGTTGAATTCCGGCTGGGTTCCGGCCGTCGCCGTTGGCCTTGAACACCTCCAGACCGGGCCGGTCCGGATCAATGTCTGAAACGTGCATCGCGTCCCCATGACCCAGCCCCGTGGAATACAGCCCCGTCCCGTCATCGTCGATCACGCAGGATCCGTAGATGATCTCGTCGCGCCCGTCCTCATCCACATCCGCCACGCTGATTCCATGATTGCCCTGACCGCGATACCGCCGGTTCTCTTCCGAACCCGCGTCACTGTCGAAAACCCAGACACGATTCAGTTTTCCCTCCCGCCAGTTCCAAGCCGCCAAAACCGACCGGGTGTAATAACCGCGGCACATCACCAAACTCGGGCGCTCCCCGTCCAGGTAGGCGATGCAGGCCAAAAACCGGTCGACACGGTTCCCGTAGTCGTCCCCCCAACTGGACACCTCCCCGCGCGGCGGCACGTAGTCCACGGTGGCCAGCGCGGCCCCAGTCATTCCGTCGAACACAGTGAGAAACTCCGGCCCCTCCAACACATAACCATTCGCATTGCGATAGTCCGCCGAAGCATCTCCCAGCACTTTTCCCTGCCCATCCACCGTCCCGTCCGCAGTCTTGCAGGCTACCTCGGCCCGGCCGTCGCCGTCGAGATCATAAACCATGAATTGTGTGTAATGGGCCCCTTCCCGGATGTTCCGGCCCAGATTGATCCGCCACAAAAAGCCGCCGTCTAATGTATAGGCTTCCAACACGGGCGCCGTTGTCATTCCGCGCTGCGAGTTGTCCCGGCCGCGCCCCACTTGGTGCAAGACGATTTCGTAACGCCCGTCCCCGTCCAGATCACCCACCGAAGCGTCATTGGGTGTGTATCCCTCCGGCGTCTGTAGTGGAATCGATAGGTAGGGACGGATGGGCGCCCCTTCGGCAAAGGTAAAACGCCGGCTCTCCTCCCCTTCCACCCCATCCAGCACCGGTCGCACGCTGTAGGATACCGGACCCGTCAATTCGATGGCGTCATTCAGAAACCACGTCGGGCCCGTCAGCGGCTCAGGGGTCAAACGCACCGGTCCATCCTCCCCTCGCCGCCGGTCCACGTGAAACCCCAGGTCCGCGGGCTCGCCAGCCAGGGATCGCCAGCTCAGGAAAATCCCCTCTTCCGTCCGCGTCCCGATCAGGCCCCGGTCGAGCCACTCCATCTGCCGTTCCGCGCCCGCTTCATCAGACGCAACCAGACACCAAAGCGAGCCGGCGGCAGCCAAAGCGCAGAAGGGACAGTGGGAAATCCGCATCGATCAACATACAACCCCGCTCTTCCCGCGGCGTCTCGCTCCGGCCGAGCGAAATCTCCTCTACGAATGCCCTTCCGTCGCTTCACTAACAAAATGCTTCAGTGCTCCGCAGTTTTCAGCCCGAAGATCTCCACGTCCACCCGGGACGCCGCCAGCGCCGAGGCCAAACCCCCTTCCAAGTGAAAACCCGCCGCCAGCGCCGGTTCGAGCGAGACGCTCTTCACCGCGGGCGATCCGACTCGATAGGGAGCGTGGCGCACTTGCCCGGTCCACAAGCGGCCCAGTTCATCCACCGAGAACAGCCGGTAGCGTTCAACAAGAAAAAACGCGAGGCTGCCCGGCTCCGCAGGAGCATACGCCGCTGGCGCCCTCCACACATACTCAGCAGTGGCTTCCCTCCCAGAACCTCGACGCGCGCTGTGATAGACGATGGTCCCGCCGTTCCGTCGCGCCCGCATCCGGGAATGGAAATAGGGCAAGTGAAAACCGCGTCGCCCAATCCAAACTGCGAGCGGTTGATTGCAGTCGAGCGAGTAAAACCAGACCCCCGGCCTGCCGCTCGCGTCGACCACATAGGTCCGGAGATTGAGTTCCAAGAACCAGGACAGCCATGGCAGGGGGATAAGGAACGCCGGACGGATACGTTCCATAAAAAAGGCGACAATCCCCAGCCAGGCGCTGCCGTCGAAACTGTCCACCCTCAAGCCGCGCGGAAGCGTGGCCTGCACCATGTCCGGGTCCACCCGCCAATGAAGAAAGAGGAGGTCGCTCCAGCGCTGGTAGCCCGCGGGCGAGCCTTCAGAACGCGCCAACCCCATCCGGCGCCATCGGCGCCGGCCCTGCTCCGATGCCTCTCCCGCACTGTTCTCGTCGTCCATACCCTTCAGGATGCGATTCGAGCCCGCCTTCACAGACTTCTTTCGCCTATTCTCCTATCGCTGCCGGCACGCGCCGCACAAGAATGCACGGCGAGGAAATCCTCCGGCCCGGAAACGGCCTGGACCGTGGAACTTCCCTGATTCCCCGCCTCTTCCCGCAGGATGCGGCGCGGCAGCGTTCGGCGAAAGTTTATGCCGGGCCCCGCTTGCCTCCGCCGGTTTCCGCGCTTAATTCCCTGTCCCGCATCCGGAAGGGTGGCTGAGTCTGGTTTAAGGCACACGACTCGAAATCGTGCGTAGGTTTACCCCTACCGTGGGTTCGAATCCCACCCCTTCCGGTGCGTTGATCATCAACGACTTACGAGTCAAGTCGGGCCGCACTGCCAACACAACTGCCCACATTTCTCACGAACTCCGGCAATGTTTCGGGGAGTCCGCGCCCACCGGCCCAGCCACGGAAACGGCTTGCCATCCCGTCTCGAAATCCGCCACGATCCCGTTTATGGGGTCACGGATGAGCGCTCAGCAAATCACCGACCGTGTCTACGCGAGGGCTCGCGCCGCTCGTGCCTTCGATGTTGCCCTCGCCTCCGACCCGACCCGCGGGGCGCAGGTTCGACGCGCTACGGCGTTCTGGAAGCGCCTTGGAGAAGCCCAGCCGCTACATACGGCGCGGGAGAGCGTCGCCGGAGCGAGAGCGCTTCGCCCTCCGCTGGCGGAAATGCTCCAAGAATACGCGATGGACGCGCACCATCGGTTCGAGGATGTAACGGATGCCCTTGTTTACGCCGCACGCTGACAGTCGCTCCCCCATCCGGCCCCCGGCAGGGGTGGGGACACAGCCGCCCCCCTGGCTGAACCACGCTCGACGTCGAGATGGCGAGCACCGCCCCTCTTGCCTGCCCTCCCGCTCCGGCCTTCCCTA
>DATKCT010000143.1:0-14033 GCA_035513055.1 Verrucomicrobiales bacterium | reverse complement strand
CTGGCGGCCTGAAGTGCGCAAAGCCAATCTCCATCTCATCGCTTACAACACCCGCTTTCTGATTGTGCCTTGGGTACGGGCGCGCGCTCTGGCCAGTCACCTCTTGGCGGCGGTAGCCCGGAGGATTTCCCAAGACTGGCTAGCCCTCTATGCCCACCCCGTTCATTTGCTGGAGACCTTCATCGATCCGGCCCGGTTCCGGGGCACGTGTTACCGGGCGGCCAATTGGCAGTGTCTGGGACTGAGCACGGGGCGCGGTCACAACGCGCCCACTGGCCGGCGCGATCAACCTCCCAAGGAGCTGTGGGTCTATCCGCTGAGCGCGGATTTCCGCCCCAGGCTCAATCCCGGGTTATGAAAGAGGCTGCCCGCAAGAAAGGCCGCGGCTGCAAAGGCAATGCCCGCTTTGCCGCGCTCGTGCTCTCTGAAGAGCAACGAAGCGCCCTTCTCGATGCGATCCGTGGGAAGATCGCTGCGGAGCATTTCGAGTTGATCGAGGCCATGACGCAAGCCTTTCCCGAATTGCTGGGCTTGCTTGAGCAAAAAGGAATGTCCATTTCCCGGCTGCGCCGCATTGCCTTCGGAGCTTCCACGGAGAAAACCGCGGCGCTTTGTCGCGAAGGCGCTGCGGCAGAGGCCGTCAAAGCTCCCGGCAAAACCAAACGCAAAGGACACGGCCGCCGTCCGGCAAGTTCCTATACCGGAGCCAAACGCGTGCCGGTGAGTCATCCGACACTCAAAGCCGGCGATGGGTGTCCGGATTGTCAGAAAGGTAAAGTGCGCACTCTGCCCGAGCCCGCGCCGGTTATCAAAGTGAGAGCGGCTCCTCCAATTACCGCCACTGTCTACGAAATGGAAGTGCTGCGTTGTTCGCTGTGTGGCAAGACTTTTACCGCTCCCACGCCTGAGGAAGCCGGTCAGGAAAAGTATGAGCCAAGCGTTGGGGTGATGGTTGCTCTGTTGCGCTATGGCAACGGGATGCCTTTCAACCGCTTAGAAGGTTTTCAGGAAACCCTGGAAATTCCTCTTCCCTCCTCCAATCAATGGGAAGAAGCCAAGAAGACCGCGCAGCCGCTCCGCCCGGTGTTCGAGTGCCTCAAGTGGACGGCGGCCCAGGCCCGCACTTTGTTCAACGACGACACCACGATGCGCATAGGCGATCTGCGGCGCCAGATCCAGGCGGAAAAGGATCCGGAGCGCACTGGCATTTTCACTTCGAGCATCGTAGCGGAAGTGGAGGATCATCACATCGCCTTGTTCTTCACCGGACGCAAGCATGCCGGAGAGCGGCTCGATGAATTGTTGCGGCTGCGCGACACCGCACTGCCTCCACCCATGCAGATATGCGATGCGCTCTCACGCAACTGGCCCAAGAGGGCTAAGACGTTGCTGGGCAGTTGTCTTTGTCATGGACGGCGTCCATTCGTGGAGGTGGCGGAGAGTTTTCCCCAGGAATGCCTCCGTGTGCTCAAGAGTGTGCGGATCATTTACCGGGTCGAATCCCGGTCCAAAGCCAAGGGCTATGATGCGCAGGAGCGCTTGGCCTTTCACCAGCGCCGCAGCAAGCCGGTGATGGACAAGCTCAAGAGGTGGTTGGAGGAGAGTTTCGAGCAGAAGCTGGTGGAACCGAACTCAGGGTTCGGCCAAGCCTTCAACTACCTGCTGGGACATTGGGAGAAACTGACCCTCTTCCTGCGGGAACCTGGAGCTCCGTTAGACAATAACATTTGTGAGCGGGCTCTGAAGATGGCCATCCGCCACCGCAAGAACTCGCTGAGCTACAAGACCCCAAGGGGTGCCGAGGTAGGCGACCTCTTCATGAGCCTGATCCACACCTGCCGGCTCAACAGGGTCAATCCGCATCACTACCTGACGGCCTTGGTTGGCAACGCCTCGGCCGTCGAAGCGGATCCCGCCCGCTGGCTGCCCTGGAACTACAAGGAGCCTCTGGCCGCCGCGTCGCCGCCGCAGGCCCTCAGCGCCTGAGCCCCAGGCCAACCTGAGGCATCCCCGCCTGCCCTGAAAACGACGGCTCGCGCGCCTGCGGGCCCAGGCCCCGTCGCCTCGCCGCCCCGCCGCGGGCCCGGAATTTGGGGGCCCGCACTCTTGCCGAAGCTACACGCTTTATCCCCCGTCTTCCCTACCACTGGAATCCCTTCTTCCGCCCCCACTGCACCGTTGACCGCACCCTCGGTCTTCAAAATCTCCGCCTCCTGCTCTCCTTGAAGATACGTGTTGAGAGCCAGTTCGTTCAATGCCTTCAATCCTTTGGCCCAGTCGAATTTTTCTGCCTCCGGGCACGGCGGTGCATACGCTCCGCGTGGCTCCCTAAAATATCCGTGATAACGCTCTCCTCCAGGCACTTGGACAAGCTCCTCGGCTTGCATGCTTATGACTACTCGGATGTCTAACGCATGCTGCGGCACTCTAATCTCCGATATTACTCCCATACCGTGCACCGCATAGTGTCGTGGGCCAGTTTCTGGCAGCTTTCGAAATTGGCCCAACACAACACCACCTGCACCATTCTCCCCATAATCAATATGCTCCATATATTCCCATCCCGCCTCTCTCATTTTTTCTTCCGGAACTGACGCCAGCTCATCCAGCAGGGTCACAAAATCCTTGCCCAGAAATGTTCCCTCCTTCGCCATCGTAACTTAGTTTTACTTTCACTGCCCTGCCACAGAAAAAAGGGCTTGCTCCAGTCACCAATATTCCGCTCGCGCCCGTATTTGCATTGGATGGAGTGTATCCACGCCATACGTCTCGCGGTTTTGGCGCGATCCGCGAGAGCAAGGCCGGGGAAGAAGGGGCGATTCTCCCTTCCGGAGGTTGGGGATTCCTCGAGGTCGACGGTCGCTGAGGGATCGATGATCAATCCTCGACCGGCCGGCGACGCGGTGTAGCGTCCGGCGCTTATGTCTCTCGATTCCCTTCCCAATGCGACCCGAATCTTAGCGATATCTCCGCCCGAGCCGTCCAACAGCGCTACGGGAGCTGTGAACCCTCTGGTGGGCTTTTTGCTGACGGCGCTCTTTGCGAGCAGTTGCGCGTCCACATCGCCTCCCGCCACGGCGCCGCCACACGCCTTCATCAGCTACAAGGCGCCGGAGCCGGGGAGCAAATCCCTCCGTCTGGCGGTGAAAGACCTCATCGACATGAAAGGGGAGGTCACCTCGGCAGGCTCCGAATACCTGTATAAGCACTCGGAGCCGGCCAAAGCGGATGCGGAATGTTTATGGATCGCGCGGAGGCGCCAAGTGGACATTGTGGGAAAGACGAATCTCAGCGAGTTCGCGATCGGGGTGTCGGGGTCGAACGACTACTTCGGGACGCCTGTCAACGAGGAAAAAGCGCGCCATCGATCGCAGAGATGACTGGCAAAAAGTGCTCCAAGAGACCTTCGAGAGAGTCGATGCCATCGCGCTGCCGGTTCTCCGGAAAGCTCCGCTCAAGCTCGACATCTTTCTGCCCGGACTCTACGAGGGGCGCTTTCTCAACATCCAGAATACGGTCGCCGTGAACTACGCGGGTGTCCCCGCCCTTGCCGTGCCGCTCCCGCTCGTTGGAGAGGCATTTCCGGTGACGAGTGTTCAGTTCATCGGCCCTGAGCGGAGCGAAGCCGCGCTGCTGAACATCGGCCGGCTGGTGGAGCCGGGGTGAACGGGATCGTGACGGGGAAGACTTCGGTCCGTCCGGGGTTCCGGCTTCAGGCGATTTTCTTTGCGAGAGCGGGAAACGGAGCTAGGCTGCCGTTCCGTCCACGGGCGACGCGCGATTAGCTCAGCGGTAGAGCACTTGCTTCACACGCAAGGGGTCGCTGGTTCAAACCCAGCATCGCGCACCAGAAAAAACGCGGCCTCAATGCGACCGGGCGCGCGGGGTCCCTTCCTTCGCCGCAAGGGAGGGCGTGTAAAACGGGCCGGGGTCCTCGACCGGGCAGCAGGAAACGACTTCGGCCGTGCGGTGCAAACGCCGGTCGCAGTCCATAAAAGATCAATCCGGGCTCGCGTGATCAGAATCAGTAGCGCCCTTGCCAGGAGTTGACGAGGCCGTCGCTGAACTCGACCCGCCCGACCGGCACGGGATACCAATAGGTGTGCCAATAGGGATGAATGTGATGGTAGTGCCCGCCGTACCCGCCGTAGTAGCCGTAGTCGAACCAGAGGGACGGGTAGCTCGCGGACCTCAACCGGGTGTAGCTCCAGGTCTCGTAAGGGCTTCCCCGGTCGCTCCCGCTCATGACGTGATTCGGGGCGCCCCAAGCCAGGAACACGGCGTCTTGGTTCATGCCCTCGGCGATCCGGCCTTGAGAAACGAGTTGCTGATGGTCGCCGGGCAGCGCCTGATACTTTTCCGGGTATCTTTCGATCCGGGCGGACGGGGTGGAGAGGGTGGAGCAAGCCGGGACCCCGATGAGGAGCCCAGCGGCCAGGAGGAGAAGTTTTCGCATGATCAAATCTATCACGGGCCTCGAAAGGATGAAAGCGCAGGACGAAAGAACGGACCGGATTGAGAGTGGAAGGCGCGGTTGCTGGGATCGCGCCTCCGGCGGGGTTCGAAGACGAGACCGTCCTTGTCTGGATGCTGGCGTCGCGTAGATTGCCTCAGGCATGGAAGATCAGCACGGTCATCGGATTTCCTATCTCCGGGTGTCGATCACGGACCGGTGCAACGAGCGCTGTGCCTATTGTCTGCCGGCCGAGTTCCAGGAGTGGCTTCCGCGTGATGAGGTGCTGAGCTATGAGGAAATCCTTCGGGTGCTGCGGGTCGGCACGGGCCTGGGCATTGATCGTGTCCGGGTCACCGGCGGTGAACCCCTCGTCCGGCGCGGGGTCTACGATTTCTTCCGGAAGCTGGCGGAGATTGAAGCGATCCGCGACATCGGGGTGTCGACAAATGGGACCCTCTTGGCAAGCCGGCCACCGGGTGAGAACCAAACCGCGGCGGAGATTCTCCGGGACTGCCGGGTCCGCAGCGTCAATATTTCCCTGGATTCCCTGGACCGGGAAGCCTATCGCCGGTCCACTGGCCGCGACTATTTGGAGAAGGTGTTGGAAGGTATCGCCGCCGTCCGCGCCTGCCGCTTCGAGGCGCTCAAGTTGAATTGCGTTCTCATGCGCGACGGAAACGAGGAGGAGCTTCCGGCGCTGGTCCGTTTTGCCGGCGAACAGGAAGCGACGATTCGCTTCATCGAACTGATGCCGGTGACGACCCGGGATGTCCTGCATGAGCGCAGTTTCCTGTCGGTGCATGAGGCCATGCGCCGAATCGCCGGCGAATGCGGAGAGCTGGCGCCCGCGCCGGAGCTGCGGGGAAACGGGCCGGCAGTGTATTTTCGCCTGCCGCATGGGCAGAAGATCGGATTCATCGGCGCCATGACCAATCTGCATTTTTGCGAGAGTTGCAACAAGCTCCGGCTTACGTGCGACGGGAAACTGCGGCCGTGCTTGGGGAGTTGGCTGGAGTTCGATCTCAAGGAAGTATTGCGGCGGCCGGACACGACCGATGCCGCCGTCGCCGCGTTCTTCCGGGAAGTCGTGGAACGTAAACCGAAGGAACACGATTTCCGCGGAGCCTACGAACCACAGCGGCACATGACCGCGATCGGTGGTTAGGAAGTGGGGAAAGGACGATGGAAGCCGGCCGGGAGAGGACCTTGAGTCATGTCGATGCCGCGGGGATGGTCCGTATGGTCGACGTTACCGGAAAGCCCGAGGTGCGGCGGGAGGCGGCAGCGCGCGGCCACATCCGGCTGGGCCTGGAGACGCGGGAACAGATCGCCCGGCAAGGGATGGCCAAAGGCAATGTCTTGGCGACCGCCCGGATCGCCGGGATTCAAGCGGCCAAAGACACGGCGCGCCTGATCCCGCTTTGTCACACATTGCCATTGACGCACGTCGACCTCGAGTTTTGCGAGCGCGAGGATGGATTGGAGATCACGGCGCGGGTCCGGACACGGGCCGCCACCGGAGTGGAGATGGAAGCCTTGACCGCGGTGAGCGTCGCTGCCCTGACCATCTACGATATGTGTAAGGCCATCGACTCCGCCATGGAGATTTCCGGGATCCGGCTGCTGGAGAAGAAAAAAGCGGCGGAGTGAGGGCGCGAATGGGCCGGCGGGAGCGCCGTTCCCTTTCCGATCGAGCGCCGCCGCGCAAGAGCCTTCTGCTTTCGTTGGCTAGGGTTGAGGCATCAGACGCGTCCCGGCACGATGAGAGAAGCGGCCATGGCCAGAGCAAATCCCGTTACGGAGATGACGATGGTGACCACCGTCCAAGTCCGCAGTGTGAGCTTCTCGGACATGCCGAAGTAGCGGCTGACCATCCAGAAGCCGCTGTCGTTGACGTGGGAAGCCGTGGTTGCTCCCGCCGCGATGGCGATGACGTGCAGCGCCTTTTGACCCATACCCAAATCGGAAGCGAGCAGCGGAACCATCAGGGTGGAGGCCATGATCATCGCCACGGTTGCCGAGCCCTGGCTGACCCGGACAATGACGGCGAAGAGGTAGGCCAGCACCATCGTGGGGATGCTCGTGCTCCCGAGCGTCTCGGCTATGGCCACTCCCACGCCGCTGTCGACCAAGATTTGCTTGAAGACCGAGCCGGCTCCGGTGACGAGAATGATGATTCCCGCGGGACCGAGGGCGCGGGTGCTCAGTTCGGAAAGCTCCTCGCGCTGGAAGCCATGGCGCGTGCCTAGCAGATACAGAGACAAGAGAGTGGCGACGAGAAGAGCCACGACCGGTTCGCCGAGGAAGCGAATGGCCTGCACGAAACCATGGTTATCGAGCCTATCGAGGTCCACCAACACCTTGAGGATCGTGCCCATGAGGATGAGCAGGACCGGGACGGTCATGATTGCCAAGACGAGCCCGAGAGTGGGACGGGAACGGGGCTGGGTTTCGGGACGTTCCCGCAATCGCGTCTCCATGTGCTCGGGAACCTCGACATGGAAACGGGCCGCCAGCCGGCAGGACACCCAGGCGGCGACCATGGCGGTGGGCAGGCCGATGATGGTCCCCGCCACGATGACCGCGCCGAGGTCGGCCCCGAGGTTTTGAGCCACGAGGATCGGCCCCGGCGTCGGGGGAATAAAGGAGTGCGTCACGGCCATACCCGCCAACAACGGCAGGCCGAAAACCAGCAGGGACTTCTTGGAGTCGCGCGTGAGCGCATACAGGATCGGGGCCAGGATGACCAGTCCGACGTCGAGAAACACGGGAATCGAGATGAGGAATCCCACGAGCATCATGGCCCAAGGCGCCCGTTTCTCTCCGAATATGCGGAGAAGCGAATGCGCGAGGGTGTGGGCTCCGCCGGAAGCTTGGATGAGTTGACCGAAAATGGCGCCGAGGCCGATAACTGTGGCCAGAAATCCCAGGCCTCCTCCCATCCCTTTGATGATGCTCTCAGAGAGTTCGAGCACGGGCATCCCCGCGGCGATGCCCACCAGGATGCTCACAAGAAGAAGGGCGACGAACGGTTGAATCCGCAGATTCAGGATGAATACGAGCAGGAGGGCGACGCCGGCGACCAGGACAGTTACAAGGTAAAGAACCGGCGGACCACCCAAGCGTGCGAGACGTTCCAAGTCGCAGTCAGCGAGCCACCGGGTGCGTTCTTCAGCAGAAAGCTCATCGCTGCTCAAGGTCGCGACGAAGCGGTTGCGAACCAGGACCGCGGCTTCGCCATTTTCCGGCGCGGCGGGATCCGCGGGAAAATCGGCGATCTCAGTTTTCTTGCCGGCGAAACGCTCGCGCCATTTTGGGTCGTGAACGCCGTCCTCGATCAAGAGAGTGGCTTCCTTTTCCGGATCCGCTTTCTGGCGAATGATCAGCTCCGCATAGCCCGGTTCGCGGGCGACCGGTTCCACGACGTAGCCCTTATCCGCCGGCGGCGCAGCGTGGAGAAGTGCGTTTCCGTCGACGGGGACAGGGCCGGGAAGAATGAGGCGCAGAGCGAGAAACAGCGCGACGGAGGCCAGGACAATGCCAACGCCGGCCCAGGATGGGGCGGTTCGGAGAGACATACTGTCGATCGAGGATTAGCCGGTGCAGCTTGCCTAGGCCGAGCGGCTTACCTAGAATCGCGCGGCATGGTCAAGCTCTATCGGACGGGGAACGGCTGCGTGGCCGAGCGAAACGGTGAGGCGCGGAGGTTGCCCGCGTTTTCTTTTGACAAATTGTTTCGACTATCCGATCCGGCCGGCGCCGTGGATGAGGCTTGGGAGAAGGGCGAACCCTGTGGCGCGCCCGCTCCGGAGCGAAGCGCGTTCTCGCCGCCCTTGGAAAGTCAGGAGGTTTGGGCCGCGGGAGTGACCTATTTTCGCAGCCGCGAAGCACGGATGGAAGAAAGCGAGTCCACCGGCGGCGACGTGTTCTACGATCTCGTCTACGAGGCGGAGCGGCCCGAACTTTTCTTCAAGGCCACGGCCCGGCGGGTTCGGGGTCATCTTGAAGGCATCCGCGTGCGCTCAGATTCCACCTGGGACGTTCCGGAACCCGAACTGACCTTGGCGCTCAATCCCGATGGCCGCATTTTTGGGTTCACAGTGGGGAACGACGTCAGTTCCAGGAGCATCGAGGGGGAGAATCCGCTGTATTTGCCGCAGGCCAAGGTCTACCGGGGTTCCTGCGCCCTCGGCCCATGTTTGAGCGTCGGCGGTTCGCTTCCCGCCCAAACAGGAATCCACTTGATCATCCGGCGCGAGGGGAACATCGCCTTCGAAGGTTCCACCGCCTTGGATCAGCTCAAGCGTCCTCTCGAAGAGCTGGCCGCTTTCCTCTTCCGGGAGAACGAATTCCCCGACGGCGCCCTTTTGATGACCGGAACGGGAGTCGTGCCCTCCTCCGGGTTCAGCCTTCGCTCGGGGGATGAAGTCGTCATCTCCATCGACGGGATCGGGACCCTGCGCAACACGGTGGAATAGTTATGCCGGACGACGCACTCTTCCATTCCGGCGACGAAGCCATCTACTCGCTGCGCACGACCGCGAAAGGCGTGGACAGCGCGCTCCCTTTCGAGCCTGAATTCCTCGCCGGCGCGCCGAGCGGCACGCTTTTTGGTTGGAGCCAGAACGTGGGCATGGGTTGGGCGCCCGACCGTATGGGTTCACCCGAATTCCTCATCATCGGCACGCGCGGGGGTCTGCGGGCCGAAGACGGAACTGCGATCGCGTTGGGTTACCACACGGGGCACTGGGAGATCGGTCTGCTGATGGAAGAGGCGGCTCGCGCTTTCTCCGCGCGGGGAGCCATCCCTTTTGCCGCATTCTGCAGCGATCCGTGCGACGGACGTTCCAACGGGACTCCCGGAATGTGGGATTCGCTCCCTTATCGCAATGACGCCGCCATTGTGTTCCGGAGACTCATCCGTTCGTTGCCTACCTGCGCGGGCGTTCTCGGCGTCGCCACCTGTGACAAAGGACTGCCCGCCACCCTGATGGCCTTGGCCGGCTCGGGCCATCTCCCCGCGGTGTTGGTTCCGGGAGGAGTTTCCTTGATCAGTGAAGACACCGAAGATCATGGGAAGGTGCAGACCATCGGGGCGCGTTACGCTCATGGTGAACTCGGGCTCGAGGAAGCCGCTCGCACAGCCTGCCGCACGTGCGCCTCGCCTGGCGGCGGCTGTCAATTTCTCGGCACCGCCGCCACCAGTCAGGCCGTCGCTGAAGCATTGGGACTAACGCTCACTCATGCCGCCCTGGCGCCGTCGGGCGCCGA
Source organism: Verrucomicrobiales bacterium (assembly GCA_035513055.1). GTDB lineage: Bacteria > Verrucomicrobiota > Verrucomicrobiia > Verrucomicrobiales > DEV007 > DATKCT01. The sequence goes on along the minus strand of DATKCT010000143.1, from coordinate 4,306 downwards.
GGTGTGGACCGATGCGGCGCGCCGGTCCGCCGCCGCCCTCATGGCTCTCCATGCCTCCGGGACCGTCTTGCGCGATATCCTCACGGAAGACTCTCTGGAGAACGCTCTGGTTACCCATGCCGCGTTCGGCGGTTCGACCAATCTGGTTCTTCATCTTCCGGCCATCGCCCATGCCGCGGGCCTGGCCCGGCCCACCGTGGAAGACTGGCGGCGCGTCAACGCTCGTGTCCCCCGCTTGGTCGATGCCATGCCTAACGGACCCCGCGGTTTCGCCACCGTTCAGGTCTTCCTCGCCGGCGGCGTGCCAGAAGTCATGCTTCACCTGCGCGATCTAGGCTTGCTGAGTCTGGAGGCCCGCACGGTCACCGGCCGGACTTTGGGCGAGAACTTGGACTGGTGGCAAACCAGCGAACGGCGGGTCCGATTCCGGGAGAAACTGCGACAGCTCGACGGCATCGATCCGGACGACGTCATTCTCTCTCCGGAACGGGCGCGGGAACGAGGAATCACGAGCACCGTCGCCTTTCCCGGCGGGAACTTGGCGCCGGAGGGCGCTTTGATCAAAAGCACGGCCATTGACCCGGCCTTGCTCGATGCGGATGGGGTCTACCTGCACGAAGGCCCGGCCCGCGTTTTCTCGAGCGAAGCGGAGGCTATCGCCGCCCTCAAAACGAGGGGCGACGACCGCGTGCGGGAAGGCGATGTCGTGGTCCTCATCGGATTGGGACCGCTCGGGTGCGGGATGCCGGAAACCTATCAGGTCACTTCGGCGTTGCGTTACCTCCCCTATGGCGGGAAAGTCTCGTTGGTAACCGATGGACGTTTTTCCGGAGTCTCGACCGGCGCGTGCCTGGGGCATGTCAGCCCGGAGGCTTTCGCCGGAGGTCCCATCGGCCGGCTGCGCGACGGGGATCGCATCCGTATCCGCATTGATTGCCGGAACATGGAAGGCAGCGTGGATTTTCTGGGCGATGCCGGAGAATTGGAAGAGCGACCGGTGAATCCTGGATTGCGCCAGCCGGCGGGTCTGCCGGACGACACGCGCTTGTGGGCGGCCCTGCAGCATCTCAGCGGAGGAAGCTGGGGCGGTTGTGTCTTCGATGCCGAACGGATCCTGGAACGGCTGGGAATGGAATCCCTTTCGGATGGAGCACGGCGCCCCTCGACCCCGCTGACCCGGGTTGGAGGGCGCGCGTCCTCGACCACCTAACCATGGGAAGGAGGCTCACCCCCCGGCAGGATGCGCAGGAGCCCGTCCCTCCACCTCGTCAGATCAGATCTGGGGCCGGCGTCTCCACCGACCACTGACCACTTCTGGCAACGAGGGCCCCCCGGGCACGTGCCGTCTCACGCAGGCGGCAGAGGTATGAAAATGCGGTGGATTCGCCGCCGCAACGGAGGCTCGTGTTGGCCAGCAGAGGTTTTCGTGGTAGCGGTAAACGCGACAAGGGAACCGAAGCCGCAGGGCTTCGACCCGGCGCTGGTTTTTTCCCCCTTCTGGTATGCATCTGCGGTTTCTCGTTTTCACCCTCTGGAGTGGTCTGGCGTGGGCCGGAGATCTGGCCACCGGTCCGGTCCAGCTCAAGCCCATCGCTTTCGAGCAGTATGATCTGCCCAACGGGTTGCACGTCATTCTCCACGAGAATCACGCCGCCCCGGTAGTGGCGACCTACGTGCTCTACCACGTCGGCAGCAAGAATGAGCGGCCCGACCGGACAGGGTTCGCGCATTTCTTCGAGCACCTCATGTTCGAGGGAAGTGAGAACATTGCCCGAGGTCAAATCGACAAGTTGGTGTCGGGAGCGGGCGGAAACCTCAACGCCAGCACCTCCTTCGACCGGACCGATTATTACTTGAACCTTCCCTCCAACCAGATGGAGCTGGCTCTCTGGATCGAGAGCGAGCGGATGCTCCATGCCAAGATCGACGAGACCGGAGTGGAGATCCAGCGTCAAGTGGTGAAAGAGGAGAAGCGCCGCGGCGTGGACAACCGGCCCTACGGAACCCTGTTCGAGGAACTGGCGAAGATGCTCTTTGAGGGCACGCCCTACGCCTGGGTGCCGATCGGCAGCTTCCAGTACATCGACCAGGCCACCATCGAGGAATTCCGCGAGTTTTACCGCGCCTACTACCTGCCGAACAACGCCACTCTGGTGGTGGCAGGCGATTTCGAGACCGCCAAAGTCAAGGAACTCATCGAAGATTACTTCGGTCCGGTCCCGAAAGGACCGGAAATCGAGCGTCCTCAGTTCGCCTGGTCGTTAGAACAGGAGGCGGCCCAGCGCGATGTGATGAAAGAAAACACCCCGCTACCCGCCACGATGCACGCATGGCGGGCGCCGATGCAGACGCATGAGGATTGCTACGCTCTCGATCTGCTGACGAATATCCTCTCGGGAGGACGCAGTTCCCGGCTTTACCGGCGACTGGTGGACGAGGAACAGGCGGCACAGAACGCCGAAGCCTTCGCATTCCTGCAGGAGCAAGCCGGGATGGTCGGCGTCTACGTGATGGGCATGCCGGGAACGAGCCTGGACCGGCTGGATGCCCTCGTGGCCGAGGAGGTTGGCAAGGTGCGGGCGGAAGGCGTCACGGAGGAGGAGTTCCGCAAGGCGCGCAACCAGAAGGAAGCGGAATTCGCCACCGCTTTCGGCTCAATGGCGCAACGGGCGCGCAACTTGGCCAACTATCACGTCTTCTACGGAGACGCCAATCTCATCAACACGGAACTGCGGCGCTACCTCGCGGTGACCCTGGATGACTTGCGGCGAGTCGCCGACACCTACCTGAGCGACGAGCGCCGCCAGATCCTGCGCTACCCGGCGCCGACTGCTGCTGCGCCGCCGTCCGAGGAGCCTGACTCAACCCAATGATTTACGATCCATGAAAGTGCGATTGGTTTCTTTCCTCATGGTGGGTCTGCCGGCCCTCATGCCGGCGGCGGTGGACCGAAGCAAGCCGCCCGAGCCGGGGCCGCCTCCGGAGGCGGCATTTCCTTCCTACGTAACCCGTGATTTGGCTAACGGACTTAAGGTCTTTGTCATCGAGGACGACCGGAAGCCGGAGGTAACCTTTCGTCTGGTCATCAAGGCAGGATCCATGTTGGACGGAGACAAGCCCGGCTTGGCCCGGTTCACCGCCGAACTGCTCAATCGGGGCACGACCCGGCGGGATGCCGGGACTTTCGCCCGGGAAGCGGATTCTATCGGGGTTTTTGTAGAGGCCGGGGCCGCCGAGGACGCCATCAGCGCCGGGGCCGGAGGTCTCACCAAATACACCGGAGCCATTCTCGATTTGCTGACCGACGCGGTCTTGCATCCGCTGTTTGCCGAGGAGGAGTTCACGAAGCTGCAGCGGCGGACGCTGAGTCGATTGGAGGCAGAGAAACAGGATCCCGATGCCTTGGGCGGCAAGATGACGGGAAAAGTCGTCTACGGTGAGCATCCCTACGCCGCCTACGTCACTGAGGAGAGCGTGGCCGCCATGGCCCGGCAAGACGTGGCGGATTTTCACTCCCGGTGGTTTGTGCCTAACAACGCTACCCTGGCAGTGGTGGGCGATGTCCAGGCCCAGGAGATCCTGGAGCAGGTGGAGAACGCCTTCGAAGCATGGAAGCCGGGCGATGTGCCCCAGATCAAGTTCCCCGGAGTTCCGGCGCTGAGCGGGCGAAGTATCCATTTGGTGGACCGGCCCGGGTCGGTCCAAAGCAACGTGACGGTTTGCCGGCCGGGTCCGGCCCGCCGTGATCCAAACCTTCCCGGGTTGAACGTCCTCAACGCGGTGCTGGGAGGCGGATTCAGCGGCCGGCTCTTCGCCAATCTTCGGGAGACCCACGGGTACACTTATGGGGCCTACTCGAACTTCGGGATGAACCGTCATGGGGGAAGTTTCCTGGCGGAAGCCGCGGTCCGGAATGAGGTCACGGTCCCTGCGATCCGGGAGATCCTGGCGGAAATTCAACGGGTGCGCGATGAGTTGATTCCGCCCGGCGAACTGGATTTGCAGCGCCAATATCTCGTGGGGAACTACCTGCTCTCGCTTGAGAACCCTGGCCGCACGGCACAGCGGGTGCAGGATGTGGATCTTTACGGGCTCGATCCGGATTTCTACAAGGTCTACGCCCAACGCCTGGCTTCCGCCTCCGCGATCAAGCTGCAAGAGCTGGCGCGGGAACACCTCAGCGTCGAGGACCTGGCCATCGTGGTCGTCGGTGAAGCCAAAGAAGTGAAGGAAGAGTTGGAGACGCTGGGGCCGGTGACGGTCTACGATACGAACCTTCGCGTGAAGACCGCGGAATAAGCCGCAG
>DATKCT010000142.1:0-19619 GCA_035513055.1 Verrucomicrobiales bacterium | reverse complement strand
AACACACGTCCGGCGCCTTCTTCAAGCAGTCGTGTCGCGCGGATGCCGTCGGCTATGCCGATGAACGGAAGGCCAATGGCGCGACACGCGCGCGCGTCCCAGACACCGTCGCCAACGTAAACAGCGCCATCGAATCCACCGTATCGCTGGGCAGCCCTTTGCATGGACAGCTTGATGATGGACTCTCGGTCAAACGCATCGTCGCACGACGCTGCCGGGTAATCATCGTAACACAGGCCGGCGCTGGCCATCTTCAGGCGGGCGGGATCGGACCATGCGCCGGTGGCCAAGGAAACGCGGTACTCCACCCTGCGACGCAGCGTCTCAAGCAACTGAGGCGCTCCTGGGATGGGTCGAAAGGCAGATTCGGATGAGGCCTGCGCGAGCAGATCGACGAAGTGTTGACGAAAACGTGCGACCTCAGCAACGGACGGCGACCGGCCCAGGCGCGCCTCATGAATCTCGCGGAGAATGCTGGAATCAGTTGTGTGCTTGTAGTTCGACCAATCGGCATCCACATCGCTGAAGCCGCAGACCTCAACCAAGGAGCGCACGAAACACGTATCGTCGGCCTGAATCGTTGCCGTGAGGGTGCCGTCAATGTCGAAGATAACCAGGCGCATTGGAGGCCGCACCATCGTTCTGCACCAGATTCTGACCTGTGCAAGGGGACGTCCGCATTTCTCATCCCTTTTCTGCTGTGGAATGTCGCGCCCCGTCCTGCCTGCACCGCTGGCCTCTGGCTGGAACAGGGTGTTCTCGCCCAGTCCTGGGCCAAGAGCTGCGCGCGGCCTGGACAGTACGGGGTTCGCAGCGTCCTTCGGAGGGGGGCGCAGGTGGATGAGCGGCCAGACCGCCGAGAATTGCGTTGGCTTCGCGGGGCGCCGGGGTGCAGAATCGGCGGCATCAACCGATGAAAAAGGAGGCGATTGCAACAGCGGCGGCGGCGTTGGCGGTATTGGCCGGGTGCGATCCCGGCGGCGGGTCTGGAGCGGAGCGATTTCCCACGAAGGCGGTGACGTTGATCTGCCCCTGGGCGGCGGGAGGGGGAACAGACCGGGTATCCCGTTTTTTTGCCACGGAAATGGAATCTCAGTTGGGATCGCCGGTGGTGGTGATGAACCGGACCGGAGGCAGCGGTGCGGTGGGACACGGCGTGGGGGCGGCGGCGGCGGCCGACGGGCACACGGTGACCATGGGGACCTTCGAGTTGAGCACGATGCACTGGATGGGGATCTCGCCGCTGACCTGGGAGGATTTCGAACCGGTGGCGCAAGTCAACTCGGATGCCGCGGCGATCCTCGTACAAGCCGGGGCGCGCTGGGAGAATCTCGAGAGCTGGCTCGAGGAGGTGCGGGCTCGACCCGGAGAGGTGAAGATGTCGGGAACGGCGACGGGCGGCGCCTGGGATTTGGCCCGGGCAGGATTCCTTTCGGCGGCGGGATTGCCGGTGGATTCGGTCATTTGGGTGCCGACGGAGGGTGCGGCGCCGTCCCTGGTGGAACTTCTTGGCGGACATATCGATGCGGTGTGTTGCAGTTTGCCGGAGGCGATGGCGCAGATCGAGGCCGGTCAATTGAAGGCCTTGACGGTGATGAGTGCAGAGCGGCTCCCCGAGTTTCCGGAGGTTCCGACGGCGCGCGAAGCTGGAGTGGACTGGGAGGCGGTGGGGTGGCGCGGTTTTCTCCTTCCCAAAGGCACTCCGGATCCGGTGGCGCAGCGGATCCGGTCATTGATCGTCGAGATTGCGGAGTCGGAGAAATACCGCGCGTTCATGCGGGAGAGCGGATTTGGGGTCACACTGCGGGCGGGCGAGGAGTTTGGGAGGTTTCTTGAGGAGCAGGACCAGCAGTGGGAAGACGTGATTCGGAAGGCGGGTTACGCGAAGGGATCGTGACGGTGGAGAGTCTGGACGAAGGGAAGGGGAGGGGGATGGCGGACGCGGCGGTTGGGCGCCGGGACGGGCTGGGCTTCGGGATTTTTTTATTGGCCTTGGGCGGTCTGGGGATGGTTTGGGGACTGCGGATGGAGGTGCCAGGGTTCGTGAGCCAAGGGGATCCCGGTCCCCGGACTTTTCCTCTGACGATGTCGGCGGTATTGCTGGCGGGGGGGCTTTGGCAATGCCTCCGGGTCTTGTGGTCCGGGCGAAGCCCTGAGAGGGCGCAGGCGGAAAGCCGGGGCCGGTGGATTCGGTGGTGCGGGGTGGCGGGGGGCCTTACGGGATTCGCGGCGTTGCTGCCGTGGACGGGATTTCGTTTGGCGGCGTTTTTGTTTGTCGCGATCTACCTGCGGGCATCGGGCTTGGTTTGGTGGAAAGGTCTCGGTTCCGCGGCGCTCCTGGTGGTTGCGATCGAGATTTTGTTTGGCTGGCTGTTCCGGGTGCAATTGCCGGCGGGGAGGTTGGGATTGCCTTTCTGAAGGAGAGCAGGCGACGGAGGGGAGCGGGCGAGACCATTGCCGGACCATGAGTGAGTTGCTGCAGCCAGGAGTGTGGATTCCCTGGCTGTTGGCCATGGTCTTTGGGGTCTTTGTCGGGGCAACGCCGGGTCTCACCGCGACGATGGCGGTGGCCTTGATCGTGCCGGTCAGTTATTACATGGATCCCAACGCGGCCCTGGCCATGATCATCGGGGTCAGTTTCACGGCGATATTCGCCGGAGACATTCCGGCGACGTGGCTGCGGATTCCGGGCACGCCGGCGTCGGCGGCGGCGACGCTGGATGGTTATGCCATGGCGCGGAAAGGGAGGGGGGATTACGCGTTGACGCTGAATCTTTTTTGTTCGGCGATTGGCGGGGTGGCGGGGGTTTTACTGCTGATGGTTTTGGCTCCTCAGTTAGCGCGATTCGCGCTGCGATTCAGCAACTTCGAGTATTTCTGGTTGGCGGCGCTGGGGTTGAGTTTGAGCGCGATGGTGAGCGGCGGGGCGGTGGGAAAGGGGCTGTTGGCGGCGGCGGCGGGCGTTTTGTTAGCGACGGTGGGGATGGACGGCATCAGCGGGACGCCGCGTTACACCTTCGGATCGAGCGAGCTGCTGGACGGGATTGGCTTCATACCGGCGATGATCGGGCTGTTCGGGCTTTCGGAAGTGCTGCGGACAGCTTGGAGCGGCGCGGGGGCGGAAGCCCTGCCGGAGGCGCGGGCGGGGGCGTTGCCGGTGGGCGAAGCGCTGCGGGGGGTATGGCGAAGGCGTTGGACGGTGGCGCGTTCGTCGGCGCTGGGAACGGTGGTGGGAGCTTTGCCAGGAGCAGGGGCGGACATCGCCGCCTGGGGCGCCTACGGATTGGAACGAAGGATATCGAAGCGGGGGAAGGAGTTTGGGCAGGGTTGTGAGGAGGGGGTGGTGGCCCCGACCAGCGCGAACAACGCGGCGGTGGCGGGGGCCTGGATTCCGGCGCTGGTGTTCGGGATCCCGGGCGACGCGGTGACGGCGATCGTGCTCGGGGCTTTCTTGGTCTACGACATCCGGCCGGGACCGGAGATTTTCGAACACAGCGGGGAGCGGGTGCGGAATCTTTTTGTGATCGCTTTGGCGACGCAGGTTTTGCTGCTGGCGGCGGGTTACGCGGGGCTGCGGGCGTTCCGGCTGATTCTGCGGTTGCCGCGGGCCGGAGTTATGGCGGGGGTCGTGGTGTTTTCGATCGTGGGATCCTACGCGTTGCGCAACAGCGTGTTCGATGTGGGTGTGGCGGTGATTTTTGGATTTGCCGGTTTTCTGTTTGACCGGCAGAAGGTTCCTTTGGCGCCATTGATCCTGGGAATGATCCTGGGACCGATGGCGGAGAAGAAGCTTCGGGCCGGATTGATCAGCGCCAAAGGGGACCCGACGGCGATGTTTCAGCAACCGGTGTGTCTGGTCTTGATGCTGATGCTGGCGGCGTTGTGGTGCGGGCCGCTGCTGGCGCGTTGGAAAGGGTGGACCCGGCTCAGGAAAAACGTTCCATGAGTTCTTTTTGGGCGGCTTTGGTCAGGTCGACGGAGAGATTTTTGCGCAGGCGTTCCCGGAGATCGGGGCGGACCTGACCGAGGATGGCCCGGTTGCTTTGCTGGGGCGCGGCGAAGTTCCAGGGCAAGGCGGATTCGCGGTCGACGATGCGGTTGATCTGATTGGCGATGAAGCGGACCCTGCGTTTTTGGTTTTCGGCTTCGGTATGGTGGTTTTCGCCGTGGGACATGCCGCCGGAGGCCATGGGGCCGCCGCTGGGGAAGCGGCCGGCTTGATCGGTCACTGTTTCTCCGAAGCGCAGGTGGGCATCGGGATTGGCGACGTCTTCGAGCAGGTCGAGGGATTTCGACTGGGTATAGGCGTCGACGGTTTGGCGGTAGGCGCGAAGATTTCCGAGGTCTGCGACGATGATCAGGGCATTCATTGGTTCCGCAGATGCCGAGGGAAGCCGGGTCTGCCGGTCTGTCAACCGATCTTGCGCTGGGAGAGGGAAGAGCTTGCAATCTTCCGCGGGGAAGGGCAGAGTAAACTGTTCTTATGAACAGGAAAAACAGAGCGGATAACGTGATCGCGCTGCGGGCTTTGATGGAGGAGAAATTTCCGGAGGCGCACCGGCGGATGGCGTCTGTGGGGCGGGCGGGAGTCTGCGCGGCGGCGGGTTTGGAGGGGCTGGGGATTGTCGAGGGCAGCGTGGTGGAGATCGTGGCCCGGGGGCCGAGCCGGGGCGCGGGATTGCTTTTGATGCGGGTTTTGGAGGGGTGGATCCGGGAGCGGCGGCGGGTGGCGTTGGTGGACGGGAAAGACGGGTTTGACGCGGCGAACTTGGCGGAGGAGGACCGGGGCTGGATGTTGTGGATCCGGTGTCGCGGGGCGGAAGAGGCGGTGCAAGCGGCGGATCTGTTGCTGCGGGACGGGAATCTGGAGGCGGTATTTTTGGATTTGCAGCTCAATGCGGAGCGGGAGCTGCGCCGGTTGCCGTCTTCGATCTGGCATCGTTTGCGGGCGTTGGCGGAGGCGAGCGGGCGCACGCTTTTCGGGTTTACTCCCTGTCGCCTGATCGGGAGCGCGGCGGTTCGCGTGGAGATGGAGAGCCGTTATACGGCGGCGGTGTTCGATCTTCCGCGGGAGACGCTGGGGAGAGAACTGCGTTTCGAGGTGTTTCGCCGCCGCTGGGGCGGGGGCTCGGGGATGGGGGCGGAGGAGCGGGCGGCTCTTTCCGGTTAGGCGGATTGGTTAGGTGAGTTAAGCAATAAGGGATGATGTACGCGGCGGTGGTGATTCCTTGTCCTTTGGCGCAGTCCTTGGAGCGGGCGGATGGGGGACGGAGCGGCGGGCCTGTGGGAGTGTTGGAAGGGATGGGAGCGGCGGCGCGGGGGCGTGAGGGGCGGCCTCGAGGGCGCGGGGGGAAAGGCGGCGAGGGCGCGGGGGTCATTGTGGAAGTCAATGCCGAGGCCCGGGCTGGCGGGGTGGTTCCGGGTATGACGGCCACGCAGGGGGAGGCCCGCTGTCCCCGCCTGAGGTTGGAACGTCGCTGCCCCGGGTTGGAGGAGGAGATGCAGCGGATCTTGCTGGAGAGCGTGTCGGGCTTTTCTCGCGACTACGAGAGCACGTCTTTCGGAGCAGCAACTGTGGATCTGATCGGGACGCGGTTTGCGCCCGCCGGCGGGGAGCGTTTTGCCGGACGTTGCATCGAGCGGTTGCGCCAGGAGGGTTTATGGGCTTGTGTGGGCTCGGCTCCGGATCCGGACCGGGCCTTGTTGGCGGCGAGGGCGGCGAACCCGGTTTTGTGTTTGCCGGAAAGCCGGTTCCGGGAGGCGCTCGGCGGATTGCCGTTGCAGATTCTGGAGCCGGAAGCCGCGATGCTCGAGGTTCTGCGTCTGTGGGGGGTGCGGACGGTGGGAGCTTTCCTGGACTTGCCGCGCGCGGAACTCGTCGCCCGTTTGGGTTTGGAGGCGGCCCATCTCCAGGACCGGGCGGCGGGGAAGCGGAGGCGCCTGCTGCGGCTGCACCGGGTACCGGAACAGTTCGCCGCTGTGCTCGAACTGGACTACGAGATCGAGCAGCTCGAGCCGCTGTTGTTTTTGCTGCGCCGGATGCTGGAGACCGTCTGCGCCCGTCTCGAGGCGGTGTATGCGGCGGCGTCCGGGCTGGTCCTGCGGTTGGGGTTTGCGGACCGGAAGACGGAGACGATGGAATTGCGGATTCCCGATCCTTCTCGAGAGGCAAACTTGTTGTTCGGGATTTTGCACACGCGTTTGGAATCGTTTCGGGCGGCGTCGCCGGTGGCGTCATTGGAGTTGGAAGCTCTGCTGGGGCGGGCGGTTTGTGAGCAACGCGATTTGTTCGATCCGGGGTTGCGGGATCCGAACCGGTTTGCCGGCACGGTAGGCCGGTTGGAGGCGCTTCTCGGCGGTCAGAGCGTGGGGATTCCCCGGCTGCGTTTCACGCACCGGCCGGATGCCGTGGAGACCGGGCCGCCTTTCGGCAGCGGGGGCGACGGGGAAAAGGGAGGGGGCGTGGAGGGATCGCCGGAAGCGCGGCTGTGTTTGGAACGTGCTCTCGGTCTGCCGCTGCGGCGCTTTCGTCCTCCGTTGCCGGTGCAGACCCTTCTCCGCCCGGGGAGGAAGGGGGAGGAGCCTGTGGAACTGGTGTCTGGGGAGATCGCGGGCCTGGTGTTGTGTTCCCGGGGGCCCTACCGGTCCTCGGGAGACTGGTGGGAGAAAGGAGGGGAGTGGGAGCGTGAGGAATGGGATGTGGAGATCGATGGGGACCGGGCTGGGCTGTATCGTTTGTCGAGGGAGAGGGGACGCTGGTTGCTGGACGGGGTGTATGGCTGAGGCGGCGGGGTGGGAGAGCCTGGGAGAGAAGAGCGTGTTGATTATTTCTCGGTGATGCCGCGCGGGGATTGGAGCGGACACCGAACGGCAGGCAAGCGCCTATGCACCAACGTGGCAGGCAAGCGATGGGCGACGGAGGCTTGCATGCGCTTGATCCTTCTTGTAGAGCCTGAAGGCCCCCGTTTTCCCTGTCCTCGTCCCCCCCTTTTTCGAGCATGAGCCAATCCATCGAATCCCATCTGGTCGAGGAGCGCGTTTTTCCTCCCCCGCCTTCCTTCAGCGAGGGCGCCCGGATCGGGAGCATGGCCAAGTACCGCAAGCTTTACCGGGAATCGATCGAGAGTCCGGACACATTTTGGGCGCGGGAAGCGGGCGAGCTGTTGTGGCAGAAACCCTGGACGCAAGTGCTGGAGTGGAAGGCTCCTTCGGCCAAGTGGTTCTTGGGTGGGCGGATCAACGTGAGTGAGAACTGTGTGGACCGCCATCTCTCCGGCGCGCGGCGGAACAAGGCGGCGATCATTTGGGAGGGGGAACCCGGGGAGGTGCGGACGCTGACCTACGGGCAGTTCCACCGGGAAATTTGTTGTTTTGCTAATGTGCTGAAGTCCAACGGCGTCCGATCCAAGGACCGCGTCATCATTTACATGCCGATGGTCCCCGAGGCCGTGGTGGCCATGTTGGCCTGCGCCCGGATCGGCGCCGTCCATTCCGTCGTCTTCGGGGGCTTCAGCGCGGACAGTATCCGGGACCGTATAGAAGACAGCCGAGCGAAGGCGGTGATCACGGCGGACGGCGGCTTCCGTCGCGGCAAGGTTGTTGCGCTGAAAGAGAATGTCGATGCCGCCATCGCGGGAATCCCAAGCGTCCAGCGAGTCATCGTGCTTCGCCGCAGCGGGGGAGAGACGCCGATGCGCGAGGGCCGGGATGTGTGGTGGCACGAAGAAATGGAGAAAGCGTCGCCCGTTTGCCCGCCAAAGGGTTTCGACAGCGAGCACCCGCTTTTTATCCTCTACACGAGCGGATCGACCGGGAAACCCAAGGGGATCCTCCACAGCAGCGGCGGCTATTTGGCCGGAACCTACTGCACTTCGAAGTATGTCTTCGATCTGCGCGACGAAGACGTCTATTGGTGCACAGCGGACATCGGCTGGGTGACTGGGCACAGCTACCTGGTCTACGGCCCGCTGGCCAACGGCGCCACGGTGCTCATGTACGAGGGGGCTCCGAATTGGCCGGAGCCGGACCGCTTCTGGCGCATTATCGAGACGCACCGGGCGACGATTCTTTACACGGCGCCAACGGCGATCCGCGCTTTCATCAAATGGGGGGATCGCTGGCCGAAGAAGCATGATTTGAGCAGCCTCCGTCTGCTCGGCAGCGTGGGTGAGCCGATCAATCCGGAGGCCTGGATGTGGTATCACCGGGTCATCGGCGGCGGGCGTTGTCCGATCGTCGACACCTGGTGGCAGACTGAGACCGGAGCGATCATGATCAGCCCGCTGCCGGGTGTGACGCCTTTGAAACCAGGGACGGCGACGCTGCCCTTTTTCGGAGTGGACGCCGCCATTCTTGACGGGGAAGGGCGCGAAGTGGGCCCGAACGAAGGCGGGAAGCTGGTCATCCGGCGGCCTTGGCCGTCGATGCTGCGGACCATTTACGGGGACCGGTTCCGCTTTCAAAAGACCTATTGGAACGAGTACAAGGGATTCTATCTTACGGGGGACGGGGCCCGGCGCGATAGAGACGGATATTTTTGGATTGTGGGACGGCTGGACGACGTCTTGAACGTCTCTGGACACCGGCTGGGGACCGCGGAAATCGAGAGCGCGCTGGTGGGCCATCCCGGGGTGGCGGAGGCGGCGGTGGTGGGAAAACCCCACGAGATCACCGGACAGGGGATCGCCGCTTTTGTTACGCTGAAGGAGGGGGTGAAACCGGGGGAAGGCTTACGAGAAGAGCTTCGGGCGGAGGTGGCAAGGGCGATTGGGGCCATCGCGCGTCCGGACGAGATTCGTTTTGCTGCGGCTCTTCCCAAGACCCGGAGTGGAAAGATCATGCGACGGTTGCTGAAGGAGATTTGCAGCGGGAGCGAGAAGATCAGCGGGGACACGACGACGCTGGAGGACTATTCGGTGTTGGCGAGTCTTCAGAAGGGCGAGGAATGAAGGTGAGGTTTGTGGAGAGGAAAAGGGCGGGCGAGCGGGCGTACTGGAACGGGCGTGAGGGGAGCGGCCGGGGGAGGCGGGGGACGGCGGTTTCATCACGGCCCCTTGACATTTCGCAGTGCTTGGGCAAAGGCACGAGGAATCTCTGTCGAGGGCCGGGAACGTTGGGCAAAGATATGGGCACACTTTCTGCAATGGTTTCAGTATGAACGCCTTCGGGTACATCGTCCGCCGGACGTTTTGGCAGTTGGGATACAAGCGCCAGAAGAGGCGTTGGCGGGCGGCGAACACCGAGCTGCAATATCTGAAGCAGGCGGAGGACCTCCTTGGAAAGATCGCGTGGAAGGATGTCGAAGAGGTCGAGGAACTCACCGGCGAGTATTGGCAACTCAAGGACATCGAGAAGCAGCAGGAGCAGCTTCAAGTGCGGATCGACGAGTTGGAACGGCAGAATGACGAGTTGGAAGACACTTATTTGGACATCAGCGAAGAGATCGAGACGCAGGTCGAGCAGATCGAGGAGCGCCGGGCCGAAGTGGCGGAGGAGGTCGACGCCCTTTTGTTGGAGGTCGAGGATCTCCGGGAGGAAGCCGCGCAGATCCGGCGTCACTTCGATGGGCTCAAGGTGAAATACCGGGTGCTCAAATCCGAGGGAGGCGACCCGGTCCAGTTGGAGGAGGTTCAGGAGAGGCTCCGGGAACTGCAGGCGCAGTTCAACGAGCGCAAACAGCTTTCTCAGGACCGCAGCCTGCTTATCGAGGGGGTCGAGGGCCGCTTGAGCAAGATTGACGAGGAGCTGGAGGCGAAGCAAAAGGAGTTCACCGAGCGGACCTCAGGCATATCGATCCAGATCGGGGAAGTGGCGAAGCGGCTGGCGGATTGCATCGCGCGGTCCGGAGCTTTGGAACGGCAGAAGAGAGAGTTGCAGTCGCGGGTGGGGCTGTATTTGAGCGCGAACCCGAACGGCAGTCCGGCCCTCCGGGAGGCCACGCGCAAGCACGCCGACTTGATCGGGAAGATCAATTACTTCCGAAAATCCATTCAGTACAACCAGCGCTTGGCCAAGGGGGTTTAGCCCGCGTTTCTCCTACTGCATCCCCTGTGGCGCGGGCACTCCTGCCCGCGAATCCTTGCGGCCCAACGTAGGGGCAGGCGTCTCGCCTGCCCCACTCTTTTAACCGTTGCGCGGGCACTCCTGCCAGCGACTGGAGCTTTTACATTTCTGGCCTGCCCGGGAGGCCGAAGACGTGGTGATCCCGAAGGGATCAGAGCTTGTAGCCGGTGGTGGCGCGCAGCGACACCACCGGAGACCGTCGATCCATCACCCGCACCCCGGCAGGGGTGCCAGCCCGCGGCCTTCTCCTTCGTTGGTGCAGTCATTCAGTCAAGGTGCCACTCATCGAATTGGATCCCGGACTTCTGAAGAAACTCAATCAACTCCTCTCGAAACGATTTCCTCCGGTGTGCTCCTCCTGATCCACGATATACCGCTGCACATCGCCTCGCACGGACGCGCTCACAGTAACCCCTGCATAGCCATTAGAGAAGATGAGATGCTCAAGCAGGCATGGTTAGGTGGAAGGCATGGCCAGCCGCTTGCTGGCACTCCTGCCGGGGTGCGGATCGAGATGCAACTCAGACCGGTGGTGTCGCTGCGCTTCACCACCGGCTACAAGCTGGGAAGCCTCCGGCTTCTCCCGAGGCTCTAGGCGCGGGTGCTCTTGCCGGCGGAGCCTTGCGGCCCCACGTAGGGGCGGGCGTCTCGCCTGTGCCCTTATTCACACCGAGGCGCGGGCAACTCCCGCCGGCGGAGGCTTGCGGCCCAACGTAGGGGCGGCCGTCCCGCCTGTCCCACTCATCGTGGCGCGGATACTCCTGCCCGCGAATTCTTGCGGCTCGGTGGCTAGCGCCGCCGGCGGCGCGGGGGATCGAAGAGCAGTTCCACTGGGCAGTGGTCGGATCCGTAGACATTGGCGAGTATACGCGCGTCCCGGATCCGGGGACGCAACAACTCGCTCAGGCACCAGTAATCGATCCGCCAGCCGACGTTCCGTTCGCGGGCCCGGGCCCGGTAGCTCCACCAAGTGTAACAGTCCGGCTCGGGATGGAGCAGGCGGAAGGCGTCGACGAAGCCGGCTTGGAGGAGCGCGTCGAACCCGGCCCTTTCCTCGTCGGTAAACCCGGGGTTGCGGCGATTGGCGGCGGGCCGGGCCAGGTCGATCTCACGGTGGGCGACGTTGAGGTCGCCGCAGAACACGACCGGTTTGGCGACGGAAAGGGCGCGGAGATGCTCGAGAAAAGCCCGGTCCCAGGCCATCCGGTAGTCGAGGCGCCGGAGGCCGTCGCGCGCATTCGGGGTATAGACATTGACGAGGAACCACTGTGGAAACTCGACAGTGATGACGCGTCCCTCGGCTTGCGGTTCAGGGAAGTCGATGTCGAAACGGACGGAAAGGGGCGGGACACGGGAGAAAACGGCGGTGCCGGCGTAACCGGCTTGCGCGGCGGGATTCCAAATGGCCTGGCAGTCCTCTTGCCAGAGGCCGGCGGGGATTTGCTCCGGCCGGGCCTTGATCTCCTGGAGGCAGAGCAGGTCCGGGCGGGAGGCCAGGGCAAAATCGGCGAACCCCGCGTTGAGCGCGGCGCGAAGGCCGTTGACATTCCAGGAGACCAGTTTGAGCGGCTGCGGCATCGAGAGAAGAACGGGCAAAGATCCGGCCGGCGCTTCATAAAAGCAGATTTTTCTTGCGCAATGCACTTTTGTGATTTCGGTTCGGGCTCGCTTTTCACGGGTTTCCCCCCATGCAGCCGTGAATCCTTAGGCCCGGGATACGGGCTCGCTGGGGATTGCGGCGTGGACGGCGAACAACGGGGTTGCAGCAATGATCCAGGTCAAAAACTTGACGAAACACTTCGGGCCGAAGGCGGCGGTTCAGGACGTCTCTTTCGAGGTGAAGCGGGGCGAAGTTCTGGGATTTCTCGGCCCGAACGGAGCGGGGAAATCGACGACCATGCGGATGATCACGGGCTACATCCCGCCCACCTCCGGAGAAGTGTGGGTGGCTGGGTTGGATATGTTGGAGAAGCCCATCGAAGCCAAGCGGCGCATTGGTTATTTGCCCGAGAATGCTCCGCTCTACAGCGACCTGACCGTGGAAAGTTTCCTTTCTTTCATCGCGGAGATGCGCGGTCTGCGGGGAGCGGATGGGAAAAAGGCGGTCAACCACGCCGTGGACACCTGTTTTCTGGGAACGGTGCGGCAGCAGAGCGTGGATACGCTCTCGAAAGGGTTCCGGCACCGGACCTGTCTGGCTCAGGCCATTCTGCACGACCCGGAAATCCTGATCATGGATGAGCCCACCGATGGCTTGGATCCCAACCAAAAGCATGAGGTCCGTGGGCTCATCAAGCGGATGGGGGAAGAGAAGGCGATCATCTTTTCGACCCATATCCTCGAGGAGGTGGAGGCAGCCTGCACCCGCGCCATCATCATCAGCAATGGATCGATCGTGGCCAACGGCACACCCGAGGAACTCAAAGCCAAGGCCGATGGCGCCGGAGCGGTCCGGTTTAGCTTGGAGGGCGTCGCCGCGGCGCAGCTCCGCGAAGAGATCGGAAAGCTGGCGGCGGTGCGCTCCGTGCAGGTCTTGTCGCAGAACGCCCAGGGTCTGCGGGGGTTGGCGCTGCCCTATCCGGGCCGCGGAGCCGAGTTGGGAAACGAATTGTTCCGTTATGCCGTGGAGAGAAAAGCGGTCGTGCGTGAGATCTCGCCGCAAGAAGGGCGGCTGGACGAAGTGTTTCGTAAGATCACCACTTCCGATACGCCGTGAGGCGGTCAGCGGAACCTGAATCAAGATCCGTCAAGAGCGGGAGGAGCCGGACATGAGCGCATTTTCAAACATTGTGACCATTCTCAAGAAGGAGCTGCGGAGTTATTTCAACTCGCCGCTGGCTTACGTGCTGATCGTCATCTTTTTGCTGGCGGCACAGGGATTCGCATTTCTTTTCGGCGGAGTGTTCGAACGTCAGGAGGCATCCCTGACCGAGTCGTTCTTTTTCTGGCATCCGTGGTTGTTCATGGTGTTGGCGCCGGCTTTGGGGATGCGTCTGTGGTCGGAGGAGCAACGGCTCGGCACGATGGAACTTCTGCTGACCATGCCGGTGGCTCCGTGGCATGCCATCGTCGGGAAGTTCTTGGCCGCCAGCGTGATCATCTTTTTGGCTCTGGCCCTAACGTTCCCGATTTGGATGACCATCAGTTATCTGGGGAAACCCGATCACGGCGTCATCTTTGCCGGTTACTGCGCGAGTTTCCTTCTGGGCACGAGTTTCTTGGCGGTGACCAGCGCCGTGTCAGCCTTTACGCGCAGTCAGGTGGTGGCCTTCGTCATTGCCGTGGCCGTGTGTCTGCTGCTGATCCTGGCCGGGTTTCCGCCGGTGGTGCAGTTTCTCAACGAATTCAGGTTTGGTGAAATGGTGGCTGCATTTGGGGTGTTGACCCACTTCAATGAACTGGCCAAAGGCATACTCGTGCTGCGCGACGTCTTCTTTTTCCTGAGCGTGACCGGATTTTGTCTCTACTTCACTGCGGTGGTTCTCAAGAGCAAGCGCGCCTGACGGAATCGCCATTTTTACATTATCAGCCCGGAAGAAGCAGCCATGAGCCGACACACCGCCTCCAAAGGAACCACGGTCTTGCTCTCGTTTCTGGGAGCGGCGATCGTGCTTCTGATCATCATCCTTCTGAACTACATCTTTGGGGTCGTCCGCGTCCGGGCTGATCTCACCGAGGACAAGCTCTACACCCTGTCCGACGGCACCGTGAATATCTTGAAGGATCTCGATACGCCGGTGACCATCCGCTATTACGTCTCCGGGGATGCGGATGCGCTTCCCCAGGTTTTGCAGAACTACATCCGCACGGTCAAAGATTTGCTGGTGGAATACCGGAAACGGAGCGGAGGCAAGCTCTCGGTCGAGATTCTGGATCCCCGCCCTGATTCCGATGCGGAAGTGGCTGCGACTCAGGCGGGAATTTCCGGGGTCGAGATTCAGGGAGCGCCCGACGTGATTTATAATGGGATCGAAGTGCAGTGCCTGGACGAGCGCTCGGTGCTGCCATTTCTCGATCCCAATCAGGAGCGCTCGCTGGAGTACGATCTCTCGAGGGCCGTCTCCCAGGTGGTTCAGACGGAGAAGCCGGTCATCGGGATCCTCACCGACCTCGAGATCTCCGGGGGCCGGATGAACCCGATGATGCAGCAGCCGCCCAGTCCGCCCTGGCTGTTCTACCGGACCATTTCGGCGGATTACGACGTGCGAATGCTTCCGGCCAGCACCGGCAGCATCGAGGAGGAAATCAATCTCTTGATCGTCCTGCATCCCCAGGGTCTGTCTGAAACGGCGCAGTTCGCCGTGGATCAGTTCCTGATGCGGGGCGGCAAACTCGTTGTGTGCGTCGATCCGGACTACACGTTGCCGGCGCGCATGGGCGGCAATCCCATGATGGCCATGTCCGGCAATGCCTCCAACTTGGAGAAGATCTTTGCCGCCTGGGGCATCAAGTTTTCCGATCAGGTCGTAGCCGACCGGATCATGATGTGGACCGGCGGCCAGCGCCGGGAGCCCAAGATGCTTTTCCTCAACCGGGAGGGAATGAATCAGGAAGATTTGGTCACCGAGTCCCTCCAGCAGATTCTGATGGGCCACGCGGGGGTGTTTACCGGCAGTCCCGCTCCCGGTCTGACCAAAGATTCGATTCTCTTTACCTCGGATCAAGTACAACTGGTGTCGCCAGGTATTTCCGACGACGATGCCCAGTCTATTCTGACCGCCTTCAGATCCGAGGGGAAACGCTTTGACGTGGGCCTTCGTTTGCGGGGCAAATTCAAGACGGCATTTCCGGACGGCCCGCCCCCGCCGGAGACCACCGATGAGGATTTTGAGACCGGCGGTGGGGACGAGGAGGAAGGAGAGTTGGAAGAGGTGGCGCTTGCCGATGCGGGCCAAGAAGAAGAAGCGCTCGCCGGTGAGGTTGAGGAAGCGGATGCCGGCGGCGCGTCAGACGCGGCGGCGGAGAGCCCGGAGCCGGGTGTGGCGGAGAGCCCGGAGCCGGGTGTGGTGGAGAGCGCGGAGCCGGATGTTGTGGAGAGCGCGGAGCCGGGTGTTGTGGAGAGCGCGGAGCCTGCTGCGGACAGTCTGGACCCTGACAGCCCTGAGTCTGCTGCGGCGCCAGGCGGGTCTTCGCTGAAGGAGAGCCCGGAGGACGGCGTGGTGGTCTTGTTAGGCGACGTCGATTTCCTCTTCGACGCTTTCTACGTGCAGGAGATCCGTTTCGGTGGCCGGGTCCTCGGCTACAATCCCTTCGCCAACAATCTGGCGTTGATGCAGAATATCATCGAGCAAATGGCGGGGGACAACAACCTCATCCGGATCCGGAGCCGGTCTGTCGCCGAACGGCGATTCACCAAGATTGCCGAGATGGAGGCCAAGGCGGCGGATCGATACCAGGCCAAGATTGATGATTTCGAAGCCAAGCTTGAGGAGACGCAGAGCAAGATCACCGAGATCCAGAAGCAGAAGACGGACCGGAGCGAGATGTTCATCATGTCGCCCGAACAGCAACAGGAATTGGAGAACTTGCGGAAGGAGGAGGCCGGGTTGCGCGAGGAACTGCGCAACGAGAGAAAGAATCTCCGCGAGGAGGTCGAGTCCCTGCAGAACCGTCTCCGCTGGGTGAATGTTATGGGAATGCCGGCGCTGGTGATTTTGGTGGGAATCGTGCTGGCATTCATTCGAAAAGCGAAAACGGCGGCGAAATGAAGAAGAAGCAGCTCATCGGTTTGGCGGTGGTCCTGGCGGTGGTCCTGGGTGGGGCCTGGCTGGTCCATCAGAATCAAAAGAAGTCCTTCGCTTCCTCAGGGAGAACGGGAGACAAGCTCTTTCCGGATTTTCCTCTCAATGAGATTGCTGGGATCCAGGTCAAGACCGCGGAGGACAGCGTTCTATTGAAGCGCACCGGCCCCGGCGATTGGCAGGTCGAGGAAAGGGGAGGCTATCCGGCGGATTACGGAAAGGTCTTCCGGTTCCTCCGCAATCTGTGGGACACCAAGATTGTGCAAGCGCACGAGGTGGGCGAATCGCGCTACGGTCAGCTCGCGCTCCTCGAGCCTGCCGATGAGGAAGGGGGTGATAGGACCAAGATGGCGACGGTCGTGACCTTCAGCGACGAGGAAGGCGAGGAACTGAGGCAACTGCGCATCGGGAAGATCACCTACAATGAGTCGCCCGACTCGGGGACCGGAATGTCTTTCGGAGGAAAAGGCAGCCGGTATCTGCTGACCTCGACGGCGGAAGACGCGGTTTTCGAAGTCGACGAGGATTTTCCGCGGATCACGGGAGAGACGGATTCCTGGCCCACTTCCTTCGCCAGTCTCACGGCGCGGCCGGGCGACTGGATCCTTAAGGACTTTATCAAAGTCTCCAAACCGAAGTCCATCGAGGTGAGCTTTGCGGGAGGGGACAAGAAGGGCTGGAAACTCGTGAGGGATAAGGACACGGATGATTTCCGTCTGGAGACGCCGGAGGAAGGCGAGACTCTGGATACGGCCAAGACTGGGACCTACAAGACGGTCCTTTCCAATCCGACGTTCAAAGATGTTCTGACCGGAGAAGAAGCGGAGGTGGATTTCTCCCAGGCGGCCACGGTGGTGATTACCACCTTCGAGGGGTTCTCCTACACGCTGGAAATCGGCCCCAAGAACGAGAGCGAAAGCACCTATCCGGTCAAAGTGCGGATCGCCGGCGACTTTGCCAAGGAGCGGGGGATTCCGGAGGGGACGGAGGAGACCGAGGAAGACAAGAAGGCGAAGGATGAAGCGTTTGCCGCCCAACTCAAGGAGTTGGAGGATAAGCTGGCCGCGGAGAAGAAGCTCGAGCCGCATACTTTCGCCCTCAACACTTGGAGTGTGGACGTGCTGGCGCGCGATCGCGGTGAATTGATGAAGAAAGAGGAGGACGCGGCGGGAAGCGAACCTGGAGCGACTGGGACCTTCCCGGGCGAGAGCGGCGTCATCGAGGCTTTCACTCCTCCGGTCGCGGTGCCTCCGTTTAATCCGGAGCCTGAGAACGCTTCTTCGGGAACGCCGCCCGGGACGGGCGCGGAAGAGGAGGAGGACGAAGAGTCTTCTGGCGAAGACGAGTGAGGGGTTGGTTAGAGGGCGCGATTGGCTGAGCGTTGGCATTCCGGCTCAGCGTTGCGGGTTTCCCTATCCCGAGGAGTTGCGGCGGCGGGAGAACGAGGGCAGGGTGAGACTTCTATGGCTTGCCGGATCGATCCCCAGTTGCACCAAGAGAAAAAGCCCTCATGGATCCGGGTGCGGCTTCCCAACAATCCGGTGTTCTGGTCGACGAAAGGTCTGATTTCGGATCTTCAGTTGCACACGGTCTGTGAGGAGGCGCAGTGTCCGAACCGGTGGGAATGTTGGAGCGCGGGCACGGCGACGTTCATGATCGCCGGGGATCGCTGCACGCGAGCCTGCGGGTTCTGCGCGGTGAAGACGGCGCGGCCCTTCGCACTCGAAGCCGGCGAACCGGAGCGCGTGGCGGAGGCGGCGCGGCGCATGGGTTTGCGGCACGTTGTCGTCACAGCGGTGGCCCGGGATGACCTGAAGGATGGGGGCGCAGAGCATTTCGCCCGGACCATCACCGCTCTTCGCGCGCTGGACGACGAGGTGTGTGTGGAAGTGTTGACGCCCGATTTCGAAGGGGACGAGGAAGCTCTCCGGACCGTGCTGGCGGCGAGGCCCCACGTTTTCAACCACAATCTCGAGACGGTGGAACGATTGACGCCTCTGGTCCGGTCCCGGGCCCAATACCGGAGATCGTTGACGGTGCTGGGACGGGCTCGCGATTTGGCCGTGGACGCGTTGACGACCAAGAGCGGGATGATGCTGGGTTTAGGGGAATCGGAAGCCGAGGTGGTCGCTTCGATGGACGACTTGCGTGAGCAGGGTGTCGAGGTCCTGACGCTGGGACAGTATTTGCGGCCATCCCCCAAACATTTGCCTGTTGTGGAATACGTGGCTCCGGAGCGCTTCGACCGGCTTCGCGAGGTGGGATTGGCGAAGGGCTTTCTGCACGTGGCGTCGGGTCCACTGGTGCGCAGCAGTTACCACGCAGCGGATTACCGGCCTCCGCGCAAGAAGGCGGGCTAAGCCTAACTTGCGGCGCAATAACCGGGGCCGCGTGAGACACATGCGGAGGGCAGGACGCGCGCTGGCACCCCTGCCGGGGTGCGGGTGATGGATCGACCGTCTCCGGTGGTGGCGTTGCGCTTCACCACCGGTGTGAGTTGCAAGTCGATCCGCACCCCGGCAGGGGTGCCAGCAAGCGGCTGGCCATGCCCTCCACCTACACATGCCTGCTTTTGCATGTCATCTTCTCTGTTGGCTATGCAGGAATTACGGTGAGTGCGTCCGTGCGAGGCGATGTGCAGCGGTATATCGCGGATCAGGAGGAGCACACCGGAGGAAATCGTTTCGAGAGGAGTTGATTGAGTTTCTTCAGAAGTCCGGGATCCAATTCGATGAGCCATCGAAGGAGAAGGCCGCGGGCTGGCACCCCTGCCGGGGTGCTGGTGATGGATCGACGGTCTCCGGTGGTGGCGCTGCGCTTCACCACCGGCTACAAGCTCTGATCCCTTCGGGATCACCGCATCTTCTGCTTCCCGGCCAGGCCAGAAAGGTAAAAACTCCAGGTGCTGGTGATGGATCGACGGTCTCCGGTGGTGGCGCTACGCTTCACCACCGGCTACAAGCTCTGATCCCTTCGGGATCACCACGTCTTCGGCCTCCCGGGCAGGCCAGAAAGGTAAAAACTCCAGGCGCGGGCACTCCTGCCCGCGAACTCTTGCGGCTAGATGGCGGACAAGAGTGTCCGCCCTCCGGTAGAGCAATACTGTGGCGCGAAGATCCGGGTCGCGCGGAGGTTTAGAGTTCCCAATGAAAACGGGCGATCCCGGATAGGCGCATCACCGGCTGGCCGCCTTCTCCCGTCTGCCGGTCGAGGACGGCGACGACCTGGTACTCCTTTTGAAACTCGAAGCGGGAATCCAGTTCGCGGCCAAGTTCCGAGTCGCGTTCGACGAATACGCGTTGATCGAACCCGGGCGATCCGGGTGAGCTGAGGATGAACCAATGCAGTGTTTCGTTCGCAGATTCATCCTCGTAGTTATGTCCCCGCTGGAGGATGACGTAGAGGTCGTTCCAGAGGTCGAAGGAGCCTTCGCAGAAGCGCCGCAGGAGGGAGTCCTTGAACTGGATGCAGGCCTGCCAGTCGACGCCAAATCCCTCGCCGGTGTTCTGGACGAAGGCGGGGAACACGCGGGAGGACTCGCGGAGGCGCAATTCGAATGCGAGGCGTTGCCGGTTGGTTTCGGCGGCGGTGGTGGTCGAGAGGAGACGGAAGCCGGCCACCGCGGCGCCCACCGGCGATTGATCTGGGTAGAGACGCATCCTTTCGGCTGACTCCGGAGCAGGCAGACAGGAAAGGATCCGTTCTTCCGGCGAGGCGGCATCCAAAAAGCTTTGGAGAGCATCAGCGGCGCTGAGAGGCGGAGACGCCGGGTCCGAGAGGGCTGCGCTTTCGGGAGCGGGGTTCTCATCCGTCCCG